>CALZJI010000234.1 GCA_945787615.1 uncultured Chromatiaceae bacterium | reverse complement strand
TGCCCTCTCGTGACACTAGCACATCCATGTGCGTCGTCCGTGGAGTGGTGGTCACGCCCCTTGGCTACATCCCTGTAGGCAACGCAGGCGGGCGAGATGGATTGGCGACCAGAATGTGAATTATTTTTAAAGGCAGCCCATGGGCGATGACGAATACTGACGAGCTTATTTATGGGCTGCATGCCGTAGCCACCGCATTACGGGATGATTCAAGCGTCGTCGTAGAGCTCTGGGTACAGCAGGCCCGCCATGATAAACGCGTGGCGAACATTCTCGGTTTGGCGAAACACCGCGATGTTGTCGTGCACAGGATTTCGCGTGAAGCTCTGGATGGGATGGTTCGAGGTGCCCGCCATCAAGGGATCGTCGCGCGGGCGGGGTCAAATTCGGCTCAAACGCTTTTTGATCTCAATGACTTAAATGACCTGGTGGCGAAACACGGAAACCGGTTACTGTTGTTGATCCTCGACGGTGTTCAAGACCCCCATAATTTAGGCGCGTGTATCCGCACGGCAGACGCGGCTGGTGCGCATGCCGTGGTTGCCCCTAAAGACCGAGCCGTAGGCGTTAATGCCACTGTGCGAAAAGTGGCCTGCGGTGCGGCTGAGTCGGTACCGTTTATACGTGTAACAAACCTATCGCGGGCGCTTAGGCAGCTTCGGGAGGCCGGGGTGTGGATCGTGGGTACGTCGGATCAAGCGGTCGATACCCTGTTCGATGCTGATTTGCGCGGGCCGGTGGCCATGGTCATGGGTTCAGAAGGGAGCGGGCTACGCCGCCTGACGGCGGAAAATTGTGACGTATTAGTGCGCATTCCAATGGTGGGCGTCGTTGAAAGTCTTAACGTATCGGTGGCGGCCGGGATTTGTCTTTATGAGGTCGTTCGGCAGCGGCAGAAAGCGGCGTAACAGTCTGTAATTTATATTAATGTTCCGGAACGATAAGAGTGTGAATTGGTCCTTCTTCGAGCAGTTTATGGCCATTTAGGTACAGGGCCCGCTTTCGATATAGCGAAAAGTAATGGGTTTATTCTGGGAGCGTAGGGCGCTTGGAACCGGTTTTTTGGTGCGAATGGAACCGGTTTTTTGGTGCGAAAATCGTATTACCATCGAGTATATATTTCAGTATGCAATGAATTTGCGATACAATTTGAGGCGAACCGGCAGTTTATCCCTTATTTCGTAATTTCGCGGAGATTGCCGGCGAACTGCGAAAGACGGGCCAACGTTCATTCGATGCTGAACTCAACGCTAAACGGCTACGGTAATGCGTAGACGCATTACCCATTGCGTTTGCCTAACTCGTCGATATCCAGTAAAATCCCCGCTTTTATTTACAAACCCCTACGAATTCTCCTTGTCTTATCGCCGACCATTTTCGCGCGGAAGACTTTGAACCGAAAGGAGTGACTATGAAGCACTACGAGATTGTATTTCTGGTTCACCCGGACCAGAGCGAGCAAGTTCCTGCCATGATTGACCGTTATCGGTCCTTAATTGAGGATGATGGGGGTAAGATCCATCGTCTGGAGGACTGGGGCCGTCGTCAACTAGCGTATCCTATCAATAAAATTCACAAGGCCCATTACGTCTTAATGAACGTTGAGTGTGGCAAAGGGCCTCTTGACGAACTCGCTGGTATCTTCCGTTTTAACGATGCTGTGATCCGTCATTTTGTGCTCGCGCGTAAAGAAGCGATTACCGAAGCTTCTCCGATGGTGAGGCTTAAAGAGCGCGAAGAACGAGAGGGCGGCGAGAGCCGCGCACCCCGTGGTGAAGCCGCTGTGGCCGCACCCGCTGAGTTGGGTCCGAGTGAAACCTCGGGTAGTCAACCCGAGCCGACGGTATAACACGACTGTTGTTCCATCTTTCATCACAATCATTAAGTTGTATTAGTGGAGACCGCTATGGCACGTTATTTTCGACGTAAAAAATTCTGTCGCTTTACTGCCGAAGGCGTAAAGGAAATCGACTACAAAGATATCGCGACATTGAAAAACTATGTTTCCGAAACTGGAAAGATTGTTCCGAGTCGTATCACCGGCACTAAAGCTCGCTATCAACGCCAGCTAGCACGAGCCATAAAACGCGCACGCTACTTGGCGTTATTGCCTTACAGCGACGCTCATTAGACACGTATACTGCTGTACGACCTGCTTCTTCGATGAAGCGTTGGTTGTAGGTCGGCGAGATGCGTTCTGGGCGTGTGACCTCTCTTTCCGATGCGGTGTCAGAGGGGGTCGAATACGCAATATTTAAGAATGGAAGAAAGGACAACTGGGTGAGGGCCTTCGCGTCATTCATTTTACGGGGGCGACTTCAGGCGATCCTGGTGGCGACGGTCTGCGCCGCGCTAACCCTGATGGTGCCACCAATTAATATCGTTACCGGGGCTGTAGTGGCGTTGGTGACGTTACGAAAAGGTGCGCAAGAAGGATTGCTCGTCATTGTGGGGACCTGTGTGGTGTCCGCGCTGCTCGCCTTCGCCTCAACGCAAAACACCGGTTTGTTCGTCACGTTCCTTGTCTCGTTGGGCATTGCAGTACTACCGGTATGGATTCTAGCGCTTGTTCTGCGCAACACAGTGTCCTTGGGAACGACGCTTAGCGTGGCGGTGATCGTTGCTGCGGTTGCGGTAATCGGTATGCATATCGCAGTTGCGGATCCAGCGGCGTGGTGGGAAGAAGTTTTAATGACCGCGTTTCAGACCGCGATGGAAAGCGCCCAAACGTCCGTCGACACCGTTCAGTTTGCGGACTCCATTTCCATGATCGCAGGATGGATGACAGGAATAATGGCAGCTGCCATGCTGACCGGATACCTCGCTAGTCTGCTTCTCGGTCGATGGTGGCAAGCGATTTTATACAACCCGGGTGGATTGAAGAAGGAGTTCTACGGCGTACGCCTGGGTTATAACATGGGCGCGGCAGCGTTAGCAGTGGCTGTAATTGCGTTGGTGGCCTCGGGTACGATCGGTAACGTCGCAAAGGATATGCTATGGGTGTTGGGCGTGATCTACCTGTTGCCGGGTTTGGGGGTCTTGCATAATTGGATTGGTAAAACCGGTAATCCAACACCGTGGCTAGTGGGGCTCTATATACTGCTGGTGTTTATACCGCACGTAACGGTGATGGTAGCGGCGTTAGGATGGACTGATACCTGGATTAATATCCGCGCCCGTATTGGTAAAAGAGACGATGTTTCCGGTTCCGGAGACGAATAGGGCCGTGGGGGTATATTTAGTGAACTGTCGAGCCGGTAACGAATTTGGCATTTGCGGAGTGGGTTAGATTTGATGAGAGGTATGCTGGGATGGATGTAATTCTGTTAGAAAAGATAACCAACCTTGGTCAGATTGGAGAGTTGGTTCATGTGAAACCAGGTTACGGAAGGAATTACTTGATTCCTCGAGGAAAAGCAGTGCCTGCAACGGAGGACAATCGCGCAAAATTTGATGCGCGCCGAGCCGAATTAGAGAAAACGGCCGACGAGGCGTTGGCTGCCGCCGAGGCGCGGCGTGATCAACTGCAAGATGCGGTAGTAACGATTGCCGCTCACGCGGGGGACGAAGGAAAACTGTTCGGGTCCGTGGGAACGGCCGATATCGCTGAGGCGTTTACTCAAGCAGGTATGCATGTCGAGAAACAGGAAGTGCGCCTACCGACCGGGGCGCTACGTCAAGCCGGTGAACACGAAGTGAGTATTCACTTACACCCTGATGTGGACGCTAAAGTGGTGGTTAGCGTCGTGCCCGAAGCATAAAGTACCATTCCAGTCGAGGTAATCTCTAACTAAGGGCTCGCGAAAAAATAACTTCGTATTTTTCGCGCCCATATTTGGGTTAGTTTTGGACAATCCGATTGAGCAAAACCGCAGGACTAGCCGGGCTAATTCGAGGATTTTGCGATTG
>CALZJI010000233.1 GCA_945787615.1 uncultured Chromatiaceae bacterium | reverse complement strand
CCCTTGAGCTGGTTTTCCGTATTAACCGTCCATTGAAAATCGTATTCGTCTTGCCAGAAGCTTGCTTCCATTTCGGTGACGGCGTTTTCAAGCTCGATCGCGTTTGAAATCTCTGATCGGCTGGACTCTAACGTGCTGTCTTCTGTCGCGGCTTCGTTCGAGAAATTCCGTTCGGTTGGGTTTGCCGATTGATCTGAAACATTGTGGTCTGCTGCGGTATCGGAGGATGTGGCACTCGGCTTCTCTTCGAGAGAAAGCCTATCTCTAAGGTCGCTAATTGTAGCTTTTGCCATGGTAAGCTCGCTGCGCAGCGCCTTCAGCTCCGACTTCATTTCT
>CALZJI010000232.1 GCA_945787615.1 uncultured Chromatiaceae bacterium | reverse complement strand
TCAATTCGTGGCAAGGCGAAATGACGAGTAATAGCCGGACTATTGCGAGGAGTTTCAACGCAGACATGGAATGAAGAGGGCGTGCTATTGACACCTAAATCTCAAACGCCACGGGTATATATGAGATATCGCCGCCTGCTTGTTTCCTTTTAACACACCGGCCAAGAATTCGGCCACGTCATGGGAGTCCGGGCCATAGCGGAACGCTTATGTCACATAGGGGTAGGCTAGGCACACGGATATGGCATCGCCGCGCCGCAAGAGTGAGTGTAGAACGAATTCACCGCGTTTCGATTGAAGCCCCCCGATCCAACCCGTTCCGGGAGTGAGGGCGTACTGTGCGGCTCTACCCACAAACTCGGCGGAAAAGCGTTTATCCTTGGGTATGCGTATGTTAACGTACCGCCCATGCCAGAAAAAAGATTCCAACTTAAAAAGCTGTTGTCGCGGCTAAGCGATCAACTCGACGGCGACGTCTTAACCGATGAGATTTCGCGCATGCTGTACGCGTCAGATGCGTCGCTGTATGAACAAACTCCTCTGGGGATTGTCAGGCCAAAGCACCGTGACGATTGCGTAGCTGTTTTACGGTTCGCGGAATTCAACAAGATCCCCCTTATACCACGAGCTGGAGGAACGAGCTTGGCGGGGCAGGTGGTAGGTCAAGGATTAATCGTGGATGTATCACGCTACATGACCCAGGTCGTGGATATCGACCCCGGGCGTCGGACGGCGCGTGTTCAACCCGGTGTTGTCCTTCGCGATCTCAATATACAATTACTATCACGCGGATTACAATTTGCTCCCGATCCGTCAACAGCGAATCGCTGCAATATCGGCGGAATGATAGGTAACAACGCGTGGGGAACTCACAGTCCGCTTTATGGGACGACGCGCGACCATGTTTTAGAACTGGAACTGGTGTTAGCCAGTGGCGAGACAATTCGCGTCTGTGGGTTAGATCCACACCAACTCAAGCAAAAATTGGCCATCCACGGCCACGAAGGGGTTGTTTATCGCACCGTTTTCAACGAAATCACCAACGCCCGCGATCAAATAATGCAACACTTTCCCGACCCTAATGTTGTTACGAGCAATATGGGTTATGCGGTGCATGTGCTTGCGAATATGCGACCGTGGAACGAAAACGGTGACGACTTTAATCTCGCCGCCCTATTATGCGGGAGTGAAGGTACGTTGGCGTGTATTACTGAGGCTACGTTGAATCTGGTACCTGTTCTCCGGCATAAGCGGCTACTATGTGCCCATTTCTCTGATTTGGATGAGGCGTTACAGGCTGTAAAGCCTGCCGTGGAGCACGGCGCAAGCACTGTTGAGCTTTTAGATAAGTACATACTTGGCTTAACCAAGGACAACTTAGAGCAACAACGCAATCGGTCATGGCTGCAGGGTGAACCGGAAGCTGTGTTACTGATCGAGTTCAGTGACGATGATGTTTCGAAGCTTAGTGATTCTGCTAATACTCTAGTAAAGCTGTTTAACGCACGGCGCCTTGGGTACGCATTTCCGATATTATCGGCTCATGAACTTGAGAAGGCCTGGTCAGTACGTCGTGCGGCGCTTGGATTATTAATGGGTACACCTGGTAGTGACAAACCCGTGACGTTTATCGAGGACAGCGCGGTTCCCGTAGCGAAGCTCGCAGGGTTTGTACGGAACGTTCGAGACCTAATGAACCGTTATCAAACAACCTGTGTTTACTACGGTTCCGTGTCGAAAGGCCTTATACATTTGCGCCCAATACTAGATTTGAAGACAGAGACCGATCGCAACAAGTTGGTCGAACTCGCTCAAGAAGTGGCACAAATGCTTGTAGACGCCGGCGGTACGATGTCTGCGAAACATGGCGACGGACGCGTGCGTAGCCCATTCGTTGAGAAATTCGTTGGCGATCAGGTCTACCAGGCCTTATGTCGCATTAAGCTCGCCTTCGATCCTCACACCATTCTCAATCCAGGCAAGATTGTATCTCACGACGTAATAGATGCTGACTTGCGCACCATCGCTATGCCTGCGATATCCGATGACGAAACATTTTTTGATTGGAGTGCAGACAATGGATTCATAGGCGCCGTTGAACGCTGTAACGGCGCCGGCGCCTGCCGCAAACAAGCCGGCGATGGCACAATGTGCCCGTCCTATATGGCGACCTTGGAAGAGAAACACTCAACACGCGGAAGGGCTAACGTTTACAGGCAGCTCCTGAAGCATTATGGATTTAACAAGGGTATCACTCACCAGGCCTTAAACGAAGTCCTTGACCTCTGTCTTGGCTGTAAAGGCTGCCGATCTGAATGTCCCGCCAATGTGGATATGGCGCGTTTGAAGTCTGAACACTTGCAACATTATTGTGACCGCTTCGGAGTGCCATTACGATCGCGGTTCATACAGCATTTCGATGTGCTGACGCGAGTCTCCTCGACGACGCCATCTATCTCCAACTGGGTCATGCAACGATTGCCGCTGAAACGCCTTTTAGATTTTCACACGCGGCGAGATTTACCCGCGCTAGCGAGCGTTAACTTGCAGCGCTGGTTTAAAAACCATCAAGTACACCGCAACGCCGGGCAACGTGATGAAATCGTCTTAGTTAGCGATGTGTTTACGAACTATTACGATTCCGCCGTTGGCATCGCTGCGGTGGCATTCCTCGAACAAATGGGATTTCGCATAACGCTCTCGCCGTGCTTTCCATCGTTGCGCACTGTAATCAGCCAAGGCTTGTTGCGCAAAGCACGTCAACGCGTCGCCTCATCGGTAGAATGGTTGTTCGAACACGCGCAGCACGGTAAGTGGCTTATTGGATTGGAGCCGTCGGAGCTATTGACCTATCGCGACGAACTACTGGGTTTAGCCAATACGGATGAGGTACGAGAAAAAGCGAAAACGGTGGCAGCGCGATGTCTGCTATTTGAGGAGTTTGTTTGTAAGGTAATGCACGATATCGAGAGCGCATCGCAATTACAGCGCAAGACCTCCACGACCATACTCGTCCATGGTCATTGTCATCAAAAAAGCCTTGCGGGTACGGGAAGTTGCATACAGGCCTTGTCCCTCATACCGGACAGCGACATACAAACCATTCCCTCTGGGTGTTGCGGTATGGCGGGAAGCTTTGGCTATGAGAAAGAGCATTACGATCTTTCCATGGCTATCGGCGAGTTGGTATTATTTCCCGCCATCCGCTCCGCCTCCCAAGATACAATCGTCGTAGCGACGGGCACCAGTTGTCGTCAGCAAATCAAAGACGGCACAGGCGTGATAGCCTATCATCCCGCGCAAGTGCTGCACCACGTGTGGGTGGAGAAGTAGACCTAACATTTAGCAGACGGTAGCACCTCCGCGATGAGCCACTGCGCATTCCCTGTTAGCCTGGTCCAGCAGCAACTACCAGGTTTTCCTCGGAACATTTTCTTCGGGGCGCACGCCGCTTGAGACGCGATGGTAATTTGATGGATTTGCTGACCAAATAACGTGAGCCCAAAGAGGGTGAAGGCGGCGCTCAGGGGCAGTGCCGCGCCGACCACTAGCGCCGCTCGCCATCCCATACCCAGCAGCACCACGAGCATCACCACTAGCGCGCCGGCCAGTAGATTACCGCCGAGGTCGTGCAAGCGCGCTTCGGTATAACGGCTTTGGTCAAAGCTTACATCGACGGTGACTGTGGCGTCGAATTGTTCGGTAAACGCCTCAATGGTATCACGGGCAGCAATCGCCCACTGGTCGAGCCGGACTTTCGGCTCTGTGCGTGCCGCGATCAGGATTGCACGCACGCCATCGGCGTACGCGATGGTCGGTGGTGGATCGCGCCAGCTCTTGCCGATTCGGGCGATATCGCCGAGTTTCACTAAACCATCGGTTGCGTTCTCTGTCACGGGTATTTCCGAGATGCGATGGATGGAATTCATTTCCCCTTCCACTTCCAGCAATACATCGCGATCACGGGCTCGCAACACGCCGGCAGGTGCTTTGGCGTCCGCGGCGCCAATGAGTGTCGCAACGTCGGTGGTGGACAAGCCTAAAGCGGTGGGCTCGCCAGGATCGATGGTGACGGTGATTTCCTCTGTCGGCGCTCCAAACAGCCGAACATGTTCTGTGCCGGCGACGTTGCGCAATCGATCGGCGAGCTCCTTGGCAAGCCTTGTCATGATCGCCAGTTGCGGCGCTGCATCGGCATCGACTTTGATTGCGACAATCAGCGAGTAGGCGACGGCGCCTCGTTTGTCGTCGAACGCGGGTTTACTCGCCGTCGCTGGCAGTGCCACTTCGCCATCCGCCAGCATATCCCTAATCTTAGAAAAGATGTCTTCGTTATTGCCGTGATCGACCCAGTCCTCGAGTTCGAGGCTGATCAACGATATGCCGGGCCGGGAGGTGGATTCGATTTCTTTGATCTCGGACAATTCTCGCAGTTTATCCTCCAGCGGCTTGGTCGCTAGGGCCTCGATGCACGTAGCTGAAGCGCCGGGTAGAAATGTCATAATGAGCGGATTGCGGTTGGTGATACGGGGGTCCTCGATGCGTGGCAAATTGCTAAAAGCGGAAAGCCCGGCGATAGTGAGGACGATAAGGGCCACGGAAAAAAATAATTATCCAACCTTGCTTGTCTTTTTACTCAGCTTCTGCGTTACGGCAAGTGTTGCATATTTCAATATGCGCCACTTGCCGCGCCTTGAATCTAAGCAAAGATTCGGCGCAATTCTTGGATAATTATTATTTTCCGCGGCCTAAACAAGCGAGTCGCGTGGATACTTTAAGAAATGCGGGCTACAAGGGCGCCGCGTTTAATCTCTCCATAGCCTCCTAACGATGAATTTAAGTTCGATACCGTTGTAAGAACTGTTCAGCCGAAATTGGCGGACTGAAGAGATAGCCCTGGCCTTCGTTGCATTCAAGGGCTGCGAGTAAGGCAGCCTGGTCCGCTGTTTCAATGCCTTCCGCTAATACGTCCAGTTGCATGGTTTTGCTCAGCGCAATGACTGCGCGTGCGATGGCTTCATCATTAGGGTCCATCAAGATATCGTGAACAAAGGACCGGTCAATCTTTAACTTATTCACCGGCAGTTTCTTCAAATGACTGAGTGATGAATAACCGGTTCCGAAATCATCAATGGCTATAGATACCCCCTGTTGTTTTAGGACGTCGAGTTCCTTGATTACCCCGTATTTGTCCTGCATCAGGGAACTTTCTGTTAGCTCGATCTCCAGATATTTAGCGGCTAGGCCGATTTCTCTCAATATCACTGAGATGTTTTTGGCGATACTCCCGCGCTTGAACTGTACACCTGAGATATTGACGGCGATTCTCTTAAGCGGCAATCCAAGCGCGATCCATTCTTTCATCTGAGTGCACGCCGTTCGCAGTACCCATTCACCAATCGTAGTGATTAAACCGCAATCTTCTGCGAGCGGAATAAACTGCTCCGGACAAACCAAGCCCAGCGTCGGGTGGTCCCAGCGCACCAATGCTTCTGCCCCGATGAGCTTCTTGGAGTACAGAGAAAACTGCGGCTGATAATGAAGCACCAACTCATCGTTCTCCAACGTTTTGCGCAACGCCGATTCCATGGTGAGACGTTCAAACGCCGCGGTGGTAAATTCCGAAGTATAGAACTGATAATTATTACGCCCCTCTTCTTTGGCGCGATACATTGCGACGTCGGCGTTCTTGATGAGCGTGGCGGTATCCTTTCCATCTTGAGGATAGACGCTTATACCCATGCTGAGGCCGAGATGTAATTGGTGCCCTTTGACAACGAAGGGCTCCCTAAAACTGTCCAATAGTTTTTGGGCCAAGACGGCGATGTCTTGAGGATTCTCGACATTCTCCAAGAGTACAACAAACTCGTCACCGCCAAGCCGTGCCAAGGTATCTTCTTTGCGTAGAAGCCAATCCATATGTGTAGCGACATTCTTCAGCAGTTCATCACCGATAGGATGTCCGAGGCTATCGTTAATGTGTTTGAAGTGATCGAGGTCGAGAAACATGACGGCAACGCGATACCCCTCGCGTTCAGCGTGTTCGATCGCATGGTCGAGGCGATCATGAAGTAATAACCGGTTAGGTAACTGAGTCAATGGGTCATGGTAAGCGAGAAAATCCACTTTCTCCTGAGATCGCTTGAGCGAGGTTATATCTGTAAACACCGATACATAGTTCGCGATTTCGTTTTGATCATCATATACGGCACTGATGGTCATCCAGGCAGGGAAGAGTTCGCCATTCTTGCGTCGGTCCATAAGTTCGCCTTGCCAACGACCCGTTTGCCGAAGAGTATCCCACATGTTGTTATAAAACGCGGCGTCATGGCTACCTGATTTAAGCAGGCGCGCATTCTTTCCTACAGCCTCAGCTTCCGTATAACCGGTTATTTCCGTAAATGCTTTATTAGCTTTAACAATCTTTCCGCTACTGTCCGTAACAATGATGCCCTCGTCCGTGTTCTCAACAACCACAGCGGCTTGTCTGAGTTTGTCCTCCGCGCGTTTACGCTCGGTAATATCTTCAATGCTAGACCAAATAAATTTCTCTCCACCTTTTTCCAATATCATGCTACTAAGACTCACTGGAACAAGATGTCCATCTTTGTGTTTATACTCTTTTTCGTAGGGCCCGTAACGACCACTATCCGTAAGGTCGTTGAGTTGCCGTTGTTCTTCCGCTTCATATGTTTCAGGCGTAATTTCCGAGTACGTGAGCTGCTGGCTTTCGTCAACAGTACGTCCAAGAATAGCGGCAAAGGCTGGATTGACGTCTACCAATCGGCCATCCATAGTGCACAACGCAAGGCCGACCGGAGACTGCTCAAAGAGCATTCGATTATAGTGTTGGCTATCATGGAGGTTCTTGAGCGAAATCAAACTGCTTAGTGAGTCGGTAATGCGCTGGCCAATTTCAGCGAAAATCTGGATCTCATCGTCAGTAAAAGTATGTGTTCGTGCGCAGTGGTGGATTCCTAGTAACCAAGGTTGACCGACTTTTGGTGTAATAGCCGTGAGCATAAGGGCGCGTATCGAGAAGCGTTGCCGCGATTGTTCGCTGAGAATTGGAGGATGAGAGTTTCTGTCAAATACGACCGGCTGACGCGTCCTGAGAGCCGTAGAGAATAATTCGCTGACGTCGGGGTTTATTGGGACTTCAACCCCTAGGGCAAAGGCGCCCGGCCACGCCGGTTTCGTCTTTTCTAAGGGGACGCGAAACGACGGTGCTTCGGGCTCACACGGGTAGATAAAATAAGCGCGATCACAATCGTAGAACGTAAGGATTTCGTCAAGAAGCTCCTCGAGCAGCTGTTCCTCTGTTGTCGCCTTTAGGCTGATCCGACTCACGCGTTCGATAATATTGAGATGACGTAACTGGGACTCAATAGTCTTTTCTGCTTCTTTACGTTTGCTTACATCTCGAGCCACCGCAATAATTACGGGTTTCTCTTGGTTATCGCGCAGCACGCTGAGATTTACCTCAACGGGGAATTGCGAACCGTCGCGACGTTGATGAACGGCGTTAATACGTTCAGAGTCTTTACCACTTTCGATCAGGTCATTGTATACTTCCCGTAAATCTGTCCTGGTCGTTTCAGGTACAGCGATATCCGGGCACCCCAAAGTCAGCAAATCGGCTCGGCTATACCCCATGTCTTCCGTGGCGGCTCGGTTGAAATCAACAAATTTCATTGCATGGGGGTCAATCAGAAAAATATTGTCGTCGCTACTATCCAACGCCGCGCGGAAGCGTTGCAATTCTTGAAACGCGTGTTCGCGCGACTGTATAGCGCTGTGCAGCTTGGATTTTTCATCCCGAAGTCTCTTATACAGTGCGGTGTTATGGAGAGATTGCGCGAGATTGGGAGCGATGAGCGGCAGGAACTGTCGCGCGTCTTGCGAAATTCCATCAGGTGTATTGGAAGCAATTACAAGCGCCCCCAGACATCTATCTTCGACCCATAGCGGTACCAGAAAGTCACTACGCGGTCCCGTCGCGACGGGGTTGTCGTATACACCGTCGTGCGTGCTCTCTGTTTCAATGTTCGGTCGATATCGAGGCGC
This sequence comes from uncultured Chromatiaceae bacterium, assembly GCA_945787615.1. Lineage (GTDB taxonomy): Bacteria > Pseudomonadota > Gammaproteobacteria > JAADHS01 > JAADHS01 > CALZJI01. The sequence continues at coordinate 17,012 of CALZJI010000232.1, read as the reverse complement.
AGGATCCATTATTATTTCTGACAAGGCGTTCGGCCGCGCGGGTAGGCTTCCGCTGAACTCAAAGGCATATTGTTCGTTATGTGTTGCGCCGAGATGTTGAAAACCGCCACCGTCAGGTTTAAGTAACGCGATCGTGGCGTGTTCTAATCCCAGTTCCAGTTTAAGGAAGTTTAACGTGGTAAGAGCGACCTCTGTTATCGAAAGGCCGGAGGTAAGGGAAATGTAGCTGCTCAGCAACTGGGTCGTACGGTGACTGGTCTGCAATGCCTGTTCGGCTCGTTGCCTCTCTATGTCGTTGTGAAAGGCCTCGATAATCTGGCCATAGCTTCGAACTAACGGTTGGAGGAATTCGATAAGCCTCTGGTCGTAACCTTGCGGACGGTTGGCAAGGCCTACCATCCCTTTAAGCGTATCTCCGGCATACACAGGAAGACCGAGAAAAGCGTTTAGGGCGGGGTGCCCCGGCGGTAAGCCGCCACGACGCGGATCATTTGACGGATCATTGGCGATAACCGCTTCACCGGTGACCATAACCCGACCGAAGAGCGTCTCAAGGTTGTGAAACTCCATGCCGGTTTCAATGTTGGCCTCGTAAAATGCCTGGGTTTCCTTGTTCCAAGCGATATTGGTTAAGGCTTGACTCCTTAGATAGGGTTTACCCTCCGGGGACGAGACTATTTCGCCAATAAATCCGTAATCGCTATCTGTGATCTGAAGGAAATCCTCCAGCAACTCGTTAAATAACTGTTGTGGCTGTGCGTTGCGGATCATATGGCCTTGGGCTCGGCCAATAGCGCGTAACAGGTCTCGTTTTTTACGCAATCGGTTTTCGTTTTCTTCAACCTCGTGTTGGCGCCGCGAATCCCGTTGAAACCTCTCAATTATCTGACCATATGTTTTTATCAGCGGCTGCAAAAACTCAATGAAGGTTTCATCGTATCCGCCGGGTCGATCGGCAATTCCCACTAGACCTACGACGTGCTCACCGGCACACACCGGCATAGCTAGAAAGGTGTTTGAGGCAGTGTTCTCCTCCGGACGCGTGTTGCCATGGGAACCATCATCAGACAGTTCGTGGCTAACCACAGGCTTACCCGTAGTGACTACCGTTACGAGACGAGTATCCCAATCGAAGAAATCGTGCCCCTGAGGAACATTGGCTTCATAAAAAGCCTGAGTTTCATCGTTCCGGACGATACCCTTAGTAGCAAGCGTTTTAAGGTCTGCCTTACCTTCCTGGTTTTGGGTAACTGCGCCGATGATACCGTATTCACTCTCTGTTAACGAGACAATGTCTTTGAGTAACTCGTCAAACAGGTGTTTCGCTGGCGTTTCGCAAATGACGTGCTCCTGGACACGCCGAATGGCGTTTGAAAGTTCAAGCGAGCGGGGAGAGCAGCGATCGTTAAACTGACATTTCGTATCCGTACGCATAGTCCGTCCCAATGGTGAGGGGTGAGATGTCTACATCGCCTATTCGTTCTAATTGACTGCGCGATTTCTTCCGCGCCACCAATAATAAGTTTGTACCAGACGACACACTTTTCAATAAATAAAAAATCTTTATTTCAAGGGATTCGAAGCCCTGCAAACCCATCTTAAAATGGTTATTTTTGGTAGTGTTATGACGTCTTCGATTCCGAAATCACTCCAGACGAAATTCTCCTAATCTTAATGACGACCATCGAAACCATTATGGTTAAGAGAGAGTACCGCATGACCGACTTCATTATCAAAGACGGTTACCCATTGTCTCCACGGGACTAACGGTTTTTCTTCCGTTACGGGTACGATTTGGACGTTCTCCCCCCGGCGAGGTACTTATCTGCGTGACAATCCGATCGTTCGAACGGCTAATTTGGGTCTAGCATCGTTAGCCTATCCGTGTAAAAAATACGTATATATCTATATAAAAATTAAGTATACATACTTATTAGGCGTCAACTTGTAGGGTTCGGCAGAAGCCGGTGAACCCTGCAATGTTGAATAAGTGGTGACGTTGCCAGCGCGAATAGTTAATGAAAGCCTTGGTGGCGGTGTGGAATGAGAAAACTGTAGACCTCATTGTTTACGCTGATCAAGCAATTTCAACGCGTCCACGCACCCATACTGCATCGCAGCGAAGAGCAAGCGGGAAACGTTTAATCCGATCGCCGTCGTGATTAGACGCCAGGAAGTTTTGTTATAAAAATCATGCACTATGTTATCAAGGAGGTTAGTTGTGGCAAAAAAACACGGGACGAGGTACGAGATCCTGCGTTGTATATGGTGTGCCGGTCTGCTCTACGGCTTAAGTAATGGCGCATTGGCATCGGCGCTGAGCGATACGCTCGACACCATCCAGAAATTAGGAAGCGGTAATATCGTACATTGTGAACAGGCCGAGATGATGAACAATGAGGACCCGTTTGATCGTTTCGTAAATGCGTTTGACTGCGGGGATGAGTTATTCGAAACGAATTTTAATGCCATTGACGGGGTCGGCGGAAATGTCGGGGACGGCGGCCGGTTTACTCGCGTACCGCGAGCAGATCAACGGCAAGGAGACGGTTGGGCTAACCATATCCCCCCCGCGTCACGGGGCCGAACGCGGAAGCGTGTAATGTTTGCCACGCCCTGCCGCCTACCGGGGCGGGTTTAGCCGGTCTTAACGTAATTCGTGACCCGAGGCGTCTTGCGTTGCCAGGGTCTTTTATTCAGCGGAACACGACCCACACAATGGGGTCCGGCGCACTGCAGCGTTTGGTCGAAGAAATGACGACGGAGTTGCATGACCTCAGGGATGTGGCGCGCGAACAAGCCTGCGATCAGCAACGCGGGCGGTCCGTAACCGTTCAACTAGAGGCATTAATTTCGGCAGCATGATCGTTCGCTGTGATGGAGCGGATAACACGATGAACTTGGATGGGATAGATCCGGATCTCATTGTTAAGCCATTTCAGTGGAAGGGTACGGAACTCAGCGTACGAGCCTTCAACCGCGGAGCAAGTCATAACGAGATCGGTATGCAACCGGTGGAGCTCGTGGGCTTCGATGCGGACGGTGATTTTGACGGGGTAGTGAACGAGTTCGGTATTGGAGATCAAACCGCCTTGGCCGTTTATGTTGCGGCGCAACCACGTCCCGTAACGAAGCTCGAGTTAGCGGCATTAGGTATTATTGAACTGACCCAGAATGAGATCGCTGCCATTGAGAGGGGAGGCTGGCTATTCGAGGAGGTGGGCTGTGGCGGCTGTCATCGGCCTTTTATGACGCTCGACAATGCCGTCTACAGTGAGCCGAGTCGGCATCCTTTATACCGGGACGACGTCTTTCCTTCCGGTATTGTTCCACAGTCTTACGGTGTGGATCCCGGTAATCCAGTTGAGTTCGATCTTACTCTAGATCTGCTTGACAATATATTCTTCATCGACGGAGACGAGGTAAACCTCGGTAACCTGGAAACCGATGATCAAGGTTATGCAGTGGTCCGCCTTTACGGCGATCTTAAACGCCATGACATGGGCCCGGAACTTGCCGAGAATGTCGACGAAACGGGAAGCGGGGCGTCCACCTGGTTAACGAAGGAGTTATGGGGGGTGGGCAGTGCGGCCCCATACTTGCACGATGGTCGGGCGACGACCCTTGCGGAAGCGATCATCGCACACGGTGGAGAGGCTCTAGTGTCCAGAAACGGTTTTGTGGGCCTTCAAGCGAGTGAGAAGAACGATCTGCTGGCGTTTCTTGAGAATTTGATCTTGCTCAAAAGCGAAGAAGACTAATAATTTCCCGGCATTGACTCACGGGCGGTTGTTGACACTACAAAAGCTACAACCGCCCGAGTTTCGCTAAGGCATCAATAATCCAATCCTAAATGTTTTTATTATTGTCGTTATGGACTACGCGCACATTGCCGTTTGCCAGGCGCTTTATGCGCCACCGGGATGTGCTAGGTTGAGCCCTAAGTGCTGCGGTTTTACCGACGGGCGGCGGCATTTACAGCACGGTTTCCACGAAGGTTGGTTGCCGTATCAAATATCCGTTGTCCGCGAGTAGAATGTCATACGTATAAGCGTTTCATCTTTATCGATAAAATGATGTTTAATAGCGGCCAGAATGTGGATAACAATGAGTGTTGCGCCGCTATACGCAATATACATGTGGAGTGTTATCACAAGATCAGCGCTCTCTTTCGATAATTCTGTGACGCCTGGAATCTCAAATAAATCGTATATAGAGACTGGATCACCCTGCGACGTTGAGAATAGGTATCCCGTTATTGGAAGAAGAAACATTGCCGTATAGAGCAAACTATGTACGGCCCACGCAGTGCGGTGCTCCCACTTCGTGTGTGTGCCGACAAGCAGAGGACTGGGGCTGATGACAAGCCAGGCGACTTTAGCAATGAAAAAAACAAGCATTCCTAAACCTAGCGTTTGATGCAGATCGAGGGCTCTGTAATACATAGGGTCTTCATTGCTTAGACCTGTCATATACCAGCCAAGAGGAATGAGGCAAAGCATCAGCGTCGCGATGAGCCAGTGCAAAAGCTTGGACATTAACCCATATCGCTTTGGAGTATTACGAATCATCAACTACGTGTCTATTGGGGGGGCCGTGATCGCGAATAATACGCCTACACATTCTCTACACCCTTGCGCGGTGTCTCGTCGGCGGGGGATGCGGAAGCGATGACCAAGCACTGGCCAAGTATATTCGGAATAAATCCTGCTACCCATTTTGAGAATGGCGAGCTAATGTGTTCCACACAATTCTTCACCACTAAAATTGCGTAAATAGACCGCCATCTCAAAACGGCTTCTATGCGCTCGATCACCCGCTCTGCTAGCGCGAAACCCCCGCTAATGTAGGGACCCAGCAACCAACCTTTCAAGGGCGAGTGTATCTTTTATATCGATACGGCCGCGAAAAAGCTTAACATACCCTTTTCTTTCAAGCTCTTTGAGTAGTCGGCTAATGACTTCTCGCGCTGTACCCAGTTCTACGGCCAGCGCCTGGTGCGTGATCGTCACGCCATCGTGTTCATCTTTAATGGTCAGTAACCGCTGCGCGAGGCGCTGATCCATCGGTCCGAATGCGACTTCTTCGACCAGGGTGACCAACGCGCTCATGCCTTTGTCAATGACGGAAAAAATGTATTTCCGGAAGGGTTCAGCGTTTGCCAGGGCGCTGAAAAAATGCAATTTGGGTACGAGAAGCGCGTGTACCACTGTTTCGGTAATGGCTTCCGCCGGGTAGCACTTGTCGGCTAATAGGCACGTCGTGGATAATTCGCACGCCTGTCCGGGCGTGATATGGTACAGCGTGATTTCGTGTCCGTCGTGGCTCAGTTTTTGAACGCGTATAGAACCCTCTAGTAAGAACAAGAAGTTGTTACACGCCTCGCCTGAGCGAAATACGCTTTCACCCCGTTCCAACGATACGAGACGCGATGATTCGACCACCTCTCGGCGCGTAGAATCCGGTATGGACGAGACCTCTGGGTAGTAAGTGGCTAAACTGTTGTACGCAACGTGTTGATTCATGACGACCTCCAGACATCTGTGAAGCGTAAGTCGTCGGCTTCAGGCTAAAGAGCCTCTCTCTCTTTCAGAAGTGCGACTAGAGGATCGATAGTATTTGAGAACATAGAGACTGGATAAAAGGCAATTTCGAGACTACTCGCAACATTCCACCCTTCTCGTGTGATCGGACGAATCTATTTGGTAGGTAAGGACTTTTGCCCTTTGCTAACGAGTCTCCTCTTGCGATCCTCTATACTAGAATTATAGTTGATTTCTTTGGTAAGGTATAGTCGAATTTTTTACAAAACGGGAGCAACGCAGAAGCTGGGCCAAAAGACAAGCAAAATTGGATGATTATTAGTTTCCGCGGCCCTTAGTTGAATTTTTTCGTTTAATCCAGCCCTGGCGCGTATCGTCGAACGCAGTTTCTTCCACTTTGCTTAGCGGCGGAAAGACCAGCATCGGCATGTACTAACAGGCTGTTGATATCGTAACCGTCGCTCGGAAAACAGGCGACACCAATGCTCAGCGTGAGTCCGACGGCTTGATCTTCGACGGAGAGGGGTTCCTCCAACACTTGGTTGCGTAACCGCTGAGCGATACGTTCTGCTTCACCTTCACTCGCATCGGGAAGGATGCACACAAATTCTTCGCCTCCCCAACGGCCAATCCAGTCCCCCTCGCGTAGAACCCGACCCGCGATTTTCGCTATCCCCTGAAGCGCACGGTCACCGACCACGTGACCATAGGTATCATTAATTCGTTTGAAAAAATCTAAATCGCAGAAAAGTAAACTATAGCGGCGATTGTATCGCTCGGCCCGAACGTGTTCACGTTCGAGTACTTCGGCAAGCGCTCGTCTATTGAGCAGCCCTGTCAAGTGGTCAAATGTGGCAAATTCGCTAAGGCGCTGCCTTCGCACGGTTTGCTCAAGAAGAACGCTGCACAGACAAGCATACGCGATGAAAGGCTCCAAGCCCACTTCGTTGAAGTAGTCATCGATATCAACGAGGACGACCATGGTTATGCGTTCGCTTGCATCAGGAGCCGTGAAGGGTATTGCGGCGCCCTCTTGAAGTTGAGCTTCGGCAATCTTTGAACGGACGCCGGCGAATCGAGCGTCGCCATGGGGGCGAAAGACTAGGGGAGAATTATTATCCGCGGCTTCCTGCGCGATGCTAACCAATACGTTCTCTAGGTCAGGTGACGCCTGGAAGACGTCGTCCGCATTCTTTTTGACTACGCAAACCGGCTCAGGTTGTTGTCCCCCTTCTTCGCTAACAAAGAGCTGCACCAGTTTGACATGACTGGAAGCAGATATAAGGACGTTACATAACGCACGCATTAGCTCCTCCGCGGTCTCTGCCGTTGCCAGCTGAGCCGCAGAGGAAAGCAGTACGCGGTTTATATTTACGCTCTCCTGTTTCAGACGCCTACCCCCGCTTGGAAATAGAAATCGCGCACGTCTTGCGCGGATACTACGTCGCAATGAAACGCGCTATTTTCTCGTTGTTCGTTTTACGGTAGTCAAAAAAAATATTGGCTGGCTTAAAATTCAGTAATTTCTTCGCCATTTTTTATATAGGTACAATTTTTTCATATTCTTACATAATAAAAAACAAAGTTAAATAGACACGCGGCCAAATTAGACGAAATAATCCGCCGTCGTTTTGGCTTCCGCTCAACGAGCTGCGAGTAGGAGCAAGGCTTTTGCGTTCAATGTCGGGAAAAGGATGTTATGTACTGAGTTAAAGCTCTACGTTGCGAAATGACGAGATCAATTCTGTGTGGAGTTAGAAACCCATGCGGTGTCGTGTGCATCGAAAAAAAGACAGCGCCGAACGCCAACGGAATCTGATCGATTTCGGTGTCAATTCGGGTGCAGAATAAGTAAAAATACGTATATCTGTATCTGGTGAATTTAGTAAACCAAAGTGCGTTGGCTCTAATAGCACGCGTTAGTCCAATGTAGAGTACGACCTTAGGACGGGCGCCAAAATTAATTCACATTTATGGTGTCGAGGCGCCAGTCTTTAGGGCTCGCGTCAACATTGCTTCACGTTTGGGCGTTGAGGCGCTCGCGTGGGAAAGCTACCGCGTCCTCGGCAACTGCGTCCTGCGTTGCCCTACCACCTACCTCCCTGTAGGCAAGGCATCGAGGTGAGCTGTATCGGCGTCAAAAATGTGAATTGATTTGACGCGAGCCCGTAGTTAGTGACCCAAATTACTCTCCAACCTATCGATCTGTTTCTTTAGTTGAACTGAGACGCGGGCCAATTCTTGCCTAAGGAAAATATTCTCAATGTTCATTTGAAGGAGAAACGCTAGTTTTTCCACCTTTCGTAGATCGTCGTCGGTAAATTGAAGGCCGGGATTCTTGTTTAGGATTTGAATGGCGCCTGTAACGCGCTTCGCCGTAACCCCATGGACCGGGACACACATCGCATTTCGGGTCACAAAACCCGTTTGCATCGCAACCAGGTCATGGGTTCCCACTTGTCCTTGCATATCTTGTTCGATGAGCACGTCTCCCGAAGAGACGACTTGCCCTACCAGAGAACCACTCTTGGGTACCGAAAGATCCTTTTCGCCGAGCCCGGTGCCACATTGCAGCCAGACGTTCTCACGAACAGGGTCGAGTATAAAAATGCTGCACCGTTCAGCTTCCAGCGCTTTCGGCATGATTTCGACGAAAAACCGCAGTAACTCTTTGTTCCCAGCACGGCTTTTCCAGGCCTTTTCTATAAGTTCTTGTTTTTTCTTCAGTTCGTTAAGTTTTACGATTAAAGCGTTTTTTTCCATACCACTACCTAATGCAACTCTTTGTACGTGACTTAACGGCCAGGATAAATAAAAATGTTAGCTTCGAATTACGCGTGGTTCTCATATTCAACCACCGTGACATTTCGTCGGAGAATTCTGTGGACTGGCTCTAAAAAAAGCTGCGACTATCCCTGGGATAGCCGGCCGATCGAAGACTCTAAGGCGCACGTTTTCTAGGGAAAACCTACCCGGGACGGGTATAATTCGATTCACTATTTATATTTGACTTGGGCGGCGAAAACAGATTCCCCCACTTTTTATATAATTTCTTTGTGCGGCGCTCTGGAATGAAAGAATAACGATGGAGGACAATATAACGTATTATTATCATTATGTTTTTAAATGTCGCGTTGAAACCGCAGTGCTCGTTTTAGCGTAAGGTGTTCAGCGCAGATTAAGCCACCGAAAAGTAAAGTATATTGAGACAGCACAATTAAACACGCGTAGAAAAGGGTCAGCGAATGATACGTTTGAAGAAAAAGAAAAATGCCTTCGGGGTGATCGCCTCTCTTTCATTGATGGGATTAGCCTCGCTTAGCGAACGCGGGTATGCCGAAGATGCTTTACCCACTGCAGAAGAGATCATTGCCCACTGTAATTACAAAGATGTCGGTGATGATCAACGCACAAAAATGACCATAATTAACCGCAACAAAGACGGTCAGGAGAAAAAAAGCGTTTACCGGCGCTTTCTCCGGAATTACAAAGGTCAGAAAGGCGTGGTAGAGAAGATGCTACTTTTCGCGGAGTTTCCCCCCGACGTAAAAGGGCTTGCGTTTATGCGCTGGGAGTATACGCCCGAATCGGGTAAACCGGTTGACCAGTGGTTGTATTCCCCTTCATTGCGAAACGTAAGGCGCGTCTCTGTTCGCGATCCGGGAGAAAGTTTTCTTGGATCGACGTTAGCGCTTGGCGATATTGGTGTGCACGCAATTGATCAGGATAACCATCGGCTACTGGGTGTCGAAGCCAGGCCGGGTGGGCCGGTATACGTGGTTGAGAGCACGCCCAAAAAAGAGAGTGCTCTGTATAGCAAGACCGTTTCAAGCTTTGCCAATACAGGTAGTTGGGACAATTGTGTCAAGGTCGCAGTAACCTACTACGACAAAAAAGGTCTGAAATTGAAAGAACAGACGATAGATTGGCAAAAATTGGATGAGGCATGGATTTGGAAACAGGTCGATGTGACCAATGTGCAGACAAAGCAAACCTCAACATTTTTGATCCATGATATCGAAGTTAACGTGGGTATTAAGGATAAAGCGTTTACGGAAAGGACCTTGCGGCGTGGGTTTTAGTGCCCGATCGTTACGCAGAAAGCGAGTCACGGCTCTTCCAGGCAGACTGAAGGAAACCCATTATGCTACGAAGATTCATCGCGTTTATAGGGGTTTGTGTGCTGTCGTTTTCGGCTTTTGCCGATTCGTGGCGGGTTGGCGCGCCGCCGGCCAACGCTTCGGCAAGCTCGGCGGCGTTGGTCACCAACGATGCCGGCGATACACTTTACCTTTGGCGACAGGCGCCATCCCAGCGCTACGAAATTTTCGCCGAGTTGCACTTAGGTACGGGTAAGGCCTTCTCGCATCGCTTGCCTAAGTATCAAATTGATCAAGGAAAAATCACCCGAATAGACCGTATTGGCGGGTCGACGGGAACCAGTGTTGAAGGTTGGGCGAGCGTTTCCGATCGTCGTGCGATATGGAAATTGCGCGACTCGGATGACAGGATTTTGTCCGAAGGCGAAGGTTTGTATTCGTGGATCTCGGGGGATCGGATACGTTTTGTCTATTTCGACGATGTAGGACGAGAAATCACGACGGAGTTTTCGCTGTCCGGATCGAGCCTATCCATCACGAAAATCGCCGGCGTCCAAATAAAATAACGACCTGCCCAGGGTGTGTGACAATCTCCCGAGCTTAGGGCTCGCGAAAAAATAACTTCGTATTTTTCGCGCCCAGATTTGGGTCAGTTTCGGACAATCCGATTGAGCAAAACCGCAGGACTAGCCGGGCTAATTCGAGGATTTTGCGATTGAGGATTGTTCAAAAATGGCCCGAAGATGGGATGCGAACATCGTAAGTTATTTTTTCGCGAGTCCTTAGGGCCGCGGAAAATAATAACTATCCAAAGATTGCGCCGGATTTTGGCTCAGATTCAAGGCGCGAAAAGGGCCGCATATTGGGATATGCAACAATTGCTGTAACGCAGATGCTGGGCGAAAAGACAAGCAAGGTTGGATAATTATTTTTTTCCGCGGCCCTTATGCTTCTTACGCGGAGCCTCAGGCTAGTGCAAGCGTGTAACACCAGAACTGGCGGGTGAAGAGAGTTCAAACGGCTGCACGCAGCCGACGATCTTGTCTAAGTGCGTCGTCCTGTTGGCTACGTCGTACCAACCGTTCCCCAAATCGACAATGAAAAAAGGACATGCAAACCTCATGGCTCGGTCGCGGGCGATCTTAAACGCAGTTCTCTTGTCCATATCCCTGCCCCCTATATTCCGTTTGTTTTCGTATGACCGAATTCCGGCCATGTAATAAACATACCTAAAGTAAGGAAGCATTGCGTTGTTGTATTGCGCCTAGATATTGTGAATTATTACCGCGTAGCGCCAAATTCATTGGCCATAAACTCGGCATTGGGTTCGGGTCGACGTGGTTTTTAGGGCCGCGGAAAATAATAATTATCCAAAGATTGCGCCGGATTTTTGCTCAGATTCAAGGCGCGGCAAGTGGCGCATGTTGGAATATGCAACACTTGCCGTAACGCGGAAGCTGAGCAAAAAAACAAGAAAGGTTGGATAATTATTTTTTTCCGTGGCCCTTAATACCGACTACCGCCAACATCCTGTCCGATCCTCTCATTCGGCGTAGTGACTATTTCGTGCACCAGCCGAGCCGCCAGTTTAGCTGTACGCCCGTCGAGGTCGTATTCGGGATTCATTTCCGCGATTTCGGCCAGAATCAGCCTCACATGATGTTCTGCGCACAAGGCTTTCAGCGCACGGATTAACCGTATCGCTACGCCCGGCTCGACGCCAATGGTAGCCGGTGCGCTAACGCCGGGGGCGACACCGGCGGGGAAAACATCCAAGCAGATGGTGAGGTATAGGTCATCGATCCGTTGAACAAAATGGAACAATTCGGCGTTAATTTCTGGCAAGCGGGTTAGGGCGCAATCAATATCCAGGCACCAAGACACCTGATGTTTCTTAGCGAACTCAAATAATGCAGAGGTATTCGCAGTAGGGCTAAGACCAAATACGGCGTAATGGAATGGTCGGTTGTGAGTGGCGCACCAATGGGCGATCTGTCGAAAGGGTGTTCCTGAGCTACATTGGGGTTGAGGATTGCGTAAATCAAAATGGGCGTCAAAATTGAGTACGCCGACGCGTCGTGTAGAATCGGTGTCCTTCAGATAGTTCACAATACCCAGAAAACTGCCCCACGCGACCTCGTGGCCCCCGCCGAGCACCAAGGGAAACCCGTTTTTCCCCAGAATAGCGGTAACGTGTTCCGCCAGCGTCGTTTGTGCCTGCTCCAAATACTGGTCGTCGCACACGACATCACCCGCATCGAATGCGGGTTCATCTCTAAAGTAAGCCATGTTGGCCAGGGCGGTGCGAATGACACGTGGTCCATAGCGTGCTCCGGGCCGGCCTTTGTTTCGCCGCACCCCTTCGTCACAGGCGAAGCCCAAAAGCGCCGGGGCATGGCCAAGCTCGGTATCGCCAATCCAAGGTTTTACCTTTTGGTGCCATCGCAGCGCCGGTGAGGCTTCTTCATCGTCGATGCGACCCTGCCATACCGTCATATCTGCCGGTTTAAACATCTTGGCCGCCCACCCAAATTCGCTTCGGCGTGTACAAGTTAATGCCGTAGCTCAACTCCGCGGGGTGGTCAATCTCCCATAGCACGAGATCGGCATCCCACCCGGTTTTAAGCTGGCCTTTGCAATGGCCCAATCCCAAGGCTTGTGCGCCGTATCGCGTTACGCCCGCTAGCGCTTCTTCCGGTGTCAGCCCAAACAACACACAGGCTTGGTTCATGGCGACTAAAACCGATGCCATGGGTGCGCTCCCGGGATTGAGGTCCGTCGCCACGGCCATGGGCAATCCCGCTTCGCGCATGGCGGATATGGGTGGCTGTTGGCTCTCGTGTAAGTAATAAAAGGCGGCGGGCAATAGCACTGCCACCGTTCCTTGCTTCCTTAAGTACGACACGTCATCCGATGGTAGATATTCAAGGTGGTCTGCCGAAAGACCCTCGAACTCGGCAACTAATCGCGCCCCCCCGAGGTAGCTCAGTTGTTCAACATGCCCCTTTACCGGCAGTCCTAATTCCTTGGCGGTGGCGAAGATTTTTCTTGCGTGCGCAACCGAGAAGCCAATGCCCTCACAGAAAACATCCACCGCATCGGCCAGGTTCCGCGCGGCGACCTCCGGTAAGACGTGCTTGCAAATAAAGTCGATGTAGTCATCCGCCCGATTTTGGTATTCTGGTGGTAGCGCATGAGCGCCTAAGAACGTGGACGATATGTTCACGGCAAACCGATTGGCCAGCATTCCGGCCACCTCCAGCATGCGCAGTTCAGTGTCTAGATCCAAACCGTAGCCCGATTTAATTTCGACGGTCGTCACCCCTTCTTTTAAAAGTCGCCCTAATCGTCGTGCAGCACTTTGCAGTAAGCTTTCTACGGTTGCCGCGCGAGTTGCGGCGACGGTACTGTGGATGCCGCCGCCTTGGCGGGCAATTTGCTCGTAGCTTTGACCTTTAAGTCGCCATTCGAATTCCTCAGCGCGATGCCCGCCATAAACCAAATGCGTGTGGCAATCGACTAACCCGGGCGTAAGCCAACCGCGCTCGCCGTCTCTCACGTACGCTTGCCCAAAGTCCGGGGCTTTAGCGCGGCGACCGACCCAAGCGATTCGGCCTTGGTGAACGGCGAGTAAACCGTCCTTTACGCGTCCGTAAGGTTGGTTGGCGTTCTCCTCCAAGGTGGCGAGGGTAACGTTTTCAATTAACCAGTCTACTTTCACAGGTTATCGCTCCATAGAGGCTTCGGTCACGATCTATACACATTTTGGGCGTTGAGGGGCTCGCCTGGCAAGGTCCAAAAACGCAGGACTATAATTATCTTTCACAATTTGAATTAATCCCCTGCGGTTTTATCTATAATGTTAGTACACTGACGACAGCTTAGCTGGGGAGTCTATAAAACCATGCCGACGCGATTGGATCCCACGAGAAAGATTAAAGCGCCAACGGGCACAACGCTAAACGCCAAGAGTTGGTTGACCGAAGCACCGTTGCGGATGTTGATGAACAATCTTGACTCGCAGGTGGCCGAACACCCGGAACAGCTTGTGGTATACGGCGGTATGGGTCGGGCGGCGCGAAACTGGGAATGCTTCGACAAAATCGTTGAAACCCTCAAACGACTGGAGGCCGATGAAACGTTGTTGGTGCAAAGTGGAAAACCCGTGGGCGTGTTCAAAACCCACGAAGATGCGCCTCGAGTGTTAATCGCAAACTCCAATCTCGTTCCCCATTGGAGCACCTGGGAACATTTTAATGATTTGGACAAAAAAGGCCTCATGATGTACGGGCAAATGACGGCTGGGTCGTGGATTTACATCGGTTCGCAGGGGATTGTGCAAGGGACCTATGAGACCTTCTCCGCCGTTGCGAAGAAACATTTTAAAGGAAACGCGGCAGGGAAATGGATACTGACTGGGGGGCTGGGCGGAATGGGCGGTGCGCAGCCTTTGGCCGCGACCATGGCCGGATTCTCCATGCTCGCGGTTGAAGTCGACGAAACGCGAATTGATTTCCGGCACAAAACCGGCTATCTCGACAAAAAGGCCACAACCCTGGAGGAAGCCCTAGCCATTGTCAATGAGGCCTGCGCTAAGGGAGAAACCGTCAGCGTCGGTCTATTGGCCAACGCCGCGGATATCTTCCCCGAGCTTGTGGAGCGCAACATCACGCCCGATGTGGTAACAGATCAGACGAGCGCCCATGACCCGTTAAACGGCTACCTGCCTAAGGGCTGGAGCTTGGAGTATGCGGCGCGGATGAGGAAGCAAGATGAAGCCGCGGTGATTAAAGCGGCAAAACAATCCATGGCGCTACAAGTGAACGCCATGTTGGCGCTGCAAGCGCGAGGTGCCGCAACATTGGACTATGGCAATAATATTCGGCAAATGGCGTATGAGGAAGGTGTCGAAAACGCATTTGATTTTCCAGGATTCGTACCCGCTTATATACGGCCGTTGTTTTGCGAAGGCATTGGCCCGTTCCGCTGGGCGGCGCTCTCTGGGGATCCTACCGATATTTATAAGACGGATGAAAAAGTCAAAGCGCTAGTACCCGATAATCCGCAGCTCCATCGCTGGCTGGACATGGCCCGCAAACGCATACACTTTCAAGGCCTGCCGGCACGAATTTGTTGGTTGGGTTTGAAAGACCGGGCCCGCGTAGGCGTTGCGTTTAACCAAATGGTGGCCAGTGGCGAACTGCAAGCACCCGTAGTCATCGGGCGCGATCACTTGGATTCCGGGTCTGTCGCCTCGCCCAATCGTGAAACGGAAGCGATGATGGATGGCTCCGATGCGGTTTCCGACTGGCCGTTCTTAAATGCGTTACTCAATACCGCAAGTGGCGCCACGTGGGTGAGCATTCATCACGGCGGAGGCGTGGGAATGGGTTTTAGCCAACACGCGGGGCTGGTGATTGTTTGCGACGGTAGCCAAGCTGCGGAAAAACGTATCGAACGCGTGCTGTGGAATGATCCGGCTAGCGGCGTCATGCGTCATGCCGATGCCGGCTATGATCTGGCTAAATCTTGCGCCCGGGAAAATGCGTTGGACTTGCCTATGGTGAATGATGCTTAACATGGACGAATTGATTATAAAACCTGGTCAACTGACGTTGGATGATCTGCGCCGCGTTCATCAACACGCGCTATCGGTTTCCTTGGACGGCCGCTGTGTCACCGCGATAAACCGGGCTACCGAGACGGTTACTAAAGTCATCAACGAAGGGCGAACTGTTTACGGAATAAACACGGGCTTTGGTCTGTTGGCTAACACCCAGATAGAACCCGACGAGCTGAAAACGCTGCAACGCAGCATCGTGCTGTCACATGCCGCCGGAATCGGCAAGTTCATGTCAGACCATACCGTAAGACTCATCATGGTGCTAAAAGTGAATTCGCTGGCGCGTGGTTTTTCCGGCATACGGTTATCAGTGATTAATGCGCTTCTGACACTGCTCAACAAGAGGGTTTACCCCTGTATTCCCGTGAAGGGCTCGGTGGGTGCCTCGGGCGACCTTGCGCCGCTGGCACACATGAGCGCGGTCCTACTGGGGGAAGGCGAAGCGTTCTATCGAGGCGAACGCATTGCAGCCCGCAGCGCCTTGGCGATCGCGGGCCTTGAGCCCATCGTGTTAGCGCCCAAAGAAGGACTGGCGTTGTTAAACGGCACCCAAGTCTCGACGGCACTGGCCTTGGAAGGATTATTCTCAACGGAAAACGCATTGAACAGTGCGACCGTCATTGGCGCGTTAACCGTAGAAGCGGCAAAAGGCTCGCACACGCCTTTTGATGCGCGTATTCATGAGGTACAGGGTCATCAAACGCAGATTGACATGGCGACGGCATATCGCGCCTTGCTTGAGCACTCGGACATCGAAGCGAGCCATCGGGATTGCGAAAAAGTCCAAGATCCCTATTCGCTGCGTTGTCAGCCTCAAGTGATGGGCGCCTGCCTACAGCAACTTCGCAACGCAGCGGCAACGGTACTAACGGAGGCCAATGCCGTCTCCGATAACCCGTTAGTGTTTTGGGAAGACGACGACATTCTTTCTGGCGGGAATTTTCATGCTGAATCCATTGCCATGGCGGCGGACAACCTGGCGCTATCCTTATCAGAAATCGGCGCTTTGGCGGAGCGACGCATTGCATTGCTCATCGACTCAAAACTCAGCGGTCTGCCACCGTTTCTGGTCGAAAATGGCGGCGTTAACTCCGGTTTTATGTTGGCGCAAGTGACCGCCGCTGCGCTGGCCAGTGAAAACAAAACCCTGGCCCATCCTGCCTCAGTGGATAGCTTACCCACCTCCGCCAACCAAGAAGATCATGTTTCCATGGCGACATACGCCGCCCGCCGTCTGCGCGACATGTATGACAATACCGTGGGTATTCTGGCGGTGGAGTGGCTGGCGGCCAGCCAGGGGCTGGATTTTCTAGCACCATTAAAATCCTCCCATACGCTGGAGCAGGCTAAAGCAGAATTACGCCGCGAAGTACCGTTCTACGACAAGGATCGCTACTTCGCGCCTGATATTGAAAAAGCCGTAATCCTTATTAAAAAGGGTGCACTCCAAAAGCTAGTCAGCCCGGTAATACGACTAACGGTCGATTAACGACTCGGCCTGTACACAACAGTAATTTGCGATCAAGAGCGGTACGCTAACTCGCATTTTACGATTCGGGGTGTTTGGTACAACTAACACATTAATTTAATCGAGTGCGACCCCGAAAGTCTTCAATAAAAGTTTGGGCGCGGCTTAACAATGTGCGGATTTTATTATCGACGGCGTACTATATTCGTAGCCTGGGTGGAGCGTGCGGAACCCGGGAGAGTTACCACCGTCATCCTCGGGTTTCGCAAGCTCCACCC
>CALZJI010000231.1 GCA_945787615.1 uncultured Chromatiaceae bacterium | reverse complement strand
GCTTCGGCTTCATTCATCAACCGGCGTAACGTACTAAGATCGGCACCGCAACGATAACAATCGGGGCGTTCTTCCTTGGTACGCGCGCGACAAACAGGACAGCGCTCCATCACAGCACGCTCATGAAACGCATTACGTCGTTGCATTATTAAGACTCGACATCCTACAAACCATGAATTGCGCGTTAGTTTTCCATGTAGTAGATGATATCGGCCAACTCAGCGGTCGTGGTCTTTAACGCATCCATATTTTGGCTTGCGATGGCATCGTTCACCGACTCGATTAGATCAACCAGATCTTCTTTATCTTCTGGCGAAGCATTGTTGAGCAACCGTTCCGCTTTTTCTATCAGCGCACGCGCTTGAACAATACCTTGTTGCGCTTCGGAGTCGCCCGTTTCACTGCCTTCGTCAGTGCTCCAAGCACCATCGAACAGCACTCCGATGCGCTCCTTAGCCGCCTCAATTCCTTCTTCGCCGATCCGCGCTAGCGAATTGTCGATTTTAATTGATTTTTCGAGCCCTGTTCTCTTTTCCGTTGCGGTCACGTGTAAAACGCCGTTTAGATCAAGTGACAGACGCAACAATACCGGATTTCCTTCCTCAACGTCGCTCAAACCTTCTACACGAAAGTTGCCTATCTCGATATTGTTTGACGCGATCGGATCCTCTCCCTGATAGATCCGAACGTCGACTTCTTGTTGGCCGTCATAGCTTGTGTAGAAAAGTTCGCTCTTGGTCACGGGAATCGGACTGTTCTTACGGATAACCGGCACAAACATCTCGTGAGTGGGTATCCCACCGACTTCGCCCAAAGCGGCCGTGCCGAACGTGTAGGGTGTTATATCCACAAGGCAGGTCGACACCGATACTCCCGCGCTAATGCCAGCCTGTATCGCCGCGCCTATGGCAACTCCAAGATCAGGATCGACTTCACCGCGCGGCTGACGAACAAACTCCTCTTCCAGGCGGCGCCTCACCAATGGCGTTCGGGTCGCACCGCCCACCAGTAATATTTGATCAATGTCGGAGACGGTCAACTCCGCACCTTTAAGCGCGATATGGACCGCGTCCAACGTTTCCGTGACATACGGTTCGATCATGGCCTCGTAGTCTTCTCGGCTCAACTCCAAATCGAGATGCACGGGGTTCCCCGACCGCTCAAAAAGGTATTCCTCCTCGATTTTTGCGAAAGGGTGATCGGAAAGGACACATTTGGCCTGTTCCGCCGCGCGGGTAATGCGTGCCATCGTTTGCTGCTGAGAACGTGCGTCTACATCGTGTTGATCGTGGAGCGCCTTTACAATGTGGTCGATAATACGTTGGTCAAAATCGTCGCCGCCCAAGTGATTGTTGCCGTGACTGGCCACCACTTCAACCACATCCTCTTCGATTCTCACCACCGACACGTCGAAGGTACCGCCACCGAGGTCGTAGACGAGCACATTTTGCCGCACCCGGTGTTCAACTTCATAGGCGAGCGCTGCCGCGGTAGGTTCATTGATAATTCTCACCACCTCTAAACCTGCAATCTCACCGGCCTCCCGTGTCGCTTGTCGTTGCGCGTCATTGAAATAGGCGGGTACAGTGATTACCGCCTTGCTAACAGCATCTCCCAAACGTTGCTCCGCCATGCCTTTGAGGCGTTTGAGAATGACCGCCGAGATCTCTTGTGGGCTGTACTCTTTTCCATCCAACACCACTCTCTCGTCACTCCCCATGCGCCGTTTGATTGATTTAACGGTGCGCTCAGGATAGAGGGCATATTGGTTCTTCGCCGCCTCGCCTACTAAGATTCCACCGTCATCGGCGATGCCGACGTAAGATGGCACAATATTGTTTGGGCCGTCACCTATTACAATGGGGCGGTCGTTTTCCAGTACTGCAACTTCCGAGTTGGTCGTGCCCAAATCGATACCGATAATCGTCTCACTCATCTTTTCCCTTTTTCCTCTTATTCACTTTAACTTCTGCCGCACGAAGGAGCTTGTCTTGCCAAAGAAAACCTTTACGGTATTCGCCGACGACAATTCCCTCATCGATACCTGGTTGACAGACAGTCTCGACCACGCGCATCGTATGTGGATCCAGCAAACGCCCCTCGGTCTCCAACGCCTCAACGTCGTACTCGAGAAGTATGTGGTTTAAGCGACGCAACGTCATCTGCTGTCCTTCCAGATGGGCGTCAATCCACTCCCGCTCTGTGCGAGAGAACCAACTGCCGATGCGCCGACGTGGGGCTCCACTGACCGTTACGGCTGCCTCGAATCGATCGAACAGTTCCAACAGCTGCAGTAATAGCGGTCGTAAAATATTATCGCGTTGTTCGCGCTCGCGTATTTGGTATCGCGTCAACTCCTGTTTAAGCGTATCGTTATCGCTCTGTATTGTAGTAAACATAGCCCTGAAGTCATCCAAGGCCGTTTTAATATGGCGCGATTCCCGGCCTACTTCGTTTTTCAGACCGACCAGCTCGCTAAACAACGAAAACTGGTCCGCGGCGGAGCGTTCACTCGGCGCCACTGGCGGGGAACCGTCGGTATGCCTGAGATAGTCACGAAATTGATCAACCAATGCTTCGATGGCGGCGTCATCCATTTTTGTTCCTGACAAAACTACGAATTTCTTTCGGCCGGAGTTCTCAAAAGACTCGCGGCGTTGATTCTATGTATCCACGGTAACGGACTCGGTGAGTGGTATTAAAACGTGCAGCCCGAGAAACCACACGCGACGTATTCTCCAATCGTCGAAGATTCTCGACTGCGGTACACCCTACTAATTTTTCTAGGACCAGAAATCACCTGAATTGTGGATGCATCAAGCGGGAAAACCTATTGTTGTTGCGTCTTTTTTACTTTCAATACGCTCGCGGCCAACGCCTTAAGCAACACCTCTTCAGTAGGCCGTTGCCGGGCGTTACGGCGCCTCAATACCGGCGCGAGTACCGATTCCAGATCGGGGGGAACTTGACAAAACAGCTGATAATGTAATCGATCCTTGACTGTTCTAATGGTTTCAAATGCGTCTCGGATCATCTGAAAACGTTCAGGTTCCTGCTCGGGCGGATACTCCCTGACTTTTCGCAGGTAGGCGCTGTTTATCTCTTCGTCGCTGGCGCTCTCCGCAACCTCTAAGATCGAATAAGGATCGTTCATCAGAAAAGCTCGTCCTGTCTAGGCGGCTCACTGCCGGAGTCGTCCGCTGGCCTATGGGCCTTTTTTTCCCTTTTCCGCTGAGGAACCGGCAGTGGCTCAAAGAGTTGCTCAAGGTCGTCGCCGAAGACTTTCGCGGCCAGTTCGGCAAACTCTGCTTCGCTCATCGATTCCAGCGCTTCACCTAATACGCTGCCTAAGTCTGGCGGAAAACCAGATACAGGACCCATTGCACCGAAAGAACCTGACGATTCAAAAAGCTGATCAATGCGCTCCATAGTGGCGAAATCGCCTTCGTTTTCCGCCCGTTCGTAAGCGTCGAGGAGACGCCCGCGGTCTGAATTCGAGATCCGTCGACGCCCTCTGTTTTTAGCCACGACATCAAAATAGACAAAAGCCGGGATTCCCGGCGCCTGCGCAAGCGCCTTGTCGGCATAAGCGCCCAGCGGCAGGTAAGCATCGATTTCCGCGAAAGCCTCACAGATACTTTGGAGCTCTTGTAGCGAGTAGTCAAATGCCGCTGCCTTTCGTAACGGCTTCTGCAAACTGGTGACGATCTCAGTGAGGAAACGTACGCCCTCAAATCGATATCGAAGCAGTAAGTCCGTAAAGTTGAAAATATCGGCCCGATCGAAGTCCTGCCGGCCCTTGGTTCTGCACATCTCCAGCTGAGGCTGCAATTTTTTATTCGAAATACCTATACGCCGGCCATCTACAATGATTCGCAGATCGGCCGCGGCGCTCCCGCCGGAATGCTGATAACCTTGCTCTAGCCACTGCGCCGCCTTCCCTTCCTCGCCGGCGGCAAGTGCGACCAAACCACGCGTTAGCTCCACCGAGCCCTGCTGGATCTCGTCTTTGGCGTGGCGCATAGCGATATCGAGCTCCTTTACCGCATGTCGAAACTTCCCCGCCACCGCTTGTTTACGACCATGTGCGAGGTGGCACGAGATTAAAAGTCCTCTCGCCTGCCGATTAATCGGATCCCGTGCTAAAAGAGCATCCACATAATTAGCCGCTTTCTTAAATGCGCCGCGACGATACGCGGCGTTCGCGGCCGCTAGTATGATATCACTTTCTTCCGGAAGGTGTTTAACCGCCCGTTCCAACCACCGGTCACGTTCCTTCTCCCGTCCGTGGTGTTCCAAGATCTGCACCATCTCTAAGTACGTGTCCTTATCCGTAGGGTCGAATTCGAGGCTGCGACCCAAATCGTTCAATCCCTCGTCCATCCACTCAAAAGGCGCCATAAACGCACGTTTCAGTTTCGCAACGTGTCGTAAAATCAACGCACTCGCTAAACGGTTATGCTCAGACTCCGGCTCTTGTTGCAAACTATCGACACAGCGATACCAGAGGTCAACGGCCTCCTCCGGATCATCGTTCTGTTCGTTTCGAAGCGCACCAATGCGCAGCCGGTGGGGCACCGTGAGGGTCTTAAAAACGGGATCGTACGCCTTAATTCCGTCGGGATAAGCGTTGAGTAGAGCCAGCGCCATACGCTGGGCGTGCGCTTCACCGATTACTTGTCGATAATCCGCCAATACTCGAAATAGAGCTTTTAGTGAAACCCCTTCTTTAGAAGACTTAAGTTCTAACACCTTCTGCAATAACTCAATCTGCGTACTATCCCAACCACGGAGCGCTGCAAAAAGCTGAAACTCCTCGGGCTTCAAGCCCCTCATTTGGTTAAGCAGCCGATCCTCAGGTAGATCCAGCGCGCCGATGAGCGTCGATAAAGGAGTAAAAATCGAGTCCGTCGAGAGTTTCTTCAGCTGCGTTCCGGCCTCCCCCCCACACGTTTGCGTTTTTACCAAGGCTTGAAAGATTGGACGCAGATCGCGGTAGGGTGAGCGATAGGGAAGACGTTTTAGATACGCAGCCATCTCCTCATCATCACCGGCACAATAGGCGCGCAACGCCGCAGCCGCGCTATCGAGCTGTGCGTCACTAGGCAAAGCGCCTTTCAATTCCGTTTTACCGCCCAACAGTAAAACGCCTAGGCATGCCGCAACATCCCGTCCGGCCGCGCTGTCTTGAAACTCATTACTAGCATCGGACAACACCCTGGCCGCGCGTTCATAACGACCGGATTGAAGCAACCAGTGAAGGTAGCGATCTAAACCGTCTTGGGATTGACACAGATGGGCCATCGACTCCCATAGCGCCGACGCCTCCTTTATCATGTCCTTAGCCGCCAACTCCTCGGCTCTGGCCAGATAGGCGTGCCTAAGTGCAACGATCCATTCTGGCCGTCGTTCGCGACCTATCAGAAGCTTATAAGATTGCATGGCGTCTTTGTATCGCGCACCGGCAAACTGTTCCTCAGCCTGTTTGGTTAACAGATCGGTGGACAACTCCGCGGGCCGAGCCTTCCGTTTTCTTTTCGAGCTCTTTTTCATTTATCATTTACTTAAATTTAAGGCGGGGACGGAGCGGTTATTTTACGGGGTTGCGGCCCCATCGTCTATCGTCTGGTAAACCAGAACGCCGTCTGCCGATACCATAAAATGTTGCTGAACAATACTTGCAACACTGCGTGCTGGACCAATGTAGTCCGTTGTAAAAAAACGATTTTGAACCGAAAAGAAGTCAAGAAAAGAGCTTGAGCCCTATCTCTTTGGCGCCAGAACTGTGGCTATTAATTTTCGTTATCGTTAAATCCATCTCGTCGTGTTGTTGGCTGGGGTCTAAATAGCAAACAGCTTATTCACTTTTAGATACTCCTTTCGTTTCAGGTAGCTGCATTAGTTAGAAGAGAGATTACTCTAGAGATCAATTCTAAATTAACGTTTTGTGACAGTTCAAGGCGGCACCCGACCGACCGCCGTGTCGGCGCCAATTTTAGGGCCGCGGAAATAGATAATTGTCCAAAGATTGCGTCGGATTTTGGCTCAGATTCAAGGCGCGGCAAGGGGCGCATAATCCCTTTATGTAACCCTTGCCGCAACGCAGAAGCTGGGCCAAAAGACAAGCAAAATTGGATGATTATTTGTTTCCGCGGCCCTTACTGCCTACGATACCGACAACGGCCTCACATCGTCGCGGACGCATAATCCATTAGTTGCTTGAAAGGCACGTGCCCTAACGCGCCGAACAATTCATGTTTGGTAAGTCGGGCGCGACTGAGTGAAGGTGACGAAATGCCGCAAAGAAAGTGAACCAGTGTTCGCGGATCAGAAAGGATAGGCGCGTTTTCCTGTTGCAGTGCTCGCGCTTTTTGAAAGAGCTTTTCGTCAATGTCTGAGGGAGACCGTTCCGTAATCTCAACGGCTTTTCCGTCCAAACACCAGGAACAGTGACCGCAAGGGTTGGTTAAAACGTCGCCGAAGTGCGCCGCTAAGGCACCAACCTGGCAAGCATCAGTGCTGGCCAGCTCGAGGACTTGTTGGAGGCGGGCGAGTTCACTCGCTTCCCGGATCGAAGCGCGCTCATGGAGATCTGAAGCAAGCGAATTGATCGTCTGCGGCGATTGTATTCGTCGGTATCGATGACGAACCCCCGACGCCCTCACCTCCAGCAGGTTTTGTTCACCTAGATAATCCAACGCGCGGATTATACGCTCTCGGCTAGATGTTATCGTCTGCGCAGCCTGCGCGAGATCGATATCAAACCAGGTTCTGGCTTTACGTGCTTGGCGGAAGATATCAGCAATAAACTGCCGACGTTCACCTTGGAAGCGTGCGAGGATGTCTCGGGAACGTTGTAACGGCTTAAAACGATAACCGGAGTAAAATGGGGTTCCGCCTTCCAGATAGCCGTCTATCTCAAGATAGGTGAGTAGTGTGCGAACAACGAGCGGACGAATGTTATGGGTGGACGACAGCGTGTTGAGGTTAACGTCGAAGTCTGTCTCTTGAGAAAAGAGCTCTCCCACGAAGCGCTGCAATGCCTCTAAAGTAGGCGTATCACTGTAAACAAAGTTTTCTAAGGTGTTAAGGTCATCGAAGCAGACGAACATTTCGCACGTCGATGGGTCGCCGTCGCGTCCCGCGCGGCCGATCTCTTGAGCAAAGTTCTCCAGGCTCTTAGGAAGATTGTAGTGGTAGACGTAGCGAATGTTAGACTTATCTACACCCATACCAAAGGCGATGGTGGCCACCACTACCGCATCATCGGACCCCATGAACCACTCTTGCACGTGGGTACGCTGTTCATCTTTCATACCGGCATGATAGGCGCGCGCGGGATAGCCGGCCGCGGCAAGCCGGGTAGCAACGTCCTCGGCGGTACGCTGAAGCGTCACGTATACAATGGTCGGGCCGCGGGAGCGGTCCTGGAGCCGAGACAACAGTACTGCGTCGCGTGTCTGTTCGGTAACAGGCGTCGTAAGCACAGTTAGATTGGGACGGTAAAAACCCGTGCGTACCGCGCATTGCGGCGCGATGTTAAAAGTGCGGCAAATGTCCTCCTGAACCTTTTCCGTTGCCGTAGCGGTTAGCGCCAACACCCGTTCGGCGCCACAACGGTTAGCGAACGCGGGTAGTTTGAGATAGTCGGGTCTAAAATTGTGGCCCCATTCCGAGATGCAGTGGGCCTCGTCGACGGCAAATAACGCGATGGGTAGACGTTCGACGGTTTCGCGAAAACGTTCGTTATTGAATCGCTCCGGCGCCACATAGAG
>CALZJI010000230.1 GCA_945787615.1 uncultured Chromatiaceae bacterium | reverse complement strand
ATAAATATCACAAAAAAACAAAAAAGCAAACATAAAAAACGGGCTACAATATAAAGGTAGGCGTTTTCTAAACGTTGGGGGTTATTTCACACTCACAGCACCCACCCATCCATGACGATCGCGGTATTTTCCGGATCGACATGGCGGGGCCCATTCGGGACAACTTGACAGAAAAAGCAACCGTGAGACGGCCCAGCACGGGCGAGGGACGAGGCGCCCCCCAGTGAGGTGCGGTTAACGCACGACGTTAATGAGACGGTTTACACTGCGCCAACGCAAACGGTACAGTATCGAGAAAAAGGCAACGATGGAGGATCAACAGCTATGAAGCGTACGACGGCAAAGGCGAAAGCAAAGCCCCGCAAAAAAACCGCGGCGGAAGAAGTCAAAAAGCCGGGCGAAAGAGTCATTCGCACCTATTCGATT
>CALZJI010000229.1 GCA_945787615.1 uncultured Chromatiaceae bacterium | reverse complement strand
GCACGCGTATAACGCATGCCGATATAGACTTCTAGGGGTCGAAACATGACCACGCATTAAACCATAAATGGACAAAAAAGGGGGGTTTTTTCTTCGCTGTGAATCAAACCAATGCTGCCAATCAATTAAGAATTTACTTAAATTAGAGGCGTTAACTCAATTTAATCTATACCAATAACGGACTTAGGACTCGCGTCATAATTAATTCACATTTTGGGCGCTGAGGCGCTCGCCTGGCAAAGCTTCCGCGTCCTGCTCTCGCCCCTTGCCTACGTCCATGTAGGCAAAGCTTCCGCGTCCTCGGCAACTGCGTCCTGCGTTGCCCTACCACCTACATCCCTGCAGGCGTGCTCTCGCCCCTTGCCTACGTCCATGTAGGCAGAGCTTCCGCGTCCTCGATTGCCGGCCCCGACGCAATTCTACCACCTACGGTCACTTCGGGCTCCTCGGCAACCGCTCCCTGCGTTGCTCTAACTCGTGCATCCATGCACTCGTGCCCTCTTGTGACACTAGCACATCCATGTGCGTCGTCCCTGTAGGCGTGCTCTCGCTCCTTACCTACGTCCATGTAGGTAAAGCTTCCGCGTCCTGCTCTCGCCCCTTACCTACGTCCATGTAGGTAACGCGGGCAGGCGAGATGGATCGGTGTCCAAAATGTGAATTAATTTCATTTGTGGGGTCAGGAACAAGCGAGGGAGCGGAGCGAATTGCGAAAGACGGATTTGAGAAAAGCCCGCTGAAGCGCCATTAAATTTCTCTTCAACTCCGACCAGCAACGTAGCGCTCAGCGAGCCAGCCGGGTTGGGGCGTCAAACGTTTGGGTCGAGCGTTATTGCAGATGCTTTTTTAGCGACATAAATAACAGCACATTAAGATCCATATCGGAGGTGTCAAATTCTACCCCATGCTCATAACCCTGCCCTTTTATACTATTTACACACCACCGGACCTCGCCCATCACGGACATGGAAAACTCGTCTTCTTTGGCCGTTAAAAGCAGTGTATCACCCCTTTCAATACGCTGTAGCAAGCGCATTCGTATTCCCGACACGGATACGTCGTAAACGTCAAGGATATCATAAACATCATCGCCAAATTGCACGAAAAACTCGAATCCTCTGTCGCGCTTGGAGTATTTTTTTCGTTCGTGCTGGCGGCGTTCTTTGAGCGGGTCGTCTTTCGTCATAGCTATCCTTTACCTTAGGGCTCGCGTCATAATTAATTTACATTTTGCGCGTTGAGGCGCTCGCCTGGCTAAGCTGCTGTCATGATTGTCGTTGGGAGGGAGCCCATTCCGGCACAACGCGTGAGGGCTCATTTGCTGCACAAGAACCTTAAAGTAATTATTGCTCTGCGTCGTTGCTCCCCAACGCCCAAATGGTGAATTACCGTTGACGCGAGTGCTATGTAAATGTCCTCGTCCACGCCGTACGGCACCACATTTCCCAACAGCCGATAAAGGGGTACGAAACCCGACCGTAGCGGTGTCGCTCAGAAATGAGGCGTTTCCGGCGCTGCTTTGAACATTTCCACCCCTTGAAGGATCTCCTTTTTAGCCTCCGCGACGCCGCCCCATTCTTTAACACGCACCCATTTACCTTCATCAAGGTCTTTGTAATGTTCGAAGAAATGAGCGATCTGGTCTAACACGGTAGGAGCCATATCGCCTGATGTTTCGACGCGTTCATAAATGGTGCATAGTTTCTTAACAGGCAAGGCGAGCACTTTCGCGTCATCTCCCGATTCATCGGTCATGTTCAAAATTCCGATAGGTCGGCAACGAACAACCGAACCGCTGATCAATGGATGGGGAGTGACAACCAGCACATCCACCGGATCACCGTCGTTGGACAAGGTGTGGGGAATGTAACCGTAGTTACACGGGTAATGCATGGACGTGTTCATAAAGCGATCCACGAACATGGCGCCCGTTTCTTTGTCTACTTCATATTTCACGGGATCACTATGCGCTGGGATTTCGATAATGACATTTACATCATTTGGTACATCGACACCTGAACTGACTCGTTCTAGATTCATTTTACTTCTTTTCTCCTTCTTTCAATAACGCTCGATTAGCGATTAGTAAAAAGGTAATTTATTTTTAAAATATATAATTAAGCGCTAAATCTAAACTAAAATCTCGGGGGACTTAAACCGCTCGGCCCAAAGCCCGACCCCGTTGTCGGAGTAACCGCTATTTCGTAATTCGCTGCGCGTCCTTTCTCACAAGTATCGCCTCGAGTTTAACTTCTTCTTCAGTAGGTTAACACACTTTAGCTACACAACTTTCACCACCCTCGGCAACGCCGCCTCCCGCTTCGGTGTCGCCGTGCGCGTCCGTCTGTCGCCCGCTCGATATTTATTGACCATAATCTCGCCCCTTGTTTCGCCGCTTACGAGAGAATGGCTTAAGGCTTTTTTCTTTTCCTTGCGAACTTTTCCGGTGAGTGGATTTTTGGTGCAGTCGCTTTTTTTGTACTCTCGACTTGTTTTCCGTGACTGGATCGTCAGCCGCGATATATCGTTTTAATCCCGTCAGTTCAGCTAATAACGCCACGTGCGCATCACTAACCTCTTGCCATCGACCGGGGCGCACATGCCTCGGCATAGCGATCGGACCAAAGCGTGTCCGAATTAACCGTGTGACGGTAACGCCTTGGGATTCCCACAAACGCCGCACTTCTCGCTTGCGACCTTCGCGTAAAACGACGTGGAACCATTTGTTGGCACCTTGCCCACCACCTTCCTTTATACTTTCGAAATGAGCCGTTCCGTCCTCAAGTTCAACTCCGTTGCTGAGTCGCGTAAGGATCTCGTCATTCACATTGCCGTGTACTCGCACGGCATATTCCCGAGGCACCTCGCTGGATGGATGCATTAATCGATGGGCCAACTCACCGTCCGTGGTAAAGAGCAACAATCCCGTAGTGTTAATGTCCAGCCGCCCCACTGCGATCCAACGCGCGCCTGAAAGACGCGGCAATTGGTCAAATACGGTAGCGCGCCCCTCGGGATCAGCCCGCGAACAAATCTCCCCTTCTGGCTTATTGTAGAGAATGGTTCTCGCTTTTATACGGCGGTGTTGAGGAAGCCTGACAACCCGCCCATCGATTCGGATGACATCAGCCGAATCCACCTGGTCGCCCAATGTCGCTTTTTTGCCGTTTATACTAATACGCCCATCGTCGATCCACGATTCAAGTTCACGACGTGAACCGTAGCCGGCGCGCGCCAGAACTTTCTGCAGCCTCTCGCGTTTTTTGATGTCGCTTGTTTTGCTCAACGAATAAAAACTCCCTAACAAACCTCGCTTTAGCGCATTTTCCTCTATCAGTTTTCGAATATTACACCAATGCCGAAATGGAATCTCGGCTCCGACGTGCTGCGTCGTTGCGGCCATAAGTGGATTTTGTCGATAGCGAGGAGTGGATAGGTGTATTCGATCTCGCCTATGCGACCGGTGCGGGTACCCTCCAGAGGTCCGCTCACAGTAACCGCGCGGCCTTGAGCGTAGTCCGTTGTTTCTAAATAACCCGCCTTTTGCGCGAGGAAACGCCCCAACGGCGATTTAGCCGTATCAGGCTTCTGATTAGCATTCAAAGGGTAGGCCAAGACCTCGAGTTGGGTGGTATCTTGTCGATTTGTGCTGTCGATGATGACACCTCCCCATATGACGGAAACGCCCAAAAACGCCTCGTCCCCGGCGGCCGCCTGTTGCGGCGTTAGGCTTACGTCGATACCGGCGGTGTCGAACGTGGGTTCTACGGCACAGCCGGCAAGGGCCAAAACCGCTAAATAACGGCGAATTCGAATCATGGCGGATTAACCACGCTTAGGGCTCGCGTCAAAATTAATTCATATTTTGGGCGTTGAGGCGCTCGCCTGGCAAGGCTTCCGCGTCCTCGATTGCCGTTCCCGACGCAATTCTACCTCCTGCGGTCATTTCGGGCTCCTCGGCAACCGCTCCCTGCGTTGCTCTAACTCGTGCATCCATGCACTCGTGCCCTCTCGTGACACTAGCACATCCATGTGCGTCGTCCGTGCAGTCGTGCTC
>CALZJI010000228.1 GCA_945787615.1 uncultured Chromatiaceae bacterium | reverse complement strand
ATATTCGTAATAGAATCCACGGGTTCTCTGTTGACGACGTCCTTCGCGAATGTAGCACGCGATACGCTTCCTCCAATGTACTCAACGTTAGCCATGCTAAGCAATGGGAGGTTTTGTACGTCTAGGCAAGAATATCCTTCCGAAGCAAATGAGTTCGAATTCAAAAGTAAACTAAAAAGTGCTACGATGATTATAAATAGGTTGATTTTTCTCATGATAGCCACCATTGCGGGATCAACAGGACATCACGCATGGATCGTAACTATTCAGCACAGAGCGGATATATCGCGCAACAAATCAGATTGCCTCTGTTCTGTCTTGCAGCAAGAAAAAATTCGCAGTTAATCCTTATAAAAAAACACTTTTCAGGCCATTACGGAATCGACTAGAGCAGTGCCAAATAGCTACGATCGAACTAAGGGCCGCGGAAAAAAATAATTATCCAACCTCGCTTGTCTTTTCGCTCAGCTTCCGCGTTACGGCAAGTGTTGCATATTCCAATATGCGCCACTTGCCGCGCCTTGAATCTGAGCAAAAATCCGGCGCAATCTTTGGATAATTATTATTTTCCGCGGCCCTAAGGTTGTTAAGCGTGCTCTATACTCATAATGATTTAGATCATCTTACTGTGTATCCGTTCAACCCTATGTCTAAAGGATTCCAATATCGCGTGCTCAACTACGTTACGAATGTGAGATAAGGAAACGGGCAAAAAATGTAGTGTATAGCTATATATCGCGTTCGTAGTAATGACTCAGCATCGCATCGTTGGAACAACAAACACTAGCGAAAGTCTCAGCTGGAACCGCAGCGAGTTAAAAGTTAAGAGCAAGTACAAGAAAATGGTACCGCCTTCACCGTAATCCACCCCTATAGATAATCAATGCGGATGGGGAGGGCAAGGGCAGGGAAGCAATTCACCTCAATAGCAATGAAGTAAGTAGTGCGTGCTACGCGGCATCTGTGCTCCGATTCTTGCGTGTGGGTTGTAACGAAGGCGCCGGTTTAGGCGGCACTTGCTGTTGGATTTCCTCGTTGGATAGGTAATCGTTGAGGCCACGTTGGATCACGCCGCTGGAGAGCGAGGCGTAGTTTTCATGCAGCGCTCGGCTTCCAAGCGCTGCGGGTTGATCGTCGTTATTGGTGATTATTCCACGGATTGCCGTATCAATGCGTGTTTTTGCAGTTCGAAAAAATTCGTCGGCCAACTCCCAAATT
>CALZJI010000227.1 GCA_945787615.1 uncultured Chromatiaceae bacterium | reverse complement strand
TGGCAGACCTCATGGCTTTTGTTGATGAGTCGGATTTTGTGGTCGCTCTGCTTATACCGCTCATCGATCTCGCGCAATTCATCGAGAAGTTCAGCAAACACTTCACGCCCTTGCACGGTTAAACCGTTTTCAGCATCCTCCAGGATGAAAGGAAGTTCGCGGCGAACGGCGGCGACGCCTTTGACAATAACGATGCCATATTCAGCCAGTAACCCTCGGATTTGGTTCCCCAAGGCGGTACGGGCTTTATCGATCCGCTCTCGTTGGCGGTGCACATTCTGGATATCCTGTTGCTCCACTGACTTAATCGGAACAAAGCGCATCCTCGGTCGCTGGACGGCTTCTGCGATCGCCGCTGCATCGTTGTAGTCGTTCTTGTTGCCCATGACGAAAGGCTTTACATACTGAGGGGCTATCAGCTTGACCTCATGACCCAACTCTTGAAGCTCCCGGGCCCAATGATGAGCCCCGCCACACGCTTCCATCGCAATCAAGCACGGCTCCAAGTTCGCGAAATAGGGTAATACCTGCTTTCGCTTTAGTTGCTTCTTTTTCACCAGCTTACCCGCCTCATTGAGGCCAACAAGATGAAAAACAGTCTTTGCAATATCGAGCCCAATTGTTTTAATGTCCATTGTGGATCTGCCTCGCTTCTTAATGGTTGAAAGTACTTCCATTTTGGCCCTATTGAGGCCGGTTTGGAAGTGAGGTGGGTCCATTCCATTATCCATGTAGGCGTCCTGCATTACCCTACCACCTACATATATGTAGGCGTCCTGTATTGCCTGCCTCCGTGCGTCCTTCTAGGCGTCCTGCACCGTGCGCCATAGCCGCTCCGGTTTGTTTAAGGGCCGCGGAAAATAATAATTATCCAAAGATTGCGCCGGATTTTTGCTCAGATTCAAGGCGCGGCAAGTGGCGCATATTGGAATATGCAACGATTGTCGTAACGCAGAAGCTGAGTGAAAAGACAAGCAAGGTTGGATAATTATTTTTTTCCGTGGCCCTAATATCCTGTTAACTTGCCGTCGTAGTCCTACGGTTTATGAACCCTCGGTTTATAAGGTATTAGGTGGCCAGCAAACGATCGTCAGTGAGAAATGCGGATTAAACGTCGTTTCAGTAAAAATATAAACGTCTTGGACGCGATAGCCGCCGCTGTTCGTTAAACCACAACGTGGCGTTAGGCCTTCTCTAACCGAATCACCCATACGCAGAAACCAGAATGTTTTTACATAGCCAATGGGCGTATAACCAGTGTCATAGACCGTTCAATCCTATTTGGGCATAGAAATACCATGTGGCTTTATGGTCTATTGCAACCACACCGAGCGTAAGGACGATATCTGATGTTACGATATAGCGTTCGTTTATACAGCCTCATCACCGCTGTGGTTTGCATTCATCTCGTTTTTCGCCGCGACTATGCCGGAAATCCACGTTAGGATTAACTGACCCACACAAGGAGGGCAACACTATGGCAACGCTCCGTTTGCTTTTAACTGTAGCATCTATGTTGGTATTGATTTCCGTTAGCGCGTATGCCGCTCATCCGAGAGCCACGGCATTTAACGCAGAATTAGGTGGGGGTGAACAGGTGGTGGATACGGATGTGGCGGGTACAACCATTCCCGTCATAGGGCTTCTTACCGGCGCGTTTGGCGAGGCCCATTTCCGTCTGTCGCCTGATGGTAGCACCATATCGTATAGGGTGAGGGTGGAGAACCCGGACCCGACTAATCCAATCTTCATGGCACATATCCACGTCGGAGCGAAAGGTGTCAATGGACCGGTCGCACTGTGGCTCTTCGGCGACAGCAGCAACAACCCATTGCCTTTTGAACTCCCTAGGGACGACGGCCCATTCACAGGCATGATATCCGGCGAGTTAACGGCCGCTGACTTTACCCCTGGCGGCGCCTCGGCATTGGGGGTAGACACCTTTGAAGAAGTAGTCGCCAGTATTATGGCGGGCAACGCTTACGTTAATGTACATTCGGTAAGAAATATTCCAGGGGAAGTACGAGGACAAATTAACATGCGAGAAGGATTTCGATCTGGACTGCCGGGACCGTTTGGCCGTTAAACCGGGTTTGGTGTCTAGAGCAAAACGTCAAAGATTCGGTGACCTTAGCATAACAACATCATAACTCCAGAGGCACTCTTAGGCGCTGTTTAGCCAAGGGTGCCTCTACCCCGTGTTATCATACCCTCCACTCATCGGTGTGGGTTATCGCACTCCTAGTCAAGAGTCTCCGCGACTAGAGCGCTTTGCGAAACAAATCGGCGGGCTTAGCGATTTAGCCAGCCGAATGGTTTAGCGGGCGCGGACGAAGGGGAAGGTGTCCCGAGCGCATGTTGTTCACGCACGGCACTAGCGAAACCCTCCGAGACCTCTGCCTTGCGGAAATCGGTAGAGATAACCTTTATAACTATTTAATAAGAAAAGAAAAGTACAGATAATCTAGGCTGTTGTCATTCTCGGAGAATAACATTCCCATGGGAAGAATCGCTACGTGTGTCCCACTTTTGTTCATCTGTATCATCATACAACCACACGTACTGGCCGAGGAGCTTACGCGTGATGCCGCCCTCAGCCACGTTAAAGGTCTTAAGCAGCTCGCGGGACGCGTAGAACAAGCCAAGAGTAAGGATGTGAACCTGCTGGCGCCTGAAGGATATAGAAACGCCAGATCGAACTTCGAGGACGCGATAAAGGCTGCTCGAAAGGGCAACGACGAGGGCGCGATAACGTATATTTCGCGGGCGACGGAACACCTAGAGAAAGCGACACAAGACGCAGAAGTGAGTCGCGACATTATGCAGGAAACGTTGTCTATGCGTAGCCGAGCGATTAACGCGGGCGCGACTCGATTTTACGCCGACACCCTACAGTCCATCGATGCTGATTTTTCAAAGGCATGCCGTTTAGTAGAGCGGCAGAAATTAGCTGATGCGCGGAAACGCAGGCCGAAATTGTTGGAACGCTATTCGCAATTGGAGCTGAGTTCATTAAAAGCAGAGACAGTCGCCGCAGCCAAAGCAGCTATCGAGGAAGCTAAAGTAACAGACGCTGAAAAACGGGCGCCTAAAACATTAGCCAGTGCAAAGGAAGAGATGAATCTCGCGTTATCGATTCTCGATACGGATCGAAACCAAACCGACGAAGCCGATGCGGCGGCCGCTAGATCTGAAACACTTGCCAACAGAAGCCGGTATATCGCTGAAACCCTAAACGACTTTCGACAATCCAAAATGTCCCTCGAAGAAGTCATCTTGTGGCATCAGAACACGCTTAGGTCTATAACCGAACCTATGAACGGGGAACTCGGCTTCGACGAATCGGCGGATGCAACGCTAAAAAAATTAAGACAATCGATCGCTTTACTCGTCACATCAGATACCAACAACCGCCAGAGTCTCGCGGCTGCCAAGAGAAAATTGGAGTCGCTCGTTGCGGAAAATCAAAGCCGTATCGACACCCTTCAACGGGAGCATGCTCGCCAGGTAGTGGATCTCCAGGCGCAATATGAGAGAGAATTACTACTGCAAGAGAGTCTAACGTCAGAAGTTCTACGAAAGCAACACGAATCCGAGGAACGTTTTGCACGAGTCCGGTCGTTATTTGGTAACGACGAAGCCACCGTCTATCGACAACAAAACAACCTACTGCTGTCGGTGCACGGCTTTTCCTTTCCGCCGGGGCAGAGTAAAATTGAGCAGGAAAACTTTGGCTTATTGAACAAAATCGTCCATGCGATCACAGAATTTAAAGGCGCGGCGGTTCAAGTGTCCGGACACACGGACGCCACTGGAGACGATAAGGTCAACCTGGTCTTGTCGGAAGACCGCGCTAAAAACGTTGCCCAATTTCTTAATGAAGTTGGGGGGATCGACAGCGACCGCATAAGCGCCATGGGCTATGGTGAGGATAAGCCCATTGCTAGCGATAAGACTATGGAGGGTCGGGCGCTCAATCGAAGAATCGAAGTGCTCATTGTTAACGACTAGTCGCTTTCTCTCGTGTGGATAGACAAGGCAGCCTAGATGGGGTTTGAGGACTTAGGGCTCGCGCAAGAATAAGTTTACATTTTGGGCGTTGAGGCGCCCGCCTGGCAAGGCGCGAAAACGCAGGAATATGCGCATATTTCAAGTTTTCGCAACGCAGCCAGGCGGGATG
>CALZJI010000226.1 GCA_945787615.1 uncultured Chromatiaceae bacterium | reverse complement strand
CGAGAGGGCACGAGTGCATGGATGCACGAGTTAGAGCAACGCAGGGAGCGGTTGCCGAGGAGCCCGAAGTGACCGCAGGAGGTAGAATTGCGTCGGGAACGGCAATCGAGGACGCGTTAGCGTTGCAAAAACGTGAAAGATTTTATATTTCTGCATTTTTGCGCTTTGCGACACGCGTACCACAACGCCTAAAATTTGAATTTAGCGATGACGTGAGCCCAATGTCGACTGTCTCCGTGATTATTCCCACCTTTAATCGTTTGGGGTCACTGTGTCGTGCGTTGACGTCGGTTATGGCGCAGACAAGGCCGCCTGACGAAGTGATCGTGGTGGATGACGGCTCCAGCGACGGGACGGCAGCGTTCATCGCGGAGCGTTATCCGCAGATAAAGTTGATACGCCATGAGGTGAACAGCGGTGTAAGCAAAGCCCGCAACCGTGGTATCGTGGAAGCGCGTGGCGAATGGCTGGCGCTGCTCGATTCCGATGACCAATGGCTGCCCCAAAAGCTTGAAACGCAATGGGCGGCTATTGAAGAGAATCCCGCCTACGCCATCGTCCATAGTGACGAGATATGGATACGTAACGGACGGCGTGTTAATCCCATGAGCAAACACGCGAAGTCAGGTGGCATGATTTTCCAACAATGTCTGCCGTTATGCGTGATTTCGCCCTCGGCTGTGATGGTGCATGCTTCCGTCTTTAGGGAAGTGGGTTTGTTCGATGAAACGCTCCCGGCCTGTGAAGATTATGACATGTGGTTGCGCATCTGTGCGCGGAAACCGGTTTTATACCTAGACGAACCGCTGATCCTTAAATACGGTGGCCACCTCGATCAGTTGTCTCGAAAATATTGGGGAATGGACCGATTTCGTATTCAAGCCCTGCGAAAGGTGATTGAGAGTGGCGCGCTCGAGCCGGTAGACGAGCAGGCCGCTATCGCCGCATTGATAGAGAAAGGGCGCATTTACATTGATGGCGCAAAAAAGCGAAACAAGCATGGCGAAATACAAGATTATGAACAGTTGCTGCGTTCCTATAGTGAATAATACGACCTTGCGGTGGCGAATCCGGTGATTTACGTGGTTGCCGCACTACGGTGTGAAGCGAAACCGCTTATTGCGCACTACCAGCTCAAGGGCGTTGGCAAAGGCCCGTTTCCCGTATATGAAGGCGAGGACATCTGTTTGGTCGTAAGCGGAGTCGGCAAGGTGGCCGCCGCGGCGGCCACTGGCTACATGCAGGGAATGAGAGGGGATGCCGAGTTCGATGCGTGGCTGAATATAGGCGTTGCCGGGCACCGCACTCGATCCGTGGGCGAGGGGGTACTGGCCCATAAAGTCGTTGATGAAGCCTGCGCTCAACGTTGGTACCCAACCATTTTATTCGATTCGCCGTCGCCGACCGAGACCCTGATCACAGTCGATCAGCCGCAGACCGTCTATCCCGAATGTTTCCTTTACGACATGGAGGGTGCCGGGTTTTTTGGTTCCGCGGTGCGATTTTCAACAACTGAGTTGATCCATTGTTTTAAAATTATTTCAGATAACGAGTCCTCTCCTGCCGAGTGGGTTTCTGAGAAACACGTCGTGGGGCTTATCGAAAAGCGTCTTGGTGACATTGACGGGCTCATCGACGCCTTGACTGTTCTTCAAAGCCAGTTACAGAGCGAGGTAGCAGGGCAGGATGATATGGCTACATTTGCTGGCCGCTGGCGACTCACGGTGTACCAACGACATCGCTTGCGGCGCTTGCTACAGCGCTGGCGTACCCTGGCGCCAGATGGGACAATTCCCGTCAATGATTTTCACCACATACGTGCCACGCAAGAGATGTTAGACGCCTTTCAGCGCAAAATCGAAGCCTTGCCCATCCGTTTTGACTAAGGCACTCTACGCGTGATCAGTACGATTTACATCGAGAAGGAGGTGCTCGACCATCCGCGAGTCGCAGCCATCTCGCAGCGTTTTCCCGGGGCTCGACGGGTGATCTGTGACCGCTATGGCGAAATATTTAATCGAAAGGCGCAGAATTTCCGTCTGCAGAAACAACGTCCCGCACTGATCCTCGCAAAGAAGTATAAGCACTTCGTATTGCCGGCGCCCGATGGCTACGGCGTGGGAGGTCGCCAGAATTTCTATTTTTCTCACATGCTCAATTGCATTTATGATTGTCGCTATTGTTTTCTGCAGGGCATGTATCGGTCGGCGCACTACGTGGTCTTTGTCAACTATGAGTCCTTTGACGAGGCGATACGCGCGACATTGGAGGACGCGGTACAGAAGCAGACGTGGTTTTTTTCCGGCTATGACTGCGATAGTCTCGCGTTGGAACCGGTTACCGGATTTATGGATCATGTATTAGGTTCGTTTCCACGTCTCTCTAACGCCTGGTTGGAATTGCGAACAAAGAGTACCCAAGTACGATTGCTCGCAGAACGACAACCGTTGGAGAACTGCGTGGTGGCGTTCAGTTTGTCCCCTGAGAACATCGCGGCCGGGCTTGAGCACAAAGCGCCGTCTATTGCGCGGCGCCTAGCGGCGATGGTGAAGTTACAGCGGCAGGGCTGGAAAATTGGCTTGCGCTTTGATCCACTTATTTTTCACCAAGGCTATGAACAATCCTATAGTCGGTTGTTCGCTAGTATTTTTTCGCGGATCGACGTGAGTACACTCCACTCCGTGAGTTTAGGACCGTTTCGGCTACCCGAGGGTTTCTTCCGCACCATCGTCCGTCTTTATCCCCGCGAACGGCTTTTAGCCGGGCCGATGGAAGAGCATAGCGGGATGGTGTCTTATCGCCGCAACATTGAGACGGCGATGACCGAGTTCTGTGCCGATCAATTATCGCGGTATATACCCAGCGACATCTTCTTTCCCTGCAACTATGGCGAGTAACGTAAAACCATCCCGTACTCTGCTCGTTACCGGCGCCAGCTCAGGCATCGGTCGGGCGGTTGTGGAGCGCATGTTAGCGGGCGGCCATGTCGTTATTGGGGTGGCGAGGGATTTTAGCAAAGCGGCGTTGAGCCATCCGCGTTTTCACGCCGAGGCATTGGATCTCGCTGAACTGGGTAACCTTCCGGCGCAGTTGAAACGCATAATTCACGATTATCCAGACATCGACGGGGTGATTTGTGGAGCGGGGCGCGGCCAGTTTGGCTCGTTGGAAGAATTTTCCTATCGACAAATCGCGGACCTGATCGATATAAATTTTACTAGCCAAGTATATGTGGCGCGGGGGCTGTTACCGGTGTTAAAAGGCAGCGGCCGAGGAGGGGATCTAGTTTTTATTGGATCCGAAGCGGCGCTATCCGGCGGGCGTCGAGGCGCGGTGTACAGTGCAACTAAATTTGCGCTCCGAGGGCTTGTGCAAGCGCTTCGCGACGAATGCGCTCGCAGCGGTGTACGTGTGACCTTGATCAATCCGGGCATGGTGAAAACCGCGTTTTTCGATGAGCTGCACTTTGAGCCAGGCCAGGAGGACACCAATTATGTATTGCCGACGGACGTTGCTGACGCCGTCGCATTGGTGTTATCCGCACGTCCCGGGACGGTCTTTGACCAAATCAATTTGTCGCCGCTAAAGAAGGTAGTTCGATTTGGGAAAAAAGATACGGGTGGACCTGCGTCAGGCAACCAAAATCCGTGACCCGGGTATGTATTAGGCGGCCGGCGTTGATCCTGATGTCGTCATTAACGACGAAAAACGAAGGCGTTTTCATCAGCTGAAAAATGAAAAAATACAATGTAAACAAAAGAATAAAACATATTATGGGAATAAAAATCAAGAATTTTTGAGCATTTTATGCCGTTTTTCGGTAAACTCCGCGTTCCCTATTATTTAGCTAACCCTTGAGTACCATCACAGTGATCGAAAAGTTACGCAATATCGCCATCATCGCCCACGTTGACCACGGCAAAACCACCCTGGTTGACCAACTCTTAAAGCAATCCGACACTCTCGACGAGCGCACCGAGCTCGAAGAGCGCGCCATGGACTCCAACGACTTGGAGAAAGAGCGCGGTATAACCATTCTCGCCAAGAATACCGCCATCAAATGGGAAGATTTTCGCATTAATATCGTTGATACGCCCGGACACGCCGACTTTGGCGGTGAAGTGGAGCGCGTCCTGTCCATGGTGGACTCGGTATTGTTGCTGGTCGATGCCGTGGAAGGTCCAATGCCGCAAACGCGTTTCGTGACGCAAAAAGCGTTATCCCGTGGTCTCAAACCCATCGTCGTGATTAATAAAGTCGACCGTCCCGGTGCCCGCCCCGCTTGGGTCCTGGATCAGACCTTCGATTTATTTGATCGCTTGGGCGCGACGGATGAGCAGCTCGACTTTCCAGTGGTTTATGCCTCCGGCTTGAACGGGTTCGCCGGCGTGGAAGAAGACGTACGAGAAGGTGATATGAAGCCGTTGTTTACGACCATTATCGACAAGGTACATCCGCCCGAAGTGGACGTTAATGGGCCGTTCCAGCTGCAGGTCAGCCAACTTGACTACAACAGCTACGTCGGTGTGATCGGAATCGGCCGTATCGCGCGCGGCCGAGTCAAGACCAATACACCTGTGGTCGTGGTAGAC
The DNA here is from genome assembly GCA_945787615.1 of uncultured Chromatiaceae bacterium. Classification (GTDB taxonomy): domain Bacteria; phylum Pseudomonadota; class Gammaproteobacteria; order JAADHS01; family JAADHS01; genus CALZJI01. Next base: position 9,377 of record CALZJI010000226.1, on the reverse strand, counting down.
GAGGACGGCAAACGGCGTAATGGCCGCGTCCTACAAATTTTTGGCTTTATGGGGCTGGAACGGATTGAGGAGCCGGAGGCGCAGGCCGGCGACATCGTCGCCTTCACCGGCATCGAAGGGCTGAATATCTCCGACACATTATGTCAACCCGATGCCGTTGAAGCGTTGGCACCACTGAGCGTCGACGAGCCCACGGTGAGTATGACCTTCCAAGTCAACACGTCGCCCTTTGCTGGCAAAGACGGCAAGTTTGTCGCCTCGCGTCAGATACACGAGCGCCTGGAGCAAGAACTGGTGCATAACGTGGCGCTGCGTGTTGAGGATACCGAAGACCCGGATAAATTCCGTGTTTCCGGCCGCGGCGAGTTGCACTTGTCCGTCTTGATTGAAAATATGCGCCGCGAGGGGTACGAACTGGGTGTGTCACGACCGGAGGTCATCATCCGCGAAATCGACGGAGTCAAACAGGAGCCTTACGAACAACTTACCGTGGATGTCGAAGACCAGCACCAAGGATCGGTAATGCAAAAGCTGGGTGAGCGTGGCGTCGATTTGAAGGATATGGTGCCGGATGGCAAGGGGCGTGTGCGTCTCGATTTTATTATCCCATCACGGGGATTGATCGGTTTTCGTACGGAATTCTTGACCGCGACTCAGGGCACCGGCCTGCTGTATAACGTATTTGATCACTATGGGCCCATGAAAGCGGGTGAGTACGGTCAGCGGCTCAATGGCGTGCTCATCTCCAATGGTCCTGGTAAGGCGCTAGCGTACGCGCTCTTCAATTTGCAGGAACGCGGCCGCCTCTTCATTGGCCACGCCGAGGACGTCTACGAGGGTATGCTGATTGGTATTCACTCCCGTGATAATGATTTGGTCGTAAATCCGCTCAAGGCAAAGCAGCTCACCAATATTCGCGCGGCGGGGACCGACGAAGCGCTGACCCTCACGCCGCCGATTCACATGACGTTGGAGCAGGCCCTGGAGTTTGTCGATGATGATGAATTGGTCGAGGTGACGCCGAACCACATCCGGCTGCGTAAAAAGCTGCTACAAGAACATGAGCGCAAACGTGCCGCCCGGGCGAGCTAACGGTTTTCGCGCACGTCGGTATCTATCAGTTTGACTGTAAACTCATCCCTTGTTTTGGCCATCGTGGCGCAGGTGGTTAGGGCTCGCGAAAAAATTACGTACGATTTTCGCATCCCATCTTCGGGCCAGCTTTGAACAATCCTCAATCGCAAAATCCTCGAATTAGCCGGGCTAGTCCTGCGGTTTCGCTTAATCGGATTGTCCGAATCTGACCCAAATCTGGGCGCGAAAAATGCGAAGTTATTTTTTCGCGAGCCCTTAGGTCTCGCGAGGGGGCCTAACCACCTTGCCCCTCAATGCGCGAAAAATGCAGTTATTTGATCGCAAGCAACTCAATTTCGAAAACAAGCGTTTCATTGGGACCAATGCTCGGTCCGGCGCCGCGCGGCCCGTAAGCCATATCAGGCGGGATGACGACTTCCCACTTAGCCCCTTCTTCCATCATCGGTATGATTTCTTGCCACCCTTTGATGACTCCTTTGACGGGAAACTCCGCGGGCTGGCCGCGGCTAAGGGAGCTGTCGAACTCCACGCCGTTGATTAACGCACCTCGATAATTCACGGAAACCGTATCTGTCACTTTGGGTTTGTTTCCGGAGCCTTTCTTCAGGACCTTGTATTGGAGCCCACTAGGCAGTACGGTGACGCCTTTCTTCGCTTGATTCGTCTTTAGAAAATCTTGGCCTGCTTGAAGGTTACGCTGGGCAACCGCTTGCATTTGAGTCTGGCGTCGTTGCTGTTCCGCTTGAACGACGGCTTGCATTTCTTCCCCCGTGAGTTTCGGCTGTGAGCCGGATAATACGTCAAAGACCGCTTGAGCGGCGGCATTGGGGTCCAGATCAAGGCCCTGGTTGCGCATCTGCGCAGCCATTTGAAAGCCGAAAGCGTAGCTAAATTTCTCTTTCTCCGAGTCGAGCCCCTCATCTGCTGCATCGGCGACGGAGCAGAATAGAAAGACTGATAATAGGGGCACTAGTCTAAATTTCATGTTTAATCCTCTAGTTTTTCTAGTTATATTCTAAACGAACTGCGACGAAATCATACAGGGAAGCCGTAAACAGCTAGGATGAGCCGATGTAGTCACGACGCGATCGATTCTGACTGGCTGGTTAAAAGCCTCACTCCTTCGTAGGCAAAGGTCTATATTCCCATACTTTGCCGTTGTAGCAAAGCCGAGAGCTTCGACAGGAACCGTTACCCAATGCGATCGGCCGTCAGGCACTCATTTCTTTTGGCGAATCGCGCAAAACCCTACCTGGATAGGCATAACCCCGGATTCAGGAGGCTTCATGTGAGTTATTCTTGGCTGTCGGCCGGTGATGGGCTGTCGTGGTCGCCAGTGAGTGGGACAAAGGCAACGGACAAGACGTCCCAGTTTTTTGTGTTGCCGTTGCTATCCTTTTCGACCACGAATAACTCCTGCGTTAGGTAAGGTAAACCGACGGGGATAACCAGCCGGCCCCCCGGTTTCAATTGCTCAATCAACGGAGGGGGGAAGAAGGGGGCGGCGGCCGTGACGATGATGCCGTCATAAGGCGCATGCTCCGCGAGCCCGTAGTAGCCATCGCCGTATTGAACCTCTACATTGTCGTAGTGAAGTTGACGCAAACGGTTTTTGGCCTCAAGCACTAAGGTATCCACGATTTCTAGGCTATAAACATGCTTAACCACTTGCGAGAGTACCGCTGCCTGGTAACCGGAGCCGGTGCCGACCTCAAGGACGACATGGTTCGATTTGGGATTGAGCAAATCGGTCATTAAAGCGACCATATAAGGTTGAGAGATCGTTTGACCGTGTCCTATGCTTAAGGCTCGATTGTCGAAACTCGCAGAGCGCATACCGCGTGGTACAAACTGTTCGCGTGGTACGCTCTCCATGGCTTTCATGACGCGTTTGTCCAGCGCTTGCTTGCCGATCAGGTGGCGTGTGAACTCCACTTCCATGAGGATATCGTCGATCATGCCCTTTGTGCCATTCGGATGGGTCTTCATGGTCATCACTATGCCGTGAGCTGCCTCGAGATTAGCAGTTGAAAAGGTAACATCAAGGGTATTGTTAACGTCGAAAAAAATTCAGTTGGTTCGCCTCTATGCTCAATCAAGCGTATCTTGAGAAGCCACCAACGACCACGTCCGCGTTTGTTGCATTTTGGCCCCGCGGTGATGAGTGCCACGGCGACTAGCCGGTCTATATTCTCACGCGTCGTGCGATAATGCCGTCTCACGTGCCTTCTTTCCACGAATGGAGGTAATTGTGTTGTTCCTGCGTTAGGGTGTCGATGGTACTATCCATACTCGCAAGCTTTTCGGCAGCGACGTAGTTATCAATGGTAGTGGGAACGCTGTGTACACCGTTTTCGAGTCTTCCTTGATGCTCCCATATAAAACGTACTGATAGCGCTTGGTTGGCGAAGCTCATGTCCATGACGGCAGCCGGATGGCCTTCGGCGGCGGCGAGGTTTACGAGACGGCCTTCTGCTAACAGGCGGAGGCGACGACCGTCTGCGGTGCGGTATTCCTCGACGAATGGGCGAGGGTTGGCTTTGTCGGTGGCAAGTGCGGCCAAGGCAGGAATATTGATCTCGACATTGAAGTGACCAGAATTGGCCAGTACGCACCCATCTTTCATCACCTCAAAGTGATGTTGGTCAACGACGTGTTTGTTGCCTGTGGCGGTGATGATGAAATCCGATTGTTTCGCCGCATCGATAAGTGGCATTACACGGTACCCGTCCATCGAAGCTTCCAATGCCCGTAATGGATCGACCTCCGTGACAATCACATGAGCACCATGGCCCGCGGCGCGCCGGGCAATGCCGCGGCCACACCAACCGTAGCCCACAACGGTAAAGGTTTTACCGGCCAGAAGAATATTGGTGGCTCGAATTATGCCGTCTAAGGTGCTTTGCCCCGTTCCGTAGCGATTGTCGAACAAGTGTTTGGTCATGGCGTCGTTGACTGCCACGATAGGGAATTTTAGTGCGCCATCGTTAGCCATGGCGCGGAGACGAATCACGCCCGTGGTGGTTTCTTCCGTACCGCCGACAACGTTGCCTAACAGGTCTTGGCGAGTTCGATGCAGCTCACTCACCAAGTCGGCACCGTCGTCCATGGTAATGTGAGGTTGGTGGTCGAGCGCCGCATTGAGATGTTGGTAGTAGGTGTCGGTGTTTTCACTCTTGATCGCGAAGGTGGGAATGGCGTAAGCGCTCACCAACGCGGCCGCAACGTCATCTTGGGTGCTTAGCGGATTACTGGCGCACAGAACCACCTCGGCGCCCGCGGCCTTTAAAACCCGCGCCAAATTGGCGGTTTCGGTAGTGATATGTAAGCATCCGCTGACCCGAACGCCGACGAGCGGTTTTTCCTCAACGAACTGCTTGGCAAGACGCGCTAACACGGGCATTTCGGCGAAAGCCCAATCGATGCGTTGCGCACCTTTTTCCGCTAGTGACGCGTCCTTGATGTCAAAGCGACTATTACCCACGTAAAAACCTTTAGCATGACGAACACTTGGTTTTTCAAGCTAACACTTTTACGTCGAATTTCGCAAGGGACGTTGCAGGTTTCGCCAGCAGTACGCCGGGCAGTGGCCTCGGGTAGCGGTCTGAGGTTGGGAGCGGTTTGCAGGCGCCTAAACCTAGAACAAAAATTAATAAATATAGATAACTGATTGATTAAAAATGTTGTGAGTGAGGTCGTCGCTGACTGGGGAGTGGTCTATGCTGCACCTAAGGGCTTGCGAAAAATGCGAAGTTATTTTTTCGCGAATCCTTAGTACGGCGGGCTACTTGTCCGCGATAGGGCTCCAACGGTACCAGTCACGTTGGTGTCTACGTTCCTGCCAATGCGCTTGTAAGTCTCTCATGGTGCCAGGCCAACGCTCAGGCCAGATCAGCCCTTTTTTCGCCAGTTTTTTGTCAGTGAAAAAAAACCAATAGGGCCCAGCGCCTGTTTTGTAGTAATACTCCAGGGAGTGCTGGTTCCGTTCTTTGTGGTGTGGAGTGCCGAGATAAGCAATCACCTTTCCTGGCGCCGAGCCGTAAGGGATATCGTCGGAGTCCGTTATGCAGTCAGTCGCTTTCTTAGCGTCGAAAAAAACCTCTGAGTAGATGGCATTTTTTATGTTTTTCGCTTTCATTGAACATTGCGAATCGGCGAATACGTTCATAGGTCCGGTTAGCAATACCAGTAAACTCAAAAATGCAATTAACTTCATCGGTTTTCCTAACTCTAATGATATTCGCTGGCGGGGCTTAACGGGATGTCAGTCACAAACGGGCCCCGGTAATTGATTATTCTTCCGAATTATTTCCACACCGCTCAATATGTTACGTGTGAGTACTTAGCTCGGAAACGTTATAGGCCGCTCGTTAATATGGAAGGCGATAACCCATTACCAACGAAGGAGTTAACGGCGTTACTATTTTTAGCGGCTTTGGTTCGACGATCTTGAGACCGGGGACTCGCCGGCTAGGGAGACGTTGCTAGGAATATCGCCCGAATAGGGGCCGGGTAGCCTTCAACGGTCAGCTCAGGATTGACGGCGTCGAGAAAGTCCGAGAGGGATTCGTACTGCATCCAATCCGTTGAGCGTTGCTCCTGCGGCGTGGTTGTAGAGACGTTAATAAGGCGCACGTGCTCAAAGCCACAGCGTTTTAACCACGTTTCCAAGGTCGCGCACGAGGGTATGAACCAGACGTTACGCATTTTTGCATAGCGATGTTCGGGAACCAGTACCTGGCCGCACTCCCCGTCAATAACGAGTGTTTCTATGACCAATTCGCCGCCGGGTTTGAGGCTGTCGCGCAACTCTATTAGATGGTCAAAGGGCGAGCGTCGATGGTAGAGCACGCCCATGGAAAACACGGTGTCGAACGCCCGCAGTCGAGGCGGTATCGCTTCCATGGCAAACGGAAGAACGTGGACGGTCGGCGGGGACGCCATAAAACGGCGAATTGCTTGAAATTGGAGGTTAAATAACAAGGAAGGGTCAATGCCGATGACGCTCTTTGCACCGGCACCGGCCATACGCAGACAGTAATATCCGCTACCGCATCCCACGTCCAAGACGAGTCGCCCGTCTAGTGGTGCAATATGGCTACTGAGCCGCTCCCATTTCCAGTCGGAGCGCCATTCCGTATTAATGTGTACGCCAAAGACGGAGAAAGGACCTTTCCGCCATGGATGGAGTTGGCGTAGTAGTTGTTCAATCTGGGCGCGGTCTTCTTCATCACACTCCGCGGCGTCGCCAATTCGGACGGTGTCCGCATCGAGAGCGAGATGCGTTGTCTGGATCCCCGGAAGCTGTTGGAGCACATTCATCCATTTTGGTACGTTACCGTTTTTACTGGAATATATTGCCTCGTCAAGTTGCGACGGCAGTTGTTCTAGCCAAGGCGCTATGCGGGTTTTCGCTACGTCATCAAATAGGGCGGTAAAATCGATCATTTCACAGCGAGGAAGGAAACAAAATTAAAACATTGAAACCAGACGTTGGTTTGCCTAAATCCGGCAGACCGGAGTCGTTCATAGTGTTGCGGAATACTATCGGGGATGAGCACATTCTCAAGCGCCGTCCGTTTTTGGCTGATCTCTAAACCCGAATAACCGTTCGCCTTTTTAAACGCATCGTGGAGATCCGTTTGGAGCTGCTGTTCTTGAGGTTGTTCAAAAAGGGTTTTTTCCGAAAGGATGAGAGCCCCTCCGGGTAGTAGTCCCTCATAGATTTCCCGAACCAGCCTAAAACGGTCCTCGGTCGCGATGAACTGTAACGTAAAATTAAGAATGACCACGGAGGCTTGTTGGATCTTAACGTCACGAACATCGGCGCATATGAGATGCACCGGTAGGTCAGAGGGCGTCTCTTGGAGATTCTCGCGACATCGCATTATCATGGCCTTGGAGTTATCAACAGCAATGATCCGGCAATTGTCTTGTCGAATTCGTTGCCTCATCGACAATGTGGCGCCACCCAGGGAACAGCCCAAGTCGTAATACTGGCTGTTAGGTTGTGCATAGCGCTCAGCCACCAAGCCTGTAAAGGCGATGACCGTGCGGTATCCGGGTACGGAGCGCTCAATCATATCGTCGAAAACGTCCGCCACTTTGTCGTCAAATTCGAAGTCGATAATTCGTGACCTAGGCGTCGCGTAGAGCGAATCGGTGGACGTTGTTTTCTTCATGTGAAATAAGGCTAAGCCATCGATGGATAGGGTATGAATCGCCAGTTTATTGTTGGGCGGATAGGGCTAATAGCAACGAAACAACGTACCGATCATCAGGCCGCTTCATCGAGCAATACGTCTTTGGCTTTATTGATTTTTGATGCGAGGTAGGTCGACCCTCCCCGGTCAGGATGGAGTTTCTGCATGAGTCGGCGGTGCGCTTCTCGGATTTCCGTAGCGCTTGCGCTTGGCTTGACCCCCAGGATTTCAACGGCTTCTTGGCGGGTCATCGCCCCGTCGCCCGCCGATTGCCGGGAACCGTCGTGAGTGTATTGAGCGTGTTCACGCCACTCGTCTCCGTAATGTCTGTCCAGATAGGTTTCCAGCAATGTTGCGGACTCTTCATCGTTGAGGCGACATTCGGCGAGCAGCTCTAGCAACGCTTCGATATCCAATTCGTCCAAGCGGCGGCTCTTGTAACGTCCATCCAATACGATCCCGGATAATTCTCCGCTATCGTGATCGAGAGACATGCGCAGAAACTGGGTTTCAATATTAGAACTTTGGTTTTGCTGTGCACCCCGCCCCCCTAATCCGCCGCCCCAATTCGGGTTCATCCCTGGAATTTGGGAGGACATGGATTTGAAGATTTGATACGTGCGCAGCAGCGAAAATAGCCGTTGAGCAAACGGGATAAGGCCACCAAGAAGTGCAAATAGCCACGGTAGCCGGCCCGTAACCGCGAGACCGATCAATAATCCGGCAACCACAAAGAGCGCGGATTTCTTCATCTGTCGTGATACCTTCTCTGGCGGCGTATTAACGAACCATCGGTACACGAGAAGAACCACGATAAGGGAAACGAGAAAGACGACGAATTTGGCCAGCATTTTATCTACATTAGAAGGAGAATTCGTTTATTTTACAATGGTATGGATCAATTCAACAGACTGCGTACTTAATAAGCATTTAGCTGTTACCGACCATCGATTTCCGTGAATCACTAGTAACAATGCGTCGTTTGGGGATTACGGGCACCCGAAAACTCGCAATATACCGCTTTATCTTTTTGATTTAGGTAGTTGTCGGACGATATGGTTCACTAAGCTGCTTCGCCCTGTTCCATAGTTTTCCAAAGCGCGACGTCCTCCCGCCGCATACACCGCAACTGCGCTTAATAAGTCGCGTAAATGTTGTGCACTCGTCGCGTCGAAGTTACAGTAAGCGCCGTTGGTTAGCTTAGCGATCTGGCGAAAAACCCGTTCCGCTAAGGGCGCTTTGCCTTCTTGAAACATAAAGGCCGGTACACCGAGCATTCCCAACTGACCGGCGAGCTGCTCCAACCGAGCGGGATCTTCCTCTATGCAATCGCCGACGAACACTAACGCCTGGATGCGGTGTTGCTTCGTCTCTCTAATCGCATGCTTTAACACCTTTTCCAACTGCGTCATCCCGCCAAGACAAAACACCGCGGTCATATCGCGTAGCAGGTCGCTGGCGTTGTTATGCCAGCGACTGGCGTTAAATTCTCCGTATCCGTGGAAATAAACCAGTTGGATTGATAATCCACCGATTTGAGTGGTTTCCTTAAACATCTCCGCTTGGATATGGCAAGCGCGGTCCCACATGGGCGCACGGCTGGCCGTGGCGTCCATGGCAAACAACAGTCGCCCCGTCTCACCGGCTTCCTTAACCGTTGGCGTCGCTGCCACCTTACGCAAAAAGGCGTTAACGTCCGTACGCGTCGCTTTTTTTTCTAAGGATTTGCGATTATCAGCCATTACTTCATTTTGGATGTCGGTACGTTAGGATAGTTTACCACGATGGCATCGGGCGCTGGATAAGTCGAGCGTCAGGCAGAGTATGATGCTTTATAACGCGATTCGAGTCGTGGGCTAGCTGAAGGGCGATTAGCAGGCGAGTCAAGCCGACTAGGGAAAGATCTTATTTGGCGCCCAACTGGATATTGATCACGCGTGAAGCACGCCGATTTCCGAATACACAGCCCTATTGAAGTTCGGAGAACCGCCGCCAGGTGGGTTTCCACCCCCCCTCAAGGCGTTGCAAATCCCGGAGGACGCCCTCGACGATCCTCGGATTGATGAACTTGCGTTGGGT
>CALZJI010000225.1 GCA_945787615.1 uncultured Chromatiaceae bacterium | reverse complement strand
GTGATGAGAGTCAATCTCGACGAGAAGAAAATTGATTTTGAGCTGGTGGAAGAAAAGACATCACGTTCTAAACGACGAGGGACGGCGACGCGTCGGAGAAAGAAAGGCGTGGCAAAATAGTCGTATCTCTCGTCGTGACACGTATAAGGATGAAGAGGTATGGTCTATCCGGCATTCCGTAAGGCTGGCGCCGGAATTAATGTACATTTTTGGGCGCCAAGGCGCTCGTCCAGCAAAGCTACCGCCCCCTCGATTGCCGTTCTCGACGCAATTCTACCTCCTGCGGTCACTTCGGGCTCCTCGGCAACCGCTCCCTGCGTTGCTCTAGCGCGTGCATCCATGCACTCGTGCCCTCTCGTGACACTAGCACATCCATGTGCGTCGGTCACTTCGGGCTCCTGCCCTCTCGTGACACTAGCACATCCATGTGCGTCGTC
>CALZJI010000224.1 GCA_945787615.1 uncultured Chromatiaceae bacterium | reverse complement strand
TCGACGCGTATATGAAAGCTATCTGTGTAGACCGGTTTCCCACAGTAGCGGAGTACATCATATTTAGAGAACCCGTCTATAAATCGTCCCTTGCATCTAAACTCCGCGTGGGCGATATCCGTTGCCCAAGGCCTTGATAGTATGAACGAAAAACGTTTTTTCCGAATTACGCGGCGTACCGGATTAAACACCGTCTTGGAGAGCATACAACATGCTCAACAGTTAGGTTTTCC
>CALZJI010000223.1 GCA_945787615.1 uncultured Chromatiaceae bacterium | reverse complement strand
GCACCAGCACGTATCTGCCGCTTGCCCAAGTTGAGGAATTCTCTTCTTCCATGCTTACGGACTTAGAATCTCTAGACGCTGTTTGCGTTGACGATATACAGCGAATCGCAGGTAATTCGGAATGGGAATCGGGATTCTTCCATTTATACAATCGCCTAAGGGAGAGGGGCAATGCGATGGTTGTCACCGCCATTGCGCCGCCTAACGGTCTGAAGCTGGTGCTGCGTGATCTGACTTCTCGGTTGAATTGGGGGTTAGTGATGCAGTTAACGCCGTTGTCCGATGAGGCAAAACTTTCGGCACTGTGCTTACGCGCGCGCCAACGCGGGTTGGAGCTGAAGGAGGACGTTGGTCGGTATTTACTACGGTATCATCGCCGGGATTTACCGGCCTTGTTCGCGCTGTTGGACCGACTCGACCGTGCGTCATTGACGGCACAACGACGACTTACTATTCCCTTCGTCAAAAAGGTAATCAATGATGACGCCCGAGGCGCTTAGGCGAGACATAGAACAGGTGGTCGCCCATGCGTTGGAGGAGGACGTGGGAAGTGGAGACCTGACGGCGTCTCTGGTGCCGGAAGAGGCGCGTTGTGAAGCGACCGTTATATGCCGAGAGCCGGCGGTGATTTGCGGCAAGGCATGGTTTACGGAAGTGTTTCGTCAGGTGGATTCGGCGGTCGCTATTCACTGGCACGTGGACGACGGCGAGGAAGCGTCCGTCAACCAGGAATTGTGTTTAGTCGTTGGCGCGGCGCGATCGATGCTCACAGCGGAGCGCTGTGCCCTTAACTTTCTTCAGACGCTATCGGGAACCGCAACATTGGCGAAGCGCTATGCCGATGTGGTTCGAGGGTTACCGGTGAAGCTTTTGGACACCCGAAAGACCGTTCCCGGTTTGAGGCTGGCGCAAAAATATGCGGTTACACGCGGTGGTTGTTATAACCATCGCTACGGTCTTTCCGATGGTGTACTCATTAAGGAGAACCATATCATGGCGGCGGGTTCCATTTCGCAAGCCGTTGTCGCGGCACGGGAAATCGCCGGCTCCGTACCCGTGGAAGTGGAAGTCGAAAATTTGGCCGAGGTACGGGAGGCGTTAAACGCCGGGGCCGATATCGTGTTATTGGATAATTTCGATGTGGAGAACCTCCGCAACGCGGTGGCACTTTGCGCCGGCCGGGCCAAGCTGGAGGCCTCCGGCGGGGTTTCCATGGACACCGTGCGTGTGATCGCAAAAACCGGCGTGGATTATATATCCATCGGTGCCTTGACCAAAGATGTGAAGGCTGTGGATTTGTCGATGCGCTTTCTGCCTATAGCGGTGTGAAAAAGGAGGGGAGGATTTCGCGATGACTCCAATTTCGAGAGAATTAGGGGCTCGCGCCAAGATCAATAGACATTTATGGGTGTCGAGGCGGGATGAGTCGGTGGTTTTGTATAGGGATATGCTTATACATGGACGAACGAAGAGCGGTCAGAAATGTGTATTGATCTTTTTGGCAGCCCTTAGCATGACTACGCTATTTCGTAATTTAACTTAACGAAAATAACAACTATGCGCGTTTCTAATTTGTTGCTTTCAACGCTAAGAGAAATCCCCGCCGACGCGGAGGTGGTTAGTCACCAATTGATGCTGCGTGCGGGTATGATCCGAAAACTGGCGTCAGGACTCTACACTTGGTTGCCTCTCGGACTACGCGTGTTGCGCAAGGTCGAGGCGATCGTGCGCGAGGAGATGGGTCGCTCCGGTGCTCAAGAGCTTCTCATGCCCGCCGTCCAACCCGCGGAGCTGTGGCAGGAGTCGAATCGATGGGACCAGTATGGGCCCGAGTTACTACGATTGCGCGATAGACATGGGCGTGAATTTTGCTTTGGTCCCACCCATGAGGAGGTCATCACTGACCTGATCCGCCGCGAGATTCGCAGTTATAAACAACTACCCGCTAATTTTTATCAAATTCAAACAAAATTTCGCGATGAAATCCGCCCTCGCTTCGGCGTCATGCGGGCGCGAGAATTCTTGATGAAAGATGCTTATTCATTTCATTTGAATGAAGCGTCTTTACAAGAGACCTACGAGGTGATGTATGAGACGTATAGTCGTATTTTTAGTCGCTTGGGTTTGGATTTCCGCCCGGTACGCGCCGACACCGGTTCCATAGGCGGTAAGGTGTCCCACGAGTTTCACGTCCTTGCCGAGTCCGGTGAAGATGCCATCGCATTTAGCACCGCCAGTGACTACGCGGCAAATGTTGAGCTGGCCGAGGTACTACCACCGGCTAGCGAGCGTCCGCCGGCGAGGGCATCGATGAACACGGTAGAAACACCCGACCAACACACCATCGCCGAGGTCAGCGCTTATTTGAAAATTCCCGCCCAACAGACAGTCAAAACCTTGCTTGTTAAGGGAGCGGATAACGACGTTGTGGCACTGGTGTTACGGGGTGACCACGAGCTCAATGCGCTAAAGGCGGAAAAGTTGCCAGAGGTTGCGACGCCCCTTACCTTCGCCGGCGCGGAGGAGATAGCGGCGGTTGCCCGCTGCGGTGCCGGGTCAATCGGGCCCGTCGGATTAAATATCCTGATCATTGCTGATCACGCCGCGTTCCACGTCGCCGATTTTGTCTGCGGTGCTAACGAGGACGGTAAACATTACAGTGGCGTCAACTGGCAACGTGACTTACCCGTTCCGCGCACCGCGGACATTCGCAATGTGGTGGCGGGCGATCCCAGCCCCGATGGCCACGGAACACTCGACATACGGCGCGGCATCGAAGTGGGGCATATTTTCCAATTGGGTAGTAAATATAGCCAAGCAATGAATGCGACTTGCCTCGATGAAAATGGTCACAATGTAGTGATGACCATGGGCTGCTACGGAATCGGTGTGTCCCGTGTGGTCGCGGCCGCCATCGAACAAAACCACGATGAGCAGGGCATTATCTGGCCCAATGCCATCGCACCATTTAATGTCGCGTTGTTACCCATGAATATGCACAAATCCCAGCGGCTACGTGACGCCGTCGAAAAGCTCTACGAGGAATTCCGCGATGCGGGGATCGATGTTCTATTCGATGATCGAAAGGAACGCGCAGGGGTGATGTTTGCGGACATGGAGCTAATCGGCATTCCCCATCGTGTGGTTGTCGGTGAGCGTGGTCTCGACAAAGGTGTGGTCGAGTACAAGGGCCGTAGCGAGGAGAAAAGCCGGGATATTCCTCTTAACGAACTTGTGTCGTTTATTAGGGAAGTGATGAGTTGAGTTTAAATCTTTAGGATCTTCTTAAAAGTCGCTATTAACTAGCTGAATAATAGAAACTTGATCACCGTCTTTTCTACGCTATTTGGTAAACGGCGAAAATGGACCGTTAGGACAGCGGGCTAAAGGGCGGTGTAACCTACCCTGCCACTTCGAGCTGAGGGACGCGCTTCAGCCGGACCCGCGCATTGTGTTTCGAATCTCGGCGCTGGCCCGTATTTCTCACCGTATTAAATATTTTTTAAAACAATATGTTGTAGAGTATTTTTAGTCTTATTTCGAGGAAGATGTCAAGCCCTTTAGAAATACACCGATAACCTAATTGGGTGGCGTACGCATTCGTTGGGTACGTCGGTGGTATAGATAAATAGGAACGATGGGGACATCGATGGTAGTTAGCGTCCGGGACCGCATCACGTTTCAATCTATTTTTGGTTCTATCAGTGCCTCGGTCGCCGGGATAATGGCGGCTTTACTGTTTGTCATTGTCGCGCCCCAGGCATGGTCCGATGTCGTTGTAGACTCTAATGGCGAACTACGCTATGTATTACAAAAAGCTATTAACGAAAGCGATAGTTTTACCGATCGATTCGATGCCGAAGTGTGGCTTTTGGACATGGCGAGGCGTCTAGCCAAGCGAGTGCCCGAACCGAGCGAACGATTGGACCTATTGAAACTAGTACACGTCGAGGCGACTCGGGTTGATTTACCCCCGGAACTGGTGCTTGCGGTTATCGAAGTTGAAAGCAACTTTGATCGCTGGGCGATCTCCCGCGTCGGTGCCCAGGGGTATATGCAAATCATGCCGTTTTGGCTCCATGAAATTGGCCGGCCGGACGACAATCTATTTCGCCCTGAAACCAATTTACGCATGGGGTGTACAATACTGCGTTTCTATTATGATAAGGAAAACGGAGACCTCACCCGAGCGTTAGCCCGTTATAACGGTAGCCTCGGGCGAGTGGTTTATCCGAACAAAGTGTTCAAGGCGCTGCGTACAAGATGGGTGCGGCGGTAGCCCGTATTTCTCACTAGCCCCCGACCCCTTAGTCGTAGCGGATATGGAAGTTGTCGAAGGCCTGGAGCGCTTCATCGTTAGTGATTACGTCGGTGACACGTGCTTGCGGGGGGCCGTTCCAAAGCCACTGAACTAGGTCTTCGACCTGGTCATATTGCCCGCAGGCCAATACTTCAACATTTCGGTCGGGTAGATTACGCACCCATCCCGTTACCCCCAAAGCGGCCGCTTTTTGTTGTGTGGATGCGCGATAAAACACACCTTGTACAATTCCCGATACTTTGCAACGTTTACATATCACCATTGGCCTTTACTTCCAAGAATACCGACACACTGATCCATTATAGCCTGTCGCGCCCAATGTCCTGAGTGTGTGGCGAGTTCAATGCAGTGGTGGTGTGAGAGGCGCTCAGTCGATGCTGAACTTTTCTAAATCGGTGCTACTCGCATTCTTGGCTTACCATTTAAGTAATTCGTATACAATCCCAAGCAAGACGGAGGCGAGATGCATTACGTCGGCAGCTCTCTATAATTTCTATTTGATGGGCCATTTTTCTGTTGGCGTAGGATACAATACGCCATTGGTTCAAGCGATTGGAGAGAAGTGTGGCTATGGCTGAAAAATACCGGGTGGAAAAAGATAGTCTAGGTGAACTAAACGTTCCCGCTGATGCATGGTATGGCATTCAGACGACACGCGCTACGCACAATTTTCCGATCAGTGGACGCCGGCCAGATGCGGATTTCATCAAAGCGCACGTCCTAATTAAGCGCGCCGCCGCCGTGGTCAATAATCAGCCGGGCTGGCTGTCCGATGATGTAAGGGGCGCGATTATTAAAGCCTGTGATCAGATACTGGAAGGTCATTACATCAACGAATTTGTTGTGGACAGATTTCAGGCCGGCGCCGGCACCAGTCACAACATGAACAGCAATGAAGTTATCGCCAACCTGGCCAACGTGTCGTTGGGCGGAGAAAAAGGCGAGTACGACCCTGTTCATCCCAATGACCATGTCAATATGGGGCAAAGTACTAACGATACGATTCCGACGGCGATTCGCTTAGCGGTATTGGCGAAGCTGCCTCGGTTGTTAAATGCGGTTCGCGCCATGGCCGATGAATACAGCCGCATCGGGAACCAGGAGAGTGATACGGTTAAAAGCGGCCGAACGCACTTACAAGATGCGGTGCCAACGACAATCGGTCGAGAGTTCAACGGCTATGCGTGGACATTGCGACGTTGCGCCCATGGTCTGGACCAGTTGCGGGGCCCGTTATGTGAGATCGGCCTCGGCGGTAGCGCGGCCGGGACGGGCCTCAATACGTCGCCCGATTATGCGCAACGCGTTGCGTCAGAATTGGCCCGGCTTAGCGGTGAACCCATAAAAGCGGCAGCCGATTTGGCCGCGCAAATGCAGTCTATGCACGACGTACAACGCCTGTCTTCAGCGTTGCGCGATCTCTCACTGGAGTTGACGCGGATCTCCAACGATATGCGATTGTTGGCCTCGGGGCCGCGCACGGGTATTGGCGAGATTCTATTGCCCCCCGTCCAACCTGGCTCAAGTATTATGCCAGGTAAAGTCAATCCCGTTATGTTCGAGATGTTAAACCAGGTTTGCTTTCAAGTTGTGGGTCAAGATGCCGCCGTTGCCGCGATGACGCAGGCCGGGCAGTTGGAACTGAACGTGATGATGCCTGCATTAGGTTCCGCGTTATTTGACGCCATGGAGTGGTTAACCAACGGCATAAAGGCGGCGACCGAGCGGAATCTAAAAGGGTTGCACGTTAACCGCGACAGGTGCAAAGCGTTCCTACACGGTAGCGTTGGACTGGCGACGTTGTTAAACACGACCATCGGCTATGCCGCCGCAGCGGACGTCGCCAAGGAATCGGAAAAAACGGGTCGTCCGGTGCGTGACATCGTGGAGGATCGCGATCTAATGACCCGGGACGCGTTCGACGCCCTCGTGCTCAAAGCGGCGCGGGACGGTCGGCTTGATTAACACGATACTGCCGCGGTATTCGTCAATTCTCTAACGTTGCAGCCGCTTTGCCAGACGAGCGCGTGGACGCCCACTAGAGGGATTTGCTTTCACCCGAGTAGGGCCACGGAAAAATATTAATTATCCAGCCTTGCTTGTCTTTTTGCTCAGCTTCGACGTTACGGCAAGTGTTGCATATTACGATATGCGCCACTTGCCGCGCCTTGAATCTGAGCAAAAATCCGTCGCAATTCTTGGATAATTATTATTCTCCACGGCCCTTAGGATATTCCTCCTGAGGTGTTGCGTCTTTTTTCTTAGCGGTGGGTACGCCATACCCGGCGTCCGCCGCATGGGATAAGTACATTGCGAGACCGATGAGAGCAATGCCGGCGGAGAGGTACAGTAAGTCAAGCGGGCCATGGAATTTCATGCTTATCGCGTGTTCAAAGAACTTTACGATAAGAATCATTAGAATAACCTTGCCTAAACGCGTCTTAAGGTCGTCGAGGTTGTGAATGAGTAGTACGTTGGATGCGGTCTCAGAACCTTCGGCCTGCTCGATGCGGCTGATAAACAGCTCATACAAACCCAGTGCGAAAATTAGCATGATGGTGGCTAACAGGTAACCGTCGACGATCTCAACAACGTGGGTGATCGTCTCTGCGCGCAGCGCGTTTCGTTGCGCGAGGTCTAAACTCGGGGAGGCGTATTCGCCTAAGTGGAGAATCATATAGATCGCATCTACGGTAGCGATATAAAACATGGCCAACCCAGAGCACAAACTGGCGACGACAGCGGCGAGTACTACAAAACGGCTATTCCAGAGGAAATTCTCAAACATGCGTTCCATTTTTCTGCCTCGTGGCACCGGTTATTATTCGAACGGCGTTCTCGGATTATACCGTTTCTGTCACGAATTGTTAATTTGGGGTGCCGTGGAGACGCTAGCCAGGATTCAGCACGATACTGACAAGAGTACGTATAAGGGCCACGGAAAAAAATAATTATCCAACCTTGCTTGTCTTTTCACTCAGCTTCTGCGTTACGGCAAGTGTTGCATATTCCAATATGCGCCACTTGCCGCGCCTTGAATCTGAGCAAAAACCCGGCGCAATCTTTGGATGATTT
>CALZJI010000222.1 GCA_945787615.1 uncultured Chromatiaceae bacterium | reverse complement strand
TACCCGTGGAGAACTTCTACCGAGACAATCAGATCGAGTTCTATTTCAACTTCCAAACGCACGAGAGCGCCGATCGATCTCTGTTTAATGATGTGCGCGCCGCGATAGATCCGCAATCGACATTGGATTTCTCGCAGCTCCCTCATTTCGCTGTATTACCCGACCTATCGAGCTTCGCCACAAGCGGTTTTCCCTTTACACGTTTAGCCGATCTAAGCGAGACGGCTATTGTTTTGCCTCAAGACGAGGACAATAGCGTAGTAGAAAGTTTACTAACGCTATTGAGTGGGTTTGGTGCCGCGACCGGCTACCCCGCTCTCGCGGTAACACTTATCAAGCCCGAACAGGTCGAGGAGTATAGCGATAAGGATTTACTTGTTCTCGGCACCCTCCAAGAGCAAGCCTTGTTTAGGAAATGGGGGGCGAACCTACCGTTACAAGCTATTGTCGACTATACGAATAGCACGGATCTCGGTGCACTCGACCAGCTTAGTGTGACCCTTAGGCGCGGCCTCGCTTTCCTTGACGGTCGCGACATACGAGCGGAAGCCAATGAAGCACAGCGGGTACTGGCTAACGCGGGAGATCAGATCGCCTTACTTCTGGGGTTCGAGTCTCCCCTGAGCGACGCCCGGAGCGTGGTCATGCTGGTCGCTCGTCACGGAGACTCGCTCGCGAGGGCCGCCGCCGATTTGCAG
>CALZJI010000221.1 GCA_945787615.1 uncultured Chromatiaceae bacterium | reverse complement strand
GATGGGCACGCCCCGTGGGCGTTGCGATTGGCCCGGATGGAGCACTTTACTTTACGAGCGACAGCGGCGCCAACGCGCTTTTTCGGCTAAAACGCAAGGAATAGTGGTGTTGGCGAACCAACCTGTTTACTGCCGTAGTTCGCAAACATTAATATTGACGTATACGCCGCCACTTATGGTGCAAAAAAATAAAAGTACTTTTGTATCAATATCTTGTCAGCGACTCCATCTATTCCAATATTGCCATCAACCTCGCCAATACTTCGTCGACAACGACAGGCGGGGCCGTTTCGACCTTTTTAACGTTTCTTGCACCGAGGTCCTGTTGGTGGCGGTTAAGTCAGCCGACCAGTGTGGTTACGAGGAGATGGAAAGGTTGTATGACACGGGTCATTACACAAATAGATTATCTGTAATATTGCATACACGCTAAACGGCCTTAGTTTTAGCCGCGCGTCTTTCTTTTAAACGTTTCAGGCGGGGGCTCTCGATCCATCGGCGCACGATCAAGATTCTTGCGCCGT
>CALZJI010000220.1 GCA_945787615.1 uncultured Chromatiaceae bacterium | reverse complement strand
TTCTGCTGTTCCCGTCGAAACACGAGCCAGCGTCTGACCTCGACCGATCTGTCCGTTGTCGAGAACGGTTGGGTGGATTGCTGAAATATTACCATCGGGAAGCTGCATGAATATTTTGACCGCACGGGCATATTTGCGGAGCACACGACATTGCCAGCTAAAGTTGTGAAGTAACTCTTACAACTTCTTCAAATGTTGTAACACCCTGCATGACTTTGGTAAATCCGTCGAGCTTCATATCAACGAATCCGTTTTCGTAGGCATAACGGCGAATATCGGCACTGGGCTGATTACCCATAATGAGCTCTTGTAGCTGGCCGTCGACAACGAGTACCTCGTGAATACCGACTCGGCCGGAAAAACCAGTGTGATGACAATGCTTGCATCCGCGTGCTTCGTATATTCGCGGAACTTGACTTAAGTCCTCAACATCCAATTCCAGGTACGTTGAGATGTATTCTGTTGTGAGCGGGTCTACAGCTTCCTTACAATACTCGCATAACTTACGAACGAGCCGTTGAGCCACGACGCCCTTAATCGCCGGCGCAAGGATATGCGAGGGTACCCCCATATCGGTGAGTCGTGTAATGGCTTGCAGTGCGCTATTAGTATGGAGGGAACTTAACACTAAATGTCCAGTTAAGGCCGCTTGGGTCGCGATAGCAGCGGTCTCCCCGTCTCGTATCTCGCCAACGAGGATAACATCTGGATCTTGTCTCAGTATCGCTCGAAGAATGTCGGTAAACTTTCTTCCCGCTTTTTGATCAACGTTCGATTGGTTAAATGACGGGATTACGTACTCGACGGGGTCTTCGATAGTAGTGATATTGTGGTCTGGCTTATCTATGTAGTTAAGTGATGCATAAAGGGTTGTGGTTTTGCCAGAACCTGTTGGCCCTGTTACCAAAATAATGCCATTGGGTTCTTCAAGAACTTTTTTAAACGGTCTTAGCGCATAACCAGACACCCCCAAACGCTCAAGGTTCAAGGGGACATCTTTCCCTAAGGAGCCCAACAAACGCAGTACGACCTTTTCACCGTAAATAACCGGCAACGAGTTGACGCGTACGTCGA
The DNA here is from genome assembly GCA_945787615.1 of uncultured Chromatiaceae bacterium. Classification (GTDB taxonomy): domain Bacteria; phylum Pseudomonadota; class Gammaproteobacteria; order JAADHS01; family JAADHS01; genus CALZJI01. The sequence continues at coordinate 12,290 of CALZJI010000220.1, read as the reverse complement.
TGTCTTTTACCGGCGTTTGAAATTTTATTCGCCCGTCTTGCGGCTTGCGTTTCTCAGTAATATCCATTTTGGCCATTACTTTTAATCGCGCCACGAGCGCCGTGCCCAGGTTAACGTTCAGGACAACTTTCTCCTTCAGGACACCGTCGTCGCGAAATCGTATAGAGCAATACGCCTCCTTGGGCTCAACATGGATGTCTGACACGCCTTGCTTGATCGCCAACATGAGTAGTTTATCGGCGAGCTCGACCACTGGCTTATAATTCGCTAATGAGTCGTCGCTCATCTTTGAAATAGCTTTCAGCTCAGTGTTTAAATCCTCAACGTTGATGGTATCGCTAACGTCGTAATTGAGCTTAATCGCCGTATTGATTTCATCGCTAAAACTCATTACGGTGTCGACTGGACACGGCATAAACGCTTTAATCGCTTTTATCGTCTCGGTGTCGTAAGGCTTCGCCACCGCTACGGTTACAGCATCACCAAACTTATAAACCGGAATCGCCTTGTAGCGTTCCGCGAACTCTTTCGGAAGCAGCTCGACCGCTTCGGGTTGAAACAAGGTGGTGCTCAAATCGAGATACGTTTTGCCAATGATGTCTCCAAATATCATGCCCGCCTGTTCACGCTCGACCCAACGCCGTTTGACAACGGCCTCCGCCACCGCCAGCGGGTCGCCATTAACCTCTTTAACGATTTCAAAGAATCGCTCCGGTAGAATATTTGAAAGCGTTGCTATTCTCTCGATAAACTTTCGCAAATCAATCGGGGTCACTTATCGGCCCTTTCTTTACCTTCTTTTCGCGTTTACTGAACGCGTTAAACATATCCGCGATATCATCTTGATTTACCTTAGCCGAGGAATTTACTGCGGTTGACGCGCCCTGCGACAAAAGCTCAAGAACCTGAGAAAGCATGACATGTGACGGCGTTTCCGCGGCGCAGACCGCACTCGTCATCGTTTCAGAAAGCGGCTGACCGCACGACGTACAATAATGGGCCAATTCGGAACAAGGATTTCCACAACGACAACGCACCACGTTTTGAGCGGCACCGCAGACCTCACAAAACGCACTACCCGGCCGGTTATCGTGGCCACAGTTACTCATAAATTTCGTTAACCAGTTTGGATATCTCTTGTTGTAGTTTATCGGGCGAGCTGTTCTTCAGAATGAAGTGCGTGGCACCCTCTTCCACGCAGGTCCGTACGACTTGAGCGGTATCTTGAGATGTCAGCATGCAAACAACAGCATTCGGGTCAAACGTGATTATTTCCTTCAGCGCTTCCAAACCCGTAACTTTGGGCATGTTAATGTCCATTAAAACGAAATCGGGTGATTCGCTTCTGTAGACTTCAACCGCCTTTTCACCGTCCGCCGCTTCTAATACGGTATCGAACCCTATTCTGGATACTACCGTTTTCAGCATGCCCCGAATGGAAGTTTGATCATCGACAATTAAGGCTTTCATGCAGCTCCTCATAGTGACTACGTTAAGATTACTCAGAACTATAACGACTTAGGGAGGGAAAAATTCAGCGCGATAAATACATTTATTTAATGCGTATTTTCGTTTGGATTATCGCCTTGCGAACTTACTGTCGGCGTATACCCGCAGGTCTCACCGGCGATCGTCGTCCGCACTGGAGAACGATGCGGCCCCAACCGGTTTCAGGGTCACGGCCCTCAAGAGAGAAGCGTGCCCACGCGGCGCTTCTCGTTCGTTGTTAATCAGCCCCGTCCACAAGGACCTAGGCCTTCTTTCTCTGATTTAAAGAACGACTACGTCTTAGAAGCTAACGCCAAGCTTCGCATATCCGGCGCGTCCCGCGGCCAACGGGAAAGTATTGACATTTTTACGGCCAAACTCTGGGGTATTGATATCTTCGTCGAGCAGGTTCGTCCCGTAAATGCTGAATGACATATTTGTTCTATCGGACCAGCCGAGCAGCTTGTTCACATCAAAAGCCAGGTTTACGCTTAACGCATTATAAGCATCGGCCTTAGGGTTAAACTTCGCCCTATTTGGGTTTAAAAGAACGTTGTCCGTCGCCGCGCTGACGTAAGTATTAAAGAGGCTCGCGGTGAAAGCGGGGCTCACATTATATGAGAATCCCATTTTCCACAGGGTACTGGGTATCAAGGTAGCCTTCTCCACGCCGCTTTCGTTCTCATTCTCCTGATAGGAAACGGAACCGGTAAAATAGAACCGATCGTCCAACGAATACTTTGCCTCAAGTTCAACACCGCGAAACTTGAGTTCGTTTTCATTTACAAACGTGATCGTTGAGCCTCGCATCACTCGATTCACTAAATCTTCTTGCCTAACGTTAAACAGAGTCAGACCGGCTTCTACGTTACGGGCGTGATAGAAGAGCTGGGCCTCCGTCGTTTCCACGGTCTCCGGTTTTAAGTTTGGATTTCCTCTCAAGATGGTTCCGGCTTCGATCGCACGCTCCAAAGGATAAGCACCACGATAGGCTTGCCCGTATAAGAGTTTCACACCCCAAGCAGAATCAAAGTTATAAATTGCGCCCACCCGCGGAACAAGCTCTCCGTCCAATCCTTCGATTAAATTCCACTGTAATCCACCTATGAACTTTAAAGATGAAATTGGCCAGTAACTTACTTGTGCATACCCCTGATACCACCACTCGCTGTACTCATCTATCTTTACTGGGAGCGCCGGTCCGATAGAGCCCCGATGATAATCCGCCACCGCGCCAAGGATGAAATTTAGGTCATCCGTCGGCGCATACTTCGCACTTATTTCCAACAACGAACTCTCCGAGAGCGACTCCACCGTTGGTGTCGGAGGTACCCCGTCGGAAGGCACTTCGTGGTCCAGTCTGTTATAGGTCACGTTGAGATTTAGCCGCCACGCCTCCGAGAGGGGTTGAGCCACGCCCAAATCGATGAAGTATCTGTTCTGCGTGCGCTCGACGATAGGCAATAACGGCACCACGCCGAACTGATCCTCTCTGCTCCGACCTATAAACGCATTCAAGGAGATATTTTTATACTCCACGCGGGTAAAACCCGCTAGATTATCTTCTCCATAGTCAGTCGAAACGGTTGCTCCTGCTTCATCAAGTGCCTCGAAACGCCAACCGCGCTCGGTGAATCCGTATACCGCGCCCGTGGCGTTCACCGCACCACTCGCCCCCCCCACGGCGAGCTCTATGGCCTTGGTGGAAAAGGAGCCCACAGTCACTACTGCTTTGCTGTCGAACTCATCGGCGTTCTTGGTTATGACGTTAATTACGCCATCAACCGCATTAGATCCGTACAACACTGACCCAGGACCTCTTACTACTTCCAGCCGATCAATCGCCCCTATGGGAAACGCCAACAAGAGAACCGAGTCCGTACCGCCAAACGTCGAATCTCTAAAAGGGCGCCCATTAATCAATAAGAGCACCCGCTGATTGAAGTGCGCCACATTGTCGCCGCGTATCGAAATGAAATTTTGAGGATAGCCGTAGGATCCCAGCATATAAACGCTCGTTACGCGGTTTAGGATCTCGAACAGGCTATTGGCGCCGAATGCCTCAATCTCTCTCTTCGTTACGACGCTGACGATACCGGGCGCTTGCATAGCCGTTTCAGTAAATTTTGAGGGCGTTGAGATCTTTATGTCGAGCAAATCCTCCAACGACAATTTCAAAAGATGGTCAAGTTCCAAATCATCACGTGCAGCGGCGCTCACAAGCAAGGGGGACGTGATCAAACACAAGGAGACGACCAACAATCGCACAAATTTACCGAGGTAATACATCATCGGAATGCCCTCTCCGATCTCCTCTAAAGAAAACCCATATTCCAGATACATAAAATGCATTTTGTCTATCCACAACGTCTTCGCCGTAAGTATAAACCCATACGCATGACTATCTTAGATGCTTAAGCCGGTTGCACACAACGCCACGATCGTAAGGGAGTGTTAATTGCTGTTCTAAAAACGCTGTCTCGACGTGGGATATTGAGGAGAAATACGAGTACTCTGACTCAGCGCCTCAGCGCTCGGTGGGAACATCAAGTGTTAACTCCTTACGGCCGATGAGAATCATTGACGGTTCTTAATGAATTGGGGGATGGCCCGTTGCGTTGTACGGAAAACGAAACCAGTATGGAAGCGAAGCTAGCGTCTTTACAGGATCTCATTCTTGACGTATTGCGAGACCGCGCAGCGGCCATCAGTGAATACGATCTAATGAGCGCCTTGGCGGCACGCAGCGCCGAGGGGTTTGGCGAAAGCGCTTTTCGGAATCACCTATCGATGTTCCAAAGCCACTTTTTATTGTTCCATTGCCTTTATCGGCTGCGTGACCGGTTATTTTTCAGCGATTCACTGTATCTCGATATTCATTGCCTATCTATTGGCCTGCGCCCATGTCACTCAAACGTCACCACACTCCCCCAGCAACGCGATCCATTGCGCGATTATTACCTTGATTTTTCTAATTTGGAGCAAACCACTGAAGAAGATGTCGAAAGCTTGCTGAATCGATTCTGGCGACGCTATATCGCAACCGATCACCGGTTGGACGCCTTAAGAGTGCTCGAACTCGACGCGCCGGTTGAGTTTGATGAGATCAAAGCCCAGTACCGGCGCCTCGTCATGCGGCATCACCCGGATCGCGGCGGCAGCAAAGAGCGGCTCCAGGCCGTTAATGAAGCCATGGAACAGCTTAGGGCCTATTACGCGTAGGTCTACCCATCACGAACAGGTTTCCCCAGAGATCGTATCCCCTCCTCATCCCGCGGCGGCAGTGTAAGGGCTACGGAAAAAAATAATTATCCAACTTTGCTTGTCTTTTTGCTCAGCTTCTGCGTTACGGCAAGTGTTGCATATTTCAATATGCGCCACTTGCCGCGCCTTGAATCTGAGTAAAAATCCGGCGCAATATTTAGATAATTATTATTTTCCGCGGCCCTAACAGCGTGACAGATTCCTAGCCCGCATTTCTCACCAGCGATCGTCACTCGGCAATTCGCCATGCATACGTCGCACCGTCGAAGGCCTACTGCTATCCGTTAAACTGCAACGCGGCGAGCCGCGCATAAAGCCCCTCTTGTTTGATGAGTTGGTCATGGGTGCCTGTGGCGACAATCCGTCCAGCATCCATAACCACGATAAGATCGGCCTTCAAAACCGTCGCGAGCCGGTGGGCGATTACAAGGGTGGTTCGTTCTTCCATCAAATGAGTTAGCGCCTCTTGGACCCAGCGCTCGCTCTCAGCATCCAGCGCGCTGGTGGCTTCGTCCAATAGCATCACCGGTGGATCCTTAAGTATAGCTCGGGCAATGGCGATGCGCTGGCGCTCGCCACCCGAAAGGCGTACCCCGCGCTCACCAAGAAAGGTGTGATAACCTTGCGGCAGCCGCGACAAAAAACGATCCGCTGCGGCAAAACGCGCGGCTTCGAACACTTCTTGGTCCGACGCATCAGTCCGGCCGTAACGTATATTCTCCATTGCGTCCGCGCCGAATATAACCGTATCCTGAGGGACGAGCCCTATATACCGTCGCAACACTCTAGGATTTAGTTGCCGAGTCACGACATCGTCGACGCTGATACTCCCATTTTGCGGATCGTAAAAACGCAACAACAACTGAAATACAGTACTTTTCCCAGCGCCCGACGGACCCACCAACGCTACCGTTTGACCCGGTTTAATATCTAAAGAAAAACGTTCCAATGCGGCGCGCTCCGGGCGCGACGGATAATAAAACGTAACGTCATTAAAACGTACTCCGCCTTGGATCTTTTCGGGTAACTCTGCGGAACGCGCGGGCGTTTTGATCGTGGATTTTATAGCGAGCAGTTCCATAAGTCGCTCCGTCGCACCTGAAGCACGCTGTAACTCCCCCCAAACCTCGCTCAACACCCCCGTTGCGCCAGCGACTAATACCGTATAGAGAACGAATTGACTGAGCTCACCTGGCGACATCATGTCGTTCATCACGGCTTGGGCACCAACCCATAACAGAAAGACCGCCGCGCTAAAAACTAACAATATGATCAGCGCCGTGAATATCGCTCGAGCCCGCATCCGTCGGCGCGCCGTCTCGAACGAGGCTTCAACTGCACTCCCATAACGGTTGCCGGCAACAGACTCGTAGGTAAACGCTTGGATGATTTGTACAGCGTTGAGGGTCTCACCGGCAAATGCGCTTATATCGGCCACGCGGTCTTGACTCGCACGTGATAAACGCCGCAACAACCGACCAAAGAACACGATGGGTAGAATTACAATGGGCACTAACACGACGATGAACCCTGTAAGCTTCGGGCTGGTGAGTACCAACATTATCAGACCGCCGACAAAGATAAAAAGGTTTCGTAATGCCATTGAGGCGGTCGTACCCACGACCGTCTGTATCACTGTCGTATCCGTAGTTAGTCGCGAAAGCACCTCTCCAGTGCGTGTGACTTCGAAAAACGTGGGACTCATGACGATAACATGGTTGTACACGGCCTTGCGGACATCAGCAACGACCCGTTCACCCAACCAGGACACTAAATAGTGGCGCGCCGCCGTGGCAAAAGCCAATACCGCGGCAACGGCCAATAGGGTGAGGAAATAACGGTCGACGGATTCTACATTGACCTTTGAAAAACCGAGATCGACCATATAGCGAACGGTCAGCGGAACCGCCAGCGTTGCCCCCGCTGCCACAGTAAGTGCCACCAATGCGAGGACCACTACGGCCGCATACGGCCTTAAAAAAGGCAATAAAAGACGCAGCGGCCGCAGCTTCCCAGAGCCTCTGGCACCCGCTTTTTGGCTAGCGCGCGGTTGTCTTTCCCGATTTACCCAGCTTGAACGCATGAAAAACCTTCGTTTGCTTTTTATAATACCGCAGTCGCAACGTAGTTGTAGCCGCCGCAAAGGGTTTTGACGACGTTGTGAAACGTTATGTAACGTGAAACATCCATCGCCGGTATGTTTTCCCAGAAAAATGTGAAACATATTTATTCCGAGTCAAAGCTTCCGCTCCCTCGATTGCCGTTCCCGACGCAATTCTACCTCCTGCGGTCACTTCGGGCATCCTGCCCTCTCGTGACACTTGCACGTCCCTGTGCGTCGGTCACTTCGGGCGTCCTGCCCTCTCGTGACACTTGCACGTCCCTGTGCGTCGGTCACTTCGGGCGTCCTGCCCTCTCGTGACACTTGCACGTCCCTGTGCGTCGTCCGTGGAGTCGTGCTCGTGCTCTTTACCTACGTCAGTGCGGGGTGTCTTTCAAGTTTTTGCAACGAGGTAGTTTGTAAATTTCTGCGCGATCCGCGATCTTCGTGTATCAAATAGCGAAATGCGGGCTAGTCACGCCCCAACGCTACCGGTCGCGCGGAATCGCGAATCCACTCGCTCCACGATCCGGCGTAGAGGCGAGACCCTCTCAATCCCGCTATCTCCATCGCCAGCACATTGTGGCAAGCCGTGACGCCGGAACCGCACATGTGCACAACCTCCGTGGAGGAAAAACCACGCAGCGCTTCGTCGAATTGATCGCGCAAACGTTCTGGTCCTAGAAAGCAACCGTCCTGCGTTAGATTTTCTTGGAATGGCTTATTTACAGCACCCGGCACATGCCCCGCCACGGTGTCGATGGGCTCCTCTTTGCCGTAAAAGCGCGGAGCGGCCCGCGCGTCCATTAACAAGATCGCGTTTGCCTCGAGTCTATCCTTTATTTGCTCTGTGGTTAGCCAAAGATTCTGTTTAACGTGCGTTTGAAAGGACTTCGCGGCAGTCACGGGGATATCACGAGTGAGCGGTCGTCCTTCCCGTGCCCATTTACCCATGCCACCATCCAATACTGCTACCTGCGTATGACCCAACCAACGTAATAACCACCACAAACGGGCTGCGAACGCTCCGCCCGAATCGTCGTAGGCAACGACTTGAACATCGTTGTTTACGCCCTTAACCGCGAGTTTTCGAGCCAACTGGGTTGGGTCTGGCAGAGGATGCCGCCCACTCGAAGCGCTAACCGGTGACGACAAGTCTCGCTCAAGATTTATATAGTGGGCACCGGGAATATGATTTGCCCCGTATGCACGTTCCCCTGCTTCGCCATCTGTTAATGAGAAACGGCAATCGAAAAGAACGAACTCAGCTGCGCCTAAATGATCGGCCAGTCTCGCCGTCGAAATAATTGTTCCGAAATCCATGATCTTATACCCCATAATTGTCCGTGTTTCCACAACTGCGCGTAGGTTGTGAATAGAATCTAAGCCGTATCAACGACCGCGCGATCAATGACGCGCACGCGTGCGACATTGCGACTCCCCACTGCTTCGGTCTTCCCTGCGAAATGGAACTGCGCGTCGATTTATAGTTGGTAAGAAGAGCGCTAAATCTGTGATCATTCGCCAGGCCAAGTTGTCAAATCGTGTAGGCAGTACGCCGTTCATTACCACCTCTCGGGCACATGATGCGCCCGCAACTTGACCTGGTCGGAGAAGTTACACGTTAGGTATACGCTCAACGAATACACCCACAAAATGTCGTAATGCGTGTTAATCGTATTTTTCTGAGAGCGGAATTTGTGATGCCCCAAAGCTCAAGAGCGAAAAACGTTTCACTCAGCCTCGCAGCACTGAGCTCTGGTCTCCTCGCGCTGGCCACTGTCGCGATGGCGCCATTTTACGACGCTCTTGTATCGGGCGCACTCGGTATCGTTTTCATTATCTTATCCATCATTTTTACGGCGCGCTTAAATTGAATCGATTTCCCCTTAGACGTCTTAGGCCCCACAGAAATAGGGATATCAATACGCCCTCGTTCTTGCAGACAATGGGCATTCCCTCAACGCGTGCTGCTTAGGGCCACGGAAAAAAATAATTATCCAACCTTGCTTGTCTTTTTGCTCAGCTTCTGCGTTACGGCAAGTATTGCATATTCCAATATGCGCCACTTGCCGCGCCTTGAATCTGAGCAAAAATCCGGCGCAATTTTGGATAATTATTATTTTCCGCGGCCCTTAGGGCTCGCGATAAAATAACTTGGTATTTTTCGCGCCCAGATTGGGGTCAGATTTGGACAATCCGATTAAGTAAAACCGCACGACTAGCCCGGCTAATTTGAGGTTTTTGCGATTGGGGATCGTTCAACGTTCGCCCGAAGATGGGATGCGAAAACCGTAAGTAATATATTCGCGAGCCCTTAGCTAGGCGAACGCCTCCACGCGTGTTATACCCAGCCAAACACGCCCCGATCGGCGCCGAGTCGAACGTGGAACATTTGTTTCACGAGCCATCGCACACGACACGTAACTTGTTGATTTTGATGGCCGGTGTCTACCGTACAAAAATTCATCAATTCGTCATAAAGTCCAGTACATCAGTGTATTTATCGTCCATAGTCGCAACTCATCCACAGAGTTATCCACAGATTTTGTGAATAACCTAGACCTCACTCTCCCCGGAACCTCGGACCGATCCGTAGCGAGACAACACTAAGGGCTCGCGAAAAAATAACTCACGGTTTTCGCATCCCATCTTCGGGCCATCTTTGAACAATCCTCAATCGCAAAATCCTCGAATTAGCCGGGCTAATCCTGCGGTTTTGCTTAATCGGATTGTCCAAATCTGACCCCAATCTGGGCGCGAAAAATGCGAAGTTATTTTTTCGCGAGCCCTAAGGTAAAGCGTCCCGATGCCGATGTAGCTGCTGTTGGCTGGAAGTAGACAAAGGGGAACGGAATGAACGTAAAACTTTTTCATAAACTCATCGCTGGACTTGTTCTTATTTTTTCGGTTTCAGCTTCCGCAAACGACTCATCGCCCCTAAACTCCAATGAACACGAATGTTTTGCTCTTTCGATGATCGGTTTCGACCAGGTCATCAATTCGCGTGTAGGCGTCCCGATTGAACACGCTCTTAATACAATGACCGTAAATCAACAATCACCAAACGTGCGCGATATTTATAAAATGCGTCTTAAAGGTGTTGTGCAACATGCCTTCAGGTGGGGTGGTTCGCCTCATGAATATGCCGTAAAAGTACTTTTTAGCTGCGCAGCGAGAACCGCTACACCTTTCATTGGTGTAAGTAACGATTAACAGTCGATCCTCTTACCGGTAGCATTGCGATCTGAAACGACCCCTGTAAACCGCCGGGGGTTAAACTTGGCGGGCTCCCGCCTGTTCCGCGTTACTCTTATGTTAGGGCTCCCGTCACCCACCTACAACTCCCGTCTAATCCACACGATAATTATCATTTTTTCCGGCTATCGCAGCGCCCCGTAGTCGGCTTGAGAAATCGACATGACGGCGAACCGTCGGCCTCATCTGCCGATGACCCGGGAGACAAAACTCGTTCTCCGACGAGTAAGTCGCGCGAACGGCAATACCAAACTATTTTAGTCAACTATTGTCAAAACTTATGGTCCTAACGAAAAATACTCCACTCAAAAAACCGAGCTAAGAGGCTATCTCTTCTGGCCACCTGGCCTGAAAAACGATTTCAAGTCCGCCTCCTCGAAGGAGTTGTAAGATGAAGCTTTCTAGTCGCGTTATTGGGGGCATGTTCGCGATTGCAATCCTACCGGCTGTCGCCGATAAACATCCCTCGCTTAAAACCCAACAGCAGCAGTCGCTTAACACCCATGAACAGCAGTGTTTTGCTCTGGCAATGATCGGCTTCGACAACGTCATCAATTCGCGTCTCGGAATCCCGATTCAAACCGCCTTAACCGCAATGACGGTGAACCAAACATCGCCCGAGGTAAGAGATGCTTACAAACTTTACTTAAACGACGTTGTTCTAAACGCCTATGATTGGCGGGGCTCTCCCCACGAATATGCAGTAAAGGTCTTATTCCATTGCGGAAAAAAACACGGCGAAAAGAATGCGAAGCTCATCGCCAATTTGTTCGCGGGGTCAATGTAGAGGTAAAGTAAAGTAGGAGGTACCTCCTCGTTTATCTGAGGTACGCCCGAAACAAACCTCGCCCTACTATGGATGACGGGAGCCCCTGGGGGTACCGACTCTGGTTTCGCAACAGTCCTCGCCATGCCAACATGGCGTTGACAGGTCATGAGCGATGGTGTCGTTGTCGAACCGCGGTTTATTCCGGATTGCCGCACGTTCCGCCGTACGCTCTGCGTCCGGCTATTTAGGGCTCGCGAAAAAATAACTTACGATTTTCGCATCCCATCGTCGGGCCATCTTTGAACATTCCTCAATCGCAAAATCCTCGAATTAGCCGGGCTAGTCCTGCGGTTTCGCTCAATCGGATTGTCCAAATCTGACCCAAATCCGGGCGCGAAAAATACGAAGTTATTTTTTCGCGAGCCCTAAGAGTGGATTTTAGACAGTTCGCCGCGTGCTTTCGCCGAGTTCATGGCCCGTTCTGGTGAGAAATGCGGGCTAAACGCTCTTGGATCCAAATTTTTGCGCAACGTCAGGGGTTACGTTGAAATACAATTTTTCCCGCCACGAGGGTGTGTGTCACTTGCCCCTGTAACTCCCATCCAATAAAAGGCGTATTGTGGCCGCGACTGACAATATTGTTTTTTAGATCCCAAAATTTCTCGGGATCGAAGATGCATATATCGGCTCGGTCGCTGGTGCCCAAACGGCCTCCCTCAATGCCGAGTATCTGAGCCGGCTCCCACGTTAAGCGTGAAATCATTGTCGGTAGATCTATGACGTTGTCATTAACCAAGCGGAGACTGAGCGGTAACAACGTCTCCAATGCGGAGATTCCCGGTGCGGTTTCACTGAACGGTTCCAATTTGGCGTCCGGCTCGTGGGGCTGATGGTCCGAGCAAATCGCGCCAATCGTTCCCTTTGCCACTCCCGCGCGTAAACCCTCTTGGTCTCTCAAGGTGCGCAATGGTGGTCGTACGTGACACTGACTATCGAAATCGCCAACATCAATTTCGCTTAAGTGTAGATGGTGAGCGGTAACATCGGCGGTGATGGGAAGGCCGTCGTATTGGGCTCGGGCCAACATTTGAACCGCTCGCGCCGATGAAAGTCGGCAGAAATGAGCGCGTATCCCCGTTTGTTCGATCAGTGCTAAATCGCGCGCAACGGCGACCGTTTCAGCGGCTTGAGGTATGCCCGGCAAACCCAGTCGGGTGCTAACGACGCCCTCATGCATGCGTCCGTTATTCCATAACCAATGATCTTCAGGATGAAGGAATATGGTCAGATCTTGAGTGGCGGCATATTCCATCGCGCGGCGCATAATGAGTGGATTAGCAATCGGCTCCAACGCGTTGCTTACGCCTACACAACCCGCTTCCTTTAATGCAGCCATGTTGCTAAGTTGGG
>CALZJI010000219.1 GCA_945787615.1 uncultured Chromatiaceae bacterium | reverse complement strand
TCCGGCTATTACTCGTCATTTCGCCTTGCCACGAAATGAATATGACGCACTCTTAACACCTAAATCTCAAACGCCACGGGTATATTTCAATATGCGCCACTTGCCGCGCCTTGAATCTGAGTAAAAATCCGGCGCAATCTTTGGGTAATTATTATATTCCGCGGTCCTAAGACGATAGCGGTACCTCGAAAGCAGACGTTCCGAGCCACCAGACGGCCTGCTCTGTTCGCCAAATCCAAGCGCCCTCGCTTGCCCGTCACCCCGCAAGAGGTACCTAGCCCGCATGCGAGATGAGTTGGCATTTACAGTTGGAAGCGATTTGGATGGGTACCCTAAGATGCGATTCTGATATCCCGACGCGGTTACAGAGAGCAACGTATACTCTTAAATACGGGTCACGTTTGTCGTCCACGACAAAAAAGCATATGTATAAATAAATATGTTTTATGCATTCGTTAAGGGTGTGTCAAAAGCATAACGACAGCCTTTAGCCAAACAATGTTCCAGCCACTCACCAAGAAACACGTTCACTTGGCGTTTTTCGTGGCGCGAAAACATTTTTCGGTTTGGGTAGGGATAACGCGCTTCGAACCGGCAATGATTCTGACAGGCGATCACTTCCGCAACTTTAGCGTCGTGATATAGACGTATTTTCATGTTCGGGTCAGTCATCCACGCCTGAGCAGAACTCAAATGACAGGTTAGCGCCACAACAGTGGTATAACGGCAGTGCTCAACTACCTCGAGTTTCATCTCGGGCAGCTCTCCGATCTCCAGCAGTGTTACACCCTCCGATTCGCGAACAAAAGGAACTAGTCGCAGCAAGCGCTTATAATTGGCCTCATAGAGATTAATCGTTTCGCCTACCGTAAATCTATTCATAGCCAAATAAACATTCTCTAATCAACTGAGTCCCACTACATTCCCACCGCAGGATTGTTCTAGGTGTATTCTTGAGATACAACCCACCGCAGCGCAAGAATGCACTTGCATTTTTCATTCAATTAGGGTAAAGCGGGCCGCTAACACCTAATGTAACTACGTATCTAGTCGTGATGACGACCGGAAACCGTCTGTCTCTAAAAATACACCAAATCTCGTACTAATATCGACACGCAACCGGGCTTTGTTAAGCTATCTTTCCACACTTCAGCGTCTTCGCGCAAATATAGATAATATTCGCCGCCTCAGTTAAACTCGCCAGTCTCAGCGCGCATTATTCGACGCTGTCAACCGTTGACAACGTTTAATCTAAAGAATCTTAACATGTTACGCACTGGCTTTTTCTAATAATATGGATCGACTGAGGAGCGCGCTCGCACAGATTGACGGCTGTGGTTATAAAGCATACAAATCGTTGAAAGGTTCCTACCTCTTCAATGAGTTCAAACTTACGATAGATCACGTACAGGGCGACCCCTACGCGGCGCCGAGCCGCGTTAGCATTATCGTGTCTTCTGATATCGCTGGATTCCCTGTGCACCTATGGGAAACGGATACACGCAAAGTTGCTCTCGAAGACTTTCTTGGCCGCGCCGTTAAACGCGCCATCGGACAATACGTTAAAGGTCATCGCGGCATCGGCAAGAGCGGCGACGTCGCCATTGAGACAGGCGGTCAACAAATCTTGGAACGAAATGCCATACTCCTATCAAGCGAAGGGGTAGAGATACGTTTTACAGTTGGTCTTCCCGCGCGCGGCCGAAAGATCCTTGCCCGGGAAGCAGAGGAGATGTTCTTCCGCGAACTCCCTCGAGTCGTGCACGATAGCCTACTCTGTAGAAATCTTCCCACCGACGAGATTTCACGTCACGTTGAAAGCGCCGAAGACCAAACCTTTCTTAGAAACTGGCTTAGTGAAGAGAATCTTGTCGCATTCATCGCGGACAATTCGTTCTTGCCTAGACGCAGCGGAATTGACGACCGCCCCTTAGGGGCTAGCGCCTTGCCTTTTCAGACGCCGAACACCCTTTCCAGGTCGGTAACACTACCCAATGCCGGGCCAATACGGGGTATGGGCATCCCTGTCGGCGTTACGCTAATCGTCGGTGGCGGCTTCCACGGCAAGTCGACGTTACTTCATGCGCTAGAACGCGGTGTTTACAATCACGTTCCCAACGATGGCCGCGAACGTGTTGTCACCGACCCAACCGCGGTTAAAATCCGCGCTGAAGACGGACGAGTCATCAACGATGTAAATATAAGCCCTTTTATCGACAACTTGCCCTTCGGTCGCAATACGCACCACTTTACGACGGAAAACGCAAGCGGAAGCACGTCGCAAGCCGCAAATATTATCGAAGCGCTTGAATACGGCGCAAGGTTACTACTCATCGATGAAGATACCTCAGCCACGAATTTTATGATTCGGGACGAACGTATGCAAGCGCTTGTCGCAAAAGATAAGGAGCCTATTACGCCGTTTTTACATAGCGTCCAGGAGTTGTACCACAAATATGGTGTATCGAGCGTTATTGTAATGGGTGGTACGGGTGATTACTTTGAGGTTAGCGACAACGTTATCATGATGGACGCCTATGTTCCACATGACGTCACACAAGAAGCGCTCCAACTCGCCCGACCACCTCGGCTGCGCCTAAAAACCACGACGCTCCCAGTAATAATGTCCGGTGCCACGCGTCGCCCAACGCTCGAAGCCCTTAACGCCTCACGCGGGCATCGGGAAACGCAAATTGATGCGCAGGGTACACATTGCCTCATTTACGGAGAGCATGAGATTGACTTAACCCGGATTGAACAGTTGGTGGATGTGGCACAAACGCGCGCGATAGGATTATTGATCTTATACTACGCAAAACATTATCATAGAGCCTTTCCGAATATGATTGATGGCATCAAGCATGCCCTAAAAGACATAGAACAAAGGAGTTTGGATATCCTCTCGCCTTATAGAATTGGGACACTCGCGCTGCCCCGCGCTCATGAAGTCGCGGCAGCCATCAATCGTATTCGAAGTGATAGTTAGGGCCGCGGAAAAAAATAAATATCCAACCTTGCTTGTCTTTTCACTCAGCTTCTGCGTTACGGCAAGTGTTACATATTTCAATATGCGCCACTTGCCGGGCCTTGAATCTGAGCAAAAATCCGGCGCAATATTTGGCTAATTAGTATTTTACGCGGCCCTTAGCGTGCCTCGAAACATGCCATTGCCGGACGCGACAAAACATCGGGCTGACCCGGGGCAGGCGCAATTATTAAAACCTGGCGCGCGAATTGGGTAGCGCAGCACCCATCCAGCACACCGATAACCCATATAAAATACCCCATTTGTTTCATAACAACCACTCAAGTTAACGCGGCGGCTACCACCGCTGGTAAGAATTTGTTAGAGTTCGCTATTACGATCGCTGGCAACGTAGGTAATCGACGAGGCACGCCGGCGTGAAAGCAATCGAAGTTAATTTCCTCATCGAGGGAAAGAGACAACGAGCCTGTCGTTGTCCTCAACAGCATCGGTATTTTTCGGACAAATTTCTTCACTCGCCTAACTCAAACATATATTTTTCTCGCATGAACCAAGAATCATCGTTTAAAAAACCTTTAGGGGTCGTTATGATCGCGGCGCTCGCTGGGGCGCTGACCAGTCTCTATCAATGGATTGAATTGCACGAGTTACGCACAACGGGCGAAGCACCGCTGTGCTCGGTAACTGAAACTGTTGACTGTGCCGTAATCTGGAACGCGCCGCTATCGACTTTAATCCATCAAACCACGGGAATTCCTTTTCCCGGCTGGGGGTTAGTTTGGAGCGCAATCGTTTTATTTCTTGGGGTAATGCTGTTATTTCCAAGAGCCGCCGTATCGGTTGCTAATTGGGCACTGGCGTTACGCTTGACAGGGAGCATCGCCGCGCTCGCCTCGATCGGACTGCTGATATATAGCATTACGATCGGTGTGTTGTGCCCGACTTGTTTGATTTTTTACATCTGCGTCGGTATCGCAACGTACGTCAGTTTTCGCCATATTTCGACCGCAAATGCCGATTGGCTCATGGCGGGACTCCAAAGCATCGCACTATTGGCCGTCGGCATCTTACTCGTCGTTTATCCGGGCATGCAAACGCCGCTTGATGAACGCGGGCTGCGTATTTTGCCGCAAGCGGCAACGTCAACGAGTCAGCCCATGGGGGATATCGAACCAGTAAGTGAGTTCATCAATTCTCTCAATCCGGAGCTTAAACAAGTCCTCAGCGATACTCGCTTTCTCCACAAGAATGCGCCCTCCATTGCACGAAGCACGGAAAATAAGCGTATCACGTTCGGGCCCACAGCAAGCCCAGTGCACATTGTGGAATGGATTGACATTCGCTGCCCGCATTGCCGTGACTTACACCTTGCGTTAGACGAAATCGGAAAAGTAACTGAACCTGGCTCGTGGCATCTAGAGACCCGTCATTATCCGTTGGACGCGGAGTGCAACGGCAACATCCCGCGTAGTGACAATACCGGCGTTCGATGCCTAGCAGCGAAAATGTTGAT
>CALZJI010000218.1 GCA_945787615.1 uncultured Chromatiaceae bacterium | reverse complement strand
TTTTGCTTAGATTCAAGGCGCGGCAAGTGGCGCATATTGAAATATGTAACACGTGCCGTAACGCAGAAGCTGAGTGAAAAGACAAGCAAGGTTGGATAATTATTTTTTTCCGCGGCCCTTAATAACGCACTATTTTTACTGGGGCTTAGCCATACTTGCTGCGAACGTACTGTTCGACGATCTGTTGGAACTCCTCGGCAATATTGTCGCCTTTTAACGTGACGGTTTTTACACCATCTACGTAAACCGGCGCTACGGGTATTTCGCCGGTGCCCGGCAAACTGATGCCAATGTTGGCGTACTTACTTTCGCCCGGCCCATTGACGACACATCCCATAACCGCCAGCGTCATGTCTTCAACGCCTGCGTATTTTAGACGCCATTCCGGCATTTGTTGCCTCACGTGGTGCTGTATATCCTTAGCGAGCTGCTGGAAATAAGTGCTGGTGGTGCGACCGCAACCGGGGCATGCAATTACCATGGGCGTAAACGAGCGAAGTCCCATAGTCTGGAGTATTTCCTGAGCGACCTGAACTTCTTGCGTACGCGCGCCACCGGGTTCAGGCGTGAGTGAGATGCGAATGGTATCACCAATGCCTTCTTGCAGTAGAACCGCTAGTGCGGCGGTGGAGGCGACAATACCTTTTGAGCCCATGCCCGCTTCGGTTAAACCCAAGTGCAAAGCGTAGTCGCATTGCGCCGCGAGGGAGCGATAAACGGAAATGAGGTCTTGGACACCACTCACTTTACAAGACAAGATGATTTTGTTGCGGCTTAGCCCCAAGTCCTCGGCACGTTGCGCGCTTTCCAGTGCTGAGGCGATGAGCGCATCGTGTATGATCTCTGGCGAGTCTTTCGGCTCGGATCGTAGGGCATTTTCATCCATCATTCGTGCTAACAAGTCTTGATCTAGACTGCCACCGTTAACGCCGATTCGAATCGGTTTATCGTGTCGGCAGGCCAACTCAATCATGTCGGCAAACTGCGTATCGCGTTTTTTCCCTTTACCGACGTTACCGGGATTTATGCGGAATTTTGCCAGCGCTTGGGCGCAGTCGGGGTATTTCGCCAGCAACTTATGGCCGTTAAAGTGGAAATCGCCAACGAGTGGTACGTCGCACCCGCTTTTGTCCAATTGCTCGCGTATACTCGCTACCGCTTTGGCGGCCTCTTCGGTATTTACTGTGATGCGCACAAGCTCAGAACCGGCCTTGGCCAATTCCATCGCTTGTTTTGCCGTAGACACGATGTCCGTCGTGTCGGTATTGGTCATTGACTGGACAACAACGGGGGCATTACCCCCAACGGTGGCCGTACCGACCTTAACGGGAACGCTATAGCGCCGTTGCTGAAAATGTATTTGACTCATGGGTGATCAGTATTGCGTTTATCCAGCCGAGGTCAAAAGAGCGGACGCCATAATACCATTATTGAGCCCATTATTTTGCGTCTCACACCTTGCGCGACGGGATTTAGGCATAGTGTGCGGGAAACCGATTGAATTCACTTGCCTCGCGTGAGCGCGGCGGCGAGATGCAAAAACCTTGTCAACCAACGAAAATGGGTATCCATTTCTCTTTTGCTATGAATGGATAAGCAAAAACCTTGTTTGTGCTTGTATGGGAGTGACAGCGGTAATTAGGTGTTCTCTGCAGTCCGCGTAATATCGATATAAAGCGTAAGCTTTTGTCCCGGTTGAATGTATCGCTTATTTTTCAATTTTTTTGTGTTCCAATTCTTTATTTTTTTTACGGAAACGTTGAAGCGTTGAGCGATACGGGAAAGCGAGTCGCCCTTGCGGACCGTGTAATAAATTCGCTGAGGTTTAGTATGCGGCAAGTTATAGACGGCGTTTTTCGCATGCGAGTTTTTGTTCGAGGTCCACACAACGAGGCGTTGACCAACGCGCAGTGTGTCCCGTTTAGCCATTCCGTTCCATGACGCTAATTTAGTCATGCTAACGTCATATTTCCGAGATAAATCCCACAACGTATCGCCAGGAGAGACGTTGTGAACGGTTTTGGTGGTCCCCCGTTGTGTGTTTAACGTTTTACGAAGCCGTTCATCGGCGCTCAGGCTATAGCTGTCCAGCGAACGTTGTGCGACCGGAATCACTAGGTGGTGTCCCGCTCGAATAAAACTGCCGTTGAGATCGTTAACCTGGCGCAATACGGTTGTCGTCGTTTGGTATGTTTTGGCGATGTGGCTGAGTGTCTCTCCGTCACTGATGCGATGACGTTTCCATTGGACTCGCTCTTTCGGAGTGAGCTCCACAAGTCTTTGTTGAAAGGCCTCAGATTTTTCCAGCGGGATGAGAAGCCGGTGTGGACCGTTGGGGTCGGTGGCCCAGCGATTAACGGCGGGATTCAAGTGATATATCTGTTCGATCGTCATGTCCGCCAGCTCGGCGGCTAGCGCGATATCGATTTGAGAACCCACGTCTATCGTTGTGAAATACGGTTTTTCCGGGATGGGCTGTAAGTTGAGGTTATACTTGGCTGGATTTGCCACGATGCTGCTGATGGCCAGCAAACGCGGCACGTAACCGCGGGTTTCCTTGGGTAGTTTAAGGGACCAAAAATCCGTGGGCTTTTTCGTACGACGATTCCGCTTTACCGCTTTGGAAACCGTTCCCTCGCCCGAATTGTACGCGGCTAATGCCAGCAACCAATCCCCCTTAAACCGTTTGTGCAGGGCCTGCAAGTAATCCAACGCGGCTCGGGTAGAAGCCGTTATATCGCGGCGGCCGTCGTACCACCAATTGATTTTTAACCCGTAACGCCGTCCCGTCGCCGGTATGAATTGCCACATGCCCGCGGCCCGACCGTGGGAATACGCAAAGGGCTGGAAGGCGCTCTCGACTACCGGTAACAAGGCAATTTCGCTCGGCATGCCGCGCCGATCGATTTCTTCCATAATGTGGTACAAGAAGGGTCGAGCGCGAGTAAATGTTCGGTCGAGAAACCCCTTGTTTTTCGCATACCAGTTACGCTGGGCGGTCACCTGGGGGTGATCGCCGTCGGGTAACGAAAATCCCGCGCGAATACGCCCCCAAACATCTGTAGACCTGCCAACTTGGCCAGCGGATGCGGCGTCACGGGTTTTACTGTGCGCTCCATTCGTTAAGGCGCGGTCCTGATAATAGTCACCGGGTGAGCGGCTATTGGCCAATGCCAGCGAAACGACCATGCTGAGTAACAGGCAGGCCGAAAATGTAAGGCTCATCTTTATGAGTTTGTTGTTCATTGTTTTTGTCAGCCTATTATTACCTGGGTTTTGTAGTCCGAAATAATTAGCTTACGTCTTTCCAACGCCTGATGACCGCGAAAACGGCTTCAGGTGTCGACAATGATCTGCCTGCATTGCGCTCAGCGGAATGTTTCACCGATTTGTGTTCGCAACGCAAAAACGGATTGGTCTGTTGTTCCAATTCCAACGTGGACGGTACAGACGGTTTTTTGGCCGCGCGCAGTTGCTTTGTCTGTTCAATACGAGCCCAAATTGCCTCGTTCGCCGGCTCTACTTTTTTGGCGAATGCCAAATTCGACAGCGTGTATTCGTGAGCGCAGTATATATAAGTATGTTTCGGTAGCGCCGCGATTTTATTGAGCGAGTTGTACATTTGCGTCGCCGTGCCTTCGAAGAGGCGTCCGCAACCGCCACCAAAAAGAGTATCGCCGCAAAATAGCATTCCCTCGCCAAAAAAAGCGATGTGTCCCACCGTATGGCCAGGAACAGCAATTACCTGGAATTCTCCCACGTTATTCGGCAGAGAAACATTATCGCCATCGGATAAGGGATGCGTGATGCCCTCAATTCTTTCCTCGGCGGGGCCGTAGACCGGAATATCGTAGACGTTCAAGAGCTTAGGGATTCCTCCCACATGGTCCCAATGGTGGTGGGTTACTAGAATCGCCACGGGTGTGACAGAATGGCGCTCAAGGGCGTCTATGACGGCTCCAGAATCCCCAGGATCGACCACTACCGCCGGAATAACATCGCGATTTGCCTCTAGGTTGGTATTTTTGTTGTTTCTGCCCGCGTCATGGTTGGTTTCGCGGTGAAATAACCAAATATAATTATCTTTGAATGCGGGAATCGGTAGTGTTCGAACCATTAGGCTATGCTGACAGGGTTGCCTTCCGTGGTCAATGGGCTTTTTTCACGTAGTAATCGTGACCATAGGCGTTGAATTTCCAAGCTATCGAGTAGTGTTATGTAACGTCTTTTTGGTAATGTCCACGGACGCTGGCATTTGTATATCGAGGCGGGTTATCTTACGTTTTATGTCTGAGAAGGGTCGACGAAAGAACGCGTTAAAGCGCGCGGAAATCAACGAGATTCGCCAACGTTTACGAGGGTGGTACACGCGCCACGTTGGCCGCTCGTTGCTCGAGATTGAACGGGAGCAATTGGATCCCGTTTTGAACACCTTGTTTGGCTATCACGCCATTCAAGTGGGTTGTTTATTGGGTGATGACTTGTTGGCATCAAGCCGCATTTCCCATCGTGTCGTGATGGATCCGGATAAGACCGAGCAGTTGTGCACTCACGTCTATGCCTATCCCGATGCCATTCCCATCATGTCAGATAGCGCGG
Organism: uncultured Chromatiaceae bacterium; assembly: GCA_945787615.1. Taxonomy (GTDB): domain Bacteria; phylum Pseudomonadota; class Gammaproteobacteria; order JAADHS01; family JAADHS01; genus CALZJI01. The sequence goes on along the minus strand of CALZJI010000218.1, from coordinate 7,012 downwards.
ACGTTGTGGTGTTGCCGCATACGTTGGAGTTCGAGCGTGCCCCGCACGAAATTTTACGTGAAGTAGATAGGGTTTTAATTCCGGAAGCGCATGTGGTGATTCTTGGTTTTAACCCGTGGAGCCTGTGGGGCGTGAGCGCCCTTGTGCTACGCTTGTTCGGTCGCAAGAAGAAACCGTCACCGCCGTGGTGCGGACGGTTTCTCAGTCTTACGCGGATAAAGGACTGGCTCGCGTTGTTGGGTTTTGAGGTGGTGCTCGTCAAGCCGTTTTTTTTTCGCCCACCAATTCAGCATCAGGGCGTTATGCGCCGTCTGAAATTTTTAGAATCGCTGGGCGCTCGCTTCTGGCCTCGTTTAGGTGGCGTCTACATGTTGGTGGCACGGAAACGTGTCGCGACACTCACCCCTGTTAAACCGCGCTGGCGCCCCCGCCGCAGCCTCGTCGGAAAGCTCGTCGAGCCTTCCGTACGGTGCGACAATAACGAACTAAATAAATAAATTACGAGATTATGTAACTATTCAGCCCGGTTAAAAAGCGAGCTTGTAACTGGTCAGTTTGTCCCTAGACTGTGCGAATACAAGAAAAAACGCGTAGTTTACAACTGTAGATGAGCATTTTTGACGCCGTAATCGGCAAATCAGGGGCGAGCTGACTAAATTATTAAGGATAAGACTATCTATATGACTGAAAGGGTAGAAATTTTTACTGATGGCGCTTGCCGGGGAAATCCTGGCCCCGGGGGTTGGGGTGCTATCTTGCGCTTCCGGGAAAACGAGAAAACACTGCACGGGGGTGAGCTCGAAACGACGAATAACCGAATGGAGTTAACTGCCGCCATTATGGCATTAGAAACTCTAACGCGTTCGTGCCGTGTAAGTATTACTACGGACTCGCAATATGTGAAAAACGGAATAACTCAGTGGTTACGGAATTGGAAAAGACGTGGCTGGCGTACGGCAGAAAAAAAGCCTGTAAAAAATATGGATTTATGGAAGCGGCTCGACGCGGCCGCCTCTTGCCACCACGTGGATTGGCATTGGGTACGGGGCCACGCCGGGCACGCTGAAAACGAGCGGGCCGATGCCCTGGCTAATCTGGGCATCGACGAACTTTTACGAGAGCGTGTGTGAGCAACACGGAAACAGTTCACAACGCACATAAGCGTAGAGTATTTCTTAGGAAACTATGATGAGACAGATTGTACTTGATACCGAAACGACCGGCCTAGAACCCGAACAAGGCCATCGAATTATTGAAATTGGTTGCGTCGAGCTGGTTAACCGGCGCCGCACTGGCAATCAGTACCAACAGTATTTACAGCCCGATAGGGATGTGGACGAGGGTGCAGTCGAAGTCCATGGCATAACCAATGACTTCTTGGCAGATAAGCCGCGGTTTCGGGACGTCGTCGATGAATTCCTGGAGTTTATCAAGGGCGGGGAGTTGATCATCCATAATGCGCCATTTGATGTCGGTTTTATTAACACCGAACTCGATCTATTGGCGTTGGAGCGGGGCCAGTTAATCGATCATTGTACGGTGCTTGACACCTTGACCCTGGCCAGACAGCTTCATCCTGGTCAGCGAAATAGCCTTGATGCGTTATGCAAACGCTACGAGATCGACAATTCGCAACGGGAATGGCACGGCGCCCTTTTAGACGCCGAAATATTGGCTGATGTTTATCTGGCGATGACGGGTGGTCAAGCCGCGTTGTCGCTCGAAACGAAGGAAGAGGTGGACAGCATTGAGCGCGCCGTCAAGCCCATCGCTGCCCGTCGGGCGCCATTGAGAATCATTCGTGCTAACCAACTTGAGCTCGCCGCGCATGAGACTCGCTTGGACGCCATAGAGAAAACGAGCGGAGGTAATTGTTTGTGGCGCCAACGAGAAAGTACGTAACGCGAGCATAAAAATCCTTATTGCAAAATACGTATAATAATAAATGATATTGAATTGCCAACACCCCTTGTGTTGGAATAACATTGTGTTTTACTCTGTTTTGATCGCTTAGGGATATAGCATATAAACCGGGCCCGACACGGACGACGATACAGGGACTCGGCAATAGTCAGTTTTTGCGTAAACCCACGGTAGCGAGGGTTGAAAAACGGCCCCTGCGCTGAAAAAGAGGGTCTGCGGACCACGGTGGCTGCCAAAGAGAGCAGATGGGGAGGGGTGAGTGATGAGACAAAGTCCAAAAGACACAGCGAAGCGTGCCGCCGCGTTAATTGCGGCGGTCGGTTTTCTGGCCAGTTGTGCAACGAGCCAACAAGCTCAGCAAGCGGCTGTGTCTTCGGCCGAAACCGAAGTATCCGACCGGAGCGAGGTTAGTCCGCAGGGAGATCAGTCAACAGGGGCTCCCGAGGATGCATTCGAACAAGCGGTATCCGCCGCCACGGACCCTTTGAGTCCTAAGCGACTCATCTTGGTCTCACGCTACGGGCACGAGCGTATTGTTAAGTTTCTGTTACAAAACAATGTGAACGTTAACGCTGTGGATAATGTCGGCGATACCGCGCTTATTGCAGCCGCCGAGGGTGGCCACGGCAACGTCGTCGACATGTTGATTGGGGCGCAAGCGGATGTAAATGCGCAGGCGCCCAATGGAGAAACCGCGCTCATGGCCGCGGCGACCAGTGGCAATGTGGCGATCATTCGATCGCTTGTTGCCGCGGAAGTGGATTTAGACACAAAGAATGACATAGGTGAAACGGCGTTGTTCAATGCGGTCAAATTCGGTCATTTGGACGCGGCGCGGCTGCTGTTAACAAGCGGCGCAAACCCAAATATTCAAAGTTCCCAACGCGCCAAGGCCAATAACAGCGGTTACACGCCGCTAATGTATGCGGCGGACCACGGCAATGACACACCGGGTGGCGATTGGGTCGCAATGACGAATCTGTTATTGGAGCACGGTGCACGGCCTAATATTCGAAACGCCCGGGGGGATTCCGCGCTATCGATCGCGAAACGACAATTCGATCCCGAGCTGGTCGCGATACTCGAGAGCGCAGGTGCGCGCCAGGAGCGCTCTTATACGAGTCTTGACGAAGATGCTACCTTGATCAAGGCGGCCCGGCTGGGAGATATCGAGAAAGCGCGCTCGCTATTGGACAAGGGCGCAAAGCCAAACGTAAGCGATGGCACCGGTGTTACACCGTTGTTGGCAGCCGCATTCGATAACCGGGTGGAGGTTGTTGAGTTGTTGATTGAGAAGGGCGCCGATATCAATTTACTGCCGGCCGGATTACGCGATTGGGCATTTGCGGCAAGCGCGGCGTCGCTACGAGATCACGATCTGATGGAAAGCGCCTCACGGGGCGATTCGGCTTTGTTGGTCGCAACTCGGCGGGGACATACCAAAGTTGCGGAGGTTCTATTAGCTGCCGGCGCTGATCCAAGATTGAACAATAACCGTGGCGATGCGCCGATTTTCGTGGCGGCGGCAAACGATCGCGCCAAAATTACCGAAATGCTTTTGAACAAGGGCGTCGACCCGAATACTCTGGAAACGGAGAAACTAACGGTATCAATGACGAATACGCTTCAAACCATGGGGCGTAATACGCCGTTAATTGCGGCTGCGCAGGCGGGTCATAAGGCGACGGCAAAGGTGTTGTTAGATGCGGGCGCCGATCCCAACCACCAAGGCTTTCTGAATAAAACGCCGTTGCTTTGGGCGGCGGAACGAGGGTATTCACCCATTATTACGTTGCTCTTGGAGAATGGCGCAGACCCGAACCTTAACGACGTTCAAGGCTTGACGCCGTTAATGGTGGCCGCCAGAAATGGGAATACGCGAATCGCAAAGGCGTTAGTCGCTTACGAGGCGGATCCAAATACGATTCAGTTTTCCGACGCCCCTGGTGATGGCGGTAAAGCGTTCGGTGCGACCGGTATGACAGCGCTAATCTACGCAGCGAGGGGCGGGCACGATGATATCGTACGACTTCTGATTGATGCCGGTTCAAACGTTAATGCTATGAGCCGAAGTGGCGAGACAGCGATTAAAGAAGCCTCCAACAACGGGTACGAAGACATTGTCGACCTCTTAGAAGTGGCTGGGGCGCAATAGACCACGCCTAGCGCGTATTTCCAACCGGTACCGGAGAGTGTGCGGTTCTTGGTGTGTCTCATCAGTCGCTCCAGAGAACCCGATGAAAGCGTTCGCGCTACGGTTCGGTCTCCGGTCCGACGGGTTGGCGTGCTGACGGGGCATGGGCGCGATACGCGTCATTAGTGAAACGTTTTCAACGTGGTTCGAAAAGCGTGAAAAAATGTAAGGTTCCGCTCGTAGTTGTCGTGTTGGAGTTGTATGCCTAATCGGAAGTCCTCTTTCGGTTTCGGCCTCCCGACAGGTAATGTCTGGCGCCGGCACCATATAACATTACCGTGAACGCTAACAGCCCAGTCACCGGCTGAGAACGTGAGCTTCACCGGTGTTCCAACGGCCAAGGGTTGGGACAACATTAAACCCACACCAGCGGCGGAGACATCGTTTACGAGCGTAGGTTGGAACTGTTTTTCTCCCGCATTTAGACTGAAGGTCCCGTTGACCTCATCCAAGCGAATCATGTGACGTTCTTGGCTGCGTGCGTCCATTTGCCGATCCTCCCGTTATGTGCAGTTCTCGTGTCACTGCAATAGCTGGGCCATTAAAGAAATTGAGCATTTAAGACGGAACAAGCTACGGCTATCCGCTTTCTAAATTAGTAATAAAATAACAGGTCTAAAAATAGTGAGTGTAAGGGCTGCCGAGGATAGACCGGGAAACGACAAAGGAAACCCTCTGGGTTTTAAACTATGGCCGCAATGTTTTAGGCTTAGGGCTCGCGTCATAATTGATACACATTTTGGGGTTGAGGCGCTCGCCTGGCAAAGCTACCGCGTCCTCGATTGCCGTTGCCGACGCAATTCTAACTCCTGCGTCCGTGCCGTCGTGCTCACGCCCCTTGCCTACATCCATGTAGGCAAGGCGTAAAAACGCCGGAATATTAGTAACTTTCAAGTTTTTGTAACGCAGCCAGGCGAGATGGATCGACGTCCAAAATGTGAATTAATTTTGACGTGAGTCCTTAATACGGAGTAGCTTTGATCTCCTGGAACTGTTACCCGAATTTACTAAAAGTGCGTCAAACTTCGCGTTTTGGTAGTCAAAATGTTGACAGCGAATACCTGAAAGATGGCACAATTGTAGAATCCGCGTCATTGTGCGTGGGGTCGACGTTTTTAGGGCCTCGCGGGACGCATATCAATTATCTTTAGGACCATTGTAGTGAAACGACTCATCGTAGTTGTCATCGTTATACTATCATTTACAGCCACGCCTGCGCTGCTTGTGGCGAATGACGTTGCGCAGGGTGTAAAAGCATATCAATCTAAGCAATTCGGCAAAGCTTATGCGCTGTGGAAACCGCTGGCTGAAGGGGGGGACGCAAACGCCCAATTCTACATTGGGCAGCTATATCGGGAGGGAAATGGGGCGCCTCAAGATTATAAAAGGGCGGCAAGATGGTACAAAAAAGCGGCAGATCAGGGCCATGCCGCGGCGCAAAATAACCTTGGCTTTTTGTACGCGAATGGCTTAGGTGTTACAAAGAACTTTGAAATCGCTTATAAATGGCTAAATCTTGCTGCGGCCGCCGGCCATGAAGACGCCGTTAAAGGGGTCGTAACCATTCGCGCCAAAATGACCGAGGCGGAACTGGCGGAGACTGAAGCAAAACTAGGCTGGATGTACCACCGCGGTTGGAGTGTCACCCAGGATAGTGGCGAGGCGGCGCGATGGTATTTAAGCGCGGCACTACGTGGCCATTCTACGGCACAAAATAATTTGGGTTCTCTTTATTTAAAAGGTGAAGGCGTCGATCAGGATTTTACGAAGGCCGCAGAATGGTTTGCGGCCGCAGCGGCGCAAGGTCATTACCGCGCTCAATATAACCTCGGCCTTCAGTATTTAAAAGGTCAAGGCGTCGACAGAGATGTCACGATTGCTTATGCATGGCTTTACGTTTCTTCTCAGGCCGGATTGGGCGAAGCGAAGAAAGAGTTGCTGTTACTGCAACGCCAACTGTCCGAAGAGCAAATGGCAGTCGCCGATAATCGAGTAGGTGTTTTTTACCATCAAGGAATCGGTGTTGCGCAAGATTACAGAGAAGCGCGTGAATGGTTTCAAAAAGCGGCCAAACACGGTTATGCAGGCGCTCAATTCAATTTAGGTCTGATGAATCACAATGGGTCGGGTGTCCCGCAGAATGACCTCAAAGCAGCGGAGTGGTACAGCAAGGCGGCGGAGCAAGGCCACGCAATGGCGCAGAATAATCTTGGTGTGCTTTATCAAAAGGGTATTCGCGGTAGGCGGGATTACCAGGAAGCGGTTCGTTGGTACGCCAAAGCGGCTGAGCAAGATATTGCCGGAGCGCAGAGCAATCTAGGGCTTCTGTATTATTTAGGTTTGGGCGTTGAGCAAGACTACGCACATGCATTCGTCTGGTTAAATAAGGCTGCTGAACAAGGCCATCCACGGGCGTTTGCAACCTTAGGCCGAATGTATTTTCTAGGACACGGAACGGAGTCGGACCTCGTGGCAGCTCACAAATGGTTTAGCTTGGCCGTAGCTGCAGGGGATGAACAAGCAAGAGAAGGACTCGAGGTTTTGAAGCACAAGATGACCTCTGCACAGCTCGCGGAAGCTGCGCGCCTGAGCGATGATTGGCAGGGAAATCATAATCTCTCAAAAAACTCGACGATATCCCCATCCAACTAGACATATACCCGTGGCGTTTGAGATTTTGGTGTTAAGAGTGCGTCATATTCATTTCGTGGCAAGGCGAAATGACGAGTAATAGCCGGACTATTGCGAGGAATTTCAACACAGACAAGGAATGAAGAGGGCGTGCTATTGACACCTAAATCTCAAACGCCACGGGTATATACTGCAAGATTGAGGCAACAATCGATTTACAATCTCAGACATTAGGCAACTACTTCGTGTCTTACACAGCAATGC
>CALZJI010000217.1 GCA_945787615.1 uncultured Chromatiaceae bacterium | reverse complement strand
TAACTTCGTATTTTTCGCGCCCAGATTTGGGTCAGTTTTGGACAATCCGATTGAGCAAAACCGCAGGACTAGCGGGGCTAATTCGAGGATTTTGCGATTGAGGATTGTTCAAAGATGGCCCGAAGATGGGATGCGAAAATCGTAAGTTATTTTTTCGCGAGCCCTTAGCGCATTAGACGGACGTTCGCAGTGGGTTTAAATGATTAATATAGGATAATCATTCCCCTTTAAGTTTTCTCGAGCTCGGGTGGTTCTAAGCAGAATTCGAAATAACACAAGTGACGGTTTTGTTAAACAAAAGCAACTACACGCATGACGCGACGCCTACCAAGGCGCTAGCGCGTTATCAGCCCCTGGTGGACAACTGGACGACCTTTGTCGAAACCCTGTCGCATCCACTACCCGCAGTAGTGTGGACCAACACTTTGCGCATCACGCCGGCCCGCTTAAAGTCGATACTCGAAGCCGAAGGATTGCGGCCGTCACCGCTGGCCTGGAATCCCGCCGCCTTCCGCCTATGCACAGCCCCCAATTTCGGCAGCCGCTGGTGGTTTTTGGCCGGCCTATGCCACAGCCAAGAAGAGGCCTCGCTACTTCCGGTCACGCTGCTTGACCCGCAGCCCGGCGAGCGCATCCTGGATATGTGCGCCGCGCCTGGTGGCAAAACGGCTCAGATCGCCTTAGCGCTTGAAAACCGTGGCACTGTCATCGCCAACGATGTCTTTATCAATCGCATGCGACCATTGCGGACCATCATTGAGCGTCTCGGGCTGCTCAACGTTAGCGCCACTCTGTGGGATGCTGCAAATTATCCTATGCTGGCCGGGGGCTTTGATCGCATCTTAGTCGATGCCCCGTGCTCCGGCGAAGGCACCTTTCGAAAAAACGCTGTACTTGCTGGTGCCATCGGGGTAGATGTTTCCTGGCGCTACCACCAAAAACAAAAGGCTTTGCTGCGCAAAGCAGTGGCCTTATGTAAAGCTGGCGGGCGTATTGTCTATTCGACATGCACCTTCGCCCCGGAAGAAAACGAACTGGTTATCGACGCACTATTGCGTGAATGTGGCAACGACCTGCGCCTATTGCCAACGGAACTGAATAACTTCCTAACAGCAGCGGGTATCATTTCGTGGAAGGGAGAAGCGCTGGATCCGCGCTTAGCAATGACGGTCCGCGTTTGGCCGCACCTCAACAACACAAGTGGCTTTTTTGTCGCGGTACTGGAGAAACGTGCTGGCGGAGAAAGCCCCGTAGCACCAGCCGATAGTGTTACGCCGTTGCCGTCACCAGAGCTTCGCGATGGCGTCATCGAGCGCTTTGGCATCCCCACCGCAGCTATTGACGAATGCACGATTCATCAACGCTGCAGCCGCGGTCTATATTTCGTCCACAAGGACCATAAGCCCCCGCTGAAGCCAAAGCCTGACGCCACGGGCATGATACTGATTAGGACATCCACGACGCCAGCGAAACTCTCCACCGCCGGCGCGTTGCTCATCGGCCAACACGCCACGCGCAACTACATCGAACTTGATGCTAAGCAACGAGACGTTTATTTAGCGCGTAAACCCTTCGCCGTTTCGCCCACGCAAACGCAAAATTGTACCGACACGGGTTATACTATTGCTCGCTACGAGGGTATAGCGTTGGGTATTGCTAAGCTCTATATAGAAAGTTTCAATGTGTGCAGTTTATTCCCCAAGCGCTGGGCTGGACGGGCGCTGTAACCCTAGCCCGCGGTTCTCGCCGTATCGTGAGCGGTAATTGGGCAACTCAGGGGCGAGCTGAATAGTTACCTTTATTGTTCTGCTTGTGTGCCCATGCTAAAGTCGCTTTTATGACTACCGTTATGAGATCAGAGAGAGACGTCTGATCATGCCCGGCTTCCTGCTTCGTGTTCTTGTCAGCGCCTTTGGATTGTGGTTGGCGTCAACTATCGTGCCAGGGATTGATATCGACGGTACTGGCACGTTGCTATTAGCGGCGCTTTTGCTTGGTATCGTCAACGCTGTCGTGCGTCCGATTTTAGTGTTCCTAACCCTGCCTTTCACCGTGGTAACACTCGGCCTTTTCCTATTGGTCATTAATGCGGCGATGTTGGGTCTAGTGGCGTTTTTTCTCGATGATTTCGAGATTGCAGGGTTTTTCTCCGCATTGTTCGGCGCCATAATAGTGGGTCTTACGGGGTGGCTCGCGGCGCTATATATCGGACCGAGCGGGCGTGTCGAGATCAAAGTGGTTCGCCGCGAGTAGGTTCTGAATTCAATTTAGATTTTGGCGCGAACAAACCCTAACGTTGTAGGAGCGGCCGACAACGGCGCAAGTCTAGACAGGTGGAAGTCCTGTGCTCCGTAAAAATTATGGTTATATCCGAATGGCACTTAGGCGATTCTATACCCGATGTAGGGTGGGTTAGGCGCGTCTTTTTGCGCCGTAACCCACCACTCGTGCCGCTAGGCACTCATATAAGAGCCGCGGAAACAAATAATCATCCAATTTTGCTTGTCTTTTGGCCCAGCTTCTGTGTTGCGGCAAGGGTTACATAAAGGGATTATGCGCCCCCTGCCGCGCCTTGAATCTGAGCAAAAATCTGGCGCAATCTTTGGACAATTATTTATTTCCGCGGCCCTAAACTCTATTTAATACGATAGGTTAGGTGCGCGGCCTCCGTGTGGATAAAGCGTGAATGTCCGTTACACGGACCGCGTGGATAACCAGTGAAAAACATCCCTATTTTTCACTGGTTATCCACACTCATTCACCCTTTACCCACACTCCGCCGTGAGAGTAACGTTGATCGTGGCGGGCTCTTCAACAACAACTAAATTTTTAACTTATTGAAAATCCATCAGATTTATGTTGCGAAATCCGGATTGACCCAAAATCATTCATAGGGCTTTCGTTAAAAATAGCTGTTACGTCGCGCGGTTCGAAAGTACGTGCCGAATCGACCCAATAACGGGTTTCGACCCGACGTACCTTCCCAACCCCGGTCAACCTTTGCACGCAATCATGCCAAGGCCGTTGTGGCCCGTGATTGCGTCCCACCCTTGGTGGTGTAGATCACGAATGCGCTTTGGAAAAGAAAACGGCGTAAACGACTTCGATAGTTATTTCTGCGGACTATCGGGTGCAGGTCGCCTGGTTTTCCGCTCATACCCCGAATTCAATACTGCGGTCTAACTCACTAAACCTTGTCGGTAATTGGCCGATTCACCTCTATACACCGTAAAACTATTCGGAATATCCGATGCCTCTACGAAATTGACCAACGTAATTAAATCGCGTTGAGTCACGCTGTAAAAGTAAAAAACAATGTGAATAAAAAGGAAAAATTCATATTCGCTGCGCTTGAAGATGGCCGTATCTATGCATTGATCAGTCTGTTATTTCTTGTCGTTCTAGGTACAGTGTTTTGGCCAGAGACTGAGCAGGGTGACGTTTCGGATCGTCTAATTTCAGATCAGCCTCGATATACCTCAGGGAACGCGCTAATTCCGCCACTTCCGCGGCCAACCGGCCTTGATCCGAACAAGGTAGACCTCGGAAAGCGTTTGTTCTCTGATCCACGATTATCCGGTGATAATTCCATCTCCTGCGCCAATTGCCACGGTCTTGCCACGGCAGGCGTCGATGGGCTTAACGTATCGGTTGGCGTCGCAGGCAGAAGGGGCGCAAGAAACGCCCCAACGGTATTCAATGCGGCGCTAAACTCACTTCAATTTTGGGACGGCCGTGCGGCGAGCCTGGAAGAGCAGTTAGACGGCCCAATCAATAATCCGAACGAAATGGCCAGCAACTGGGATCAAGTCGTTTTGAAGATCGAGGCCGATGACCATTACCGTCAGAGTTTCTCAGAGTTATACGCGGATGGCGTTTCCATCGCAAATATCAAGAACGCTGTCGCGACCTTTCAACGCTCATTGATCACGCCGGATTCGCCTTTTGATCGGTTCCAACGTGGCGATAGTGACGCCATCAGCCCAACGGCCAAAGCAGGCTACCGCTTGTTTAGAAATTACGGCTGTATTTCTTGCCATCAGGGTGTCAACGTTGGCGGCAACATGTTTGAGAAAATCGGCGTAATGAAACCCTATTTCGACGAATCGCCCGGCGCTCTTGCAAAGGCGGACCTAGGGCGCTTTCATCTTACAAATATTGAGGAACACCGATACGAATTCCGTGTGCCTAGTCTACGCAATGTGAGCCGTACGGCGCCCTATTTTCACGATGGCGGCATCGCCGCCTTGGAAGATGCGGTTAAGATCATGGCGCGACACCAGCTCGGCCTAGAACTCGATCGCCAAGAGATCGAGCAGATTGTCGCGTTCCTTGAGAGTCTTACGGGTGAATACGATGGCGCGCCACTCTAAACGCAAGGCGAGGTCCTTTGAACGGCCTGTAATATTTACAGGCATGGCGCTCACTAGCCTCCTTTGGCTCGGTTTTCTGATGATAAAGTCCCAGGGAATTGACTCGTTGGTTCACAACGACATCCAGGAAAACCTGGCGGTCGTCAGGAGCAAGCCTGCAGCAATAGGCCGTGAAGTGCTTTCCCACCGTTATCAGCTGCGCGTAAACTATGACGCCATCACCAAGATGATGAACGATTTACATCATCACTACCAACAGCTGAAGGCGCGTCTCAAGACCATTGGCGCCGCCAGGGCCCCCGGCATCAAGGAGCAACTCCAGGCGCTTGATGATCATCTCGTCACGCATAGATTGGTCGTCGATGATTTCAAATCGCACAATGCCGTACTAAAAAATTCCTTCAACTACATCTTAAGTACGATAGAACAGTTCGCCAGCGACGATGATATAGACAAATCCCTGAAAGAAATCTTGCGAGAGATTGAAAACACCATATTGTTGATCCACGTTGGGCGCCCGACAAAAATGTCAGGAAAGCAGTTCGACAGCCAACTGGCCGGGCTAGAACAACTAATTCCCCATTACCCTATCGCGCAGAAAAATGTCTTGACGTTACTCGTACAACACGCCAATCTCGCGCTGGAAATTGAACATGAAATGGACGATTGGCTCACTGCAACGTTGAACGATCCTCCATCTCTAGTCGCGCTGCCCAACGCGTTTAACCAATGGGTTGTTCAACGAGTATGGCGGGCTAACGTCCATCGCCACCTCTTGTTCCTTTCCGCCGTAGCCTTGTTTCTTGCTTTGGGATGGATTTATATACGGTTTCGTGGCCGTAGCACAGAGCTGCGCGAGGCGCTCACCGATCTTGAATTCCAGAAATTCGCCGTCGATCAGCACGCCATTGTTAGCACCGCAAACGTTCAGGGGAAGATCACGTACGTAAACGATCGCTTCTGTGACATTAGCGGATATTCACGTGAAGAACTCGTTGGCCAAAACCATCGGATAGTAAAATCCACCGAGCATTCCCCCGAGTTTTACCGCCACATGTGGCGCACCATCGCCGGCGGCGACGTCTGGCACGGCGAGATCAAGAATTCAATCAAAGGTGGTGGTCACTATTGGGTTTACGCCACGATTGTTCCCTTTCTCAACGCGCGCGGCAAACCCGATAAATACGTTTCGATACGCACCGACATCACGTCGCAGAAGGAAATGGAGTCGGCGTTGTCGCGTCAGCAAGACTTTTTAAAGGGCCTGACCGAGACGCTAGGAGAAGGCGTTTTCGTTACCGCTGCCGATGAGCGCGGCAACTTCATTAATCGCGAAGGCGAGCGATTGCTTGGATGGAGCCGTCAAGAGTTTGAAGGACTTGAGATAAATAGAATAATCGATCAAATCGCCTCCGACGGCGACAACGCGATGTTGAGTAGTATCCGTGCCGGTGAGAGTTATCGCTCTGATGAAGAGGTGTTGATACGTCGCGACGGGCGCCGTATCCCCGCATCTGTGGTGTCGCACCCGATGATCGTGACAGGCCAATATATGGGCTCAGTGGTCGCGTTCCAAGACATCACGCAGCGCAAGCGACAACAGGCCGAGCTGATTGAGGCGAAACGCATCGCTGAAGAGGCTAGTAAGTCGAAGTCCATGTTTCTCGCTAACATGAGCCACGAAATCCGTACGCCGATGAACGCTATCATTGGCATGTCATATTTGGCGCTTCAGACAGATCTGTCGAAACGCCAACGCGATTACGTGGAAAAGATACATCGCTCGGGGGACGCATTGTTAGGTATCATTAACGACATACTTGACTTTTCCAAGATTGAGGCCGGTAAATTACGCATCGAACAGACCACTTTCACCCTAAGCCAAGTGCTCGACAATATCGCCACTATCGTCTCGTCCCTCGCGGCGGAAAAACGCTTAGAGATCTTGTTCCAAGTCGCTCCTGATATTCCCAGCGAATTGATAGGCGATCCCCTGAGGCTCGGCCAGGTTATCACCAATCTGGCGTCCAACGCGGTTAAATTCACGGACAAGGGCGACATTAAGATTAGCGTCACGTGTAAAGAACGCGACGACGCGCGCATCAAACTTGGCGTTGAAGTAACTGACGACGGCATAGGCATGACGTCGGAGCAAATCGGGCGCTTGTTTCAGGCGTTCTCGCAGGCCGACGGCTCAACGACTCGTCGTTATGGTGGCACCGGCCTCGGACTCACGATTTCGAAACAATTGGTTGATATGATGGATGGAAAATTCGATGTCGTCAGCGTACCAGGGCAGGGCAGTACGTTCAGCTTCACAGCCTGGTTTGGCGTCTCGGATACCCCAGTCGAAGCGTCAGTCTTGCCTCATGCTATCCAGGGACTGCGCATCTTGGTCGCCGAAGGACGTGAGAGTTCAAGTCAGGCGATGGTTCAAGTCTTGTCGCCGCTACCGGTTGACATCGCCATAGCCGCGAGTGAACAACAAGTTGTGGATCAAATCAAAGCCGCGAGCGAACAACGACGCCCCTTCGGATTAGTGATAGTCAATCATCCTCTTTGCGGCTGCTCCGCTGAGACGATCGCCCGAGGTATTCGCACTCTTTCGCCGCAGGATCCTTGCAAGATTATCGTCACGTACCAACCAGGCGCGCCGAGCATCGATGCCATTGAAGAATTGCAAATCGTTGATCGAACCCTCGAAAAACCCATCAATCCATCTACGTTGATCGACTTAATCGTCTCTCTATTTGAAGAACAAGAGCATTCAAGCCGCCAGTACCAAAGAAACTTACAGGGGAGGCTCGCAGGAATGCGAGTTTTGGTGGCGGAGGACAATGAAATTAACCAACAGATCGCCCAGGAAATCCTAGAAAGCCAAGGGGTCAAAGTGACGATCGCCAACAACGGCAGAGAAGCCGTGGCTACGCTGGAGGAGCAAGGACCACAGGCGTTTGATGTTGTACTGATGGACCTGCAAATGCCTGAAATGGATGGTCACGAGGCGACGCTGAGATTACGCGGAATCCCGCGTTTTCGCGAACTACCCATTATAGCGATGACAGCGCACGCGATGGCGGAAGAAAGGGAAAGGTGTCGCAATGAAGGTATGAATGGCCATATCACGAAACCTGTAGCGCCCGAAGAGCTATATAGCCTCTTACGGACGTGGTGGAAAGCGCCCGAAAACGACAACCCAACAATCGTATACCAGACTCCGCTTGCTGAGACAACGACTGTACGTTTGCCTAAAATTGCCCGACTCGATATCAATGCAGGGTTAAGCCATGTCGCCGGAAATGAAGCGCTTTATCTCAGGTTGTTACGCAAGTTCGCAGACGATCAAGCGGATGTGGCGACAAGGCTACGGAAAGCCATCGACCATAACGACCATGACAAGGCGGAGCGCCTTGCGCATACGCTTAAAGGTCTGGCCGGTAACCTTGGCGCAAAGGATGTATCGTCAAGGGCCGCATATCTCGAAGATGCGCTACGCAGCCAGGCTGCGCCACGTGAAAAGATCGAAAGCAGTCTCGGCGATCTTTCACAACACCTGGAAGCGTTGCTGGCCGACCTCAGAAACACAATACCCGCTCTCCAGGCTCACGAAAACGAAAACGCCACACCGGCGCAAGTGGATGAACAAGTGCTCAGAGAGCGTCTCCAAACCTTGCTAGCCCTCGTTGCAGCGGGCGACGGCGACGCCATTGACGTATTTGAGCGCAGCAGCAAGTTATTTCAGTCGGTATTGTCTGGCGCGGACTACGCTACGCTGTGTGACGCGTTTAATACCTTCGCCTTCGACAAGGCCCAGCGCTGTCTAGAAAACCTGGCAAATGATCGCGGCATTGCACTACGAACGTCGCCTATGTTTGAGGAGACGCCATGACTGACGCCCGCTCAACGGTTCTGGTCGTCGATGACACCAGCGACAACCTCGCTCTCATGCGAGATCTGCTTAAACCTCTTTATCGCACCTTGTTCGCGACCAACGGCGAACAAGCCCTGAAGCTTGCCGCCGCTGCAAAATCCCCTCAGCTCATTTTGCTGGACATCATGATGCCGGAAATGGATGGCTACGAGGTGTGTAGGCGCCTGAAAGCCAACCCGGAGACCGCCGATATTCCCGTGATATTTCTTACCGCCAAAAGCCAGCCGGAAGACGAACGACGTGGGCTGGAAACCGGAGCGGTGGATTACGTAACCAAACCGATCAGTCCGCCCATTTTGTTGGCGCGCGTCAAAAACCATTTGTTCATTAAATCCGCCCAGGACGCGTTAAAGCGTCAGAACGAACAGTTAGAATCCCTCGTTGCCGAACGCACTCGCGATCTAGCGGAGACTAAAGCAGCAACCATATTTGCGATGTCAAGTCTGGCGGAAACACGCGATAATGAAACCGGAAACCATATTCGCCGTACCCAGCACTATGTGCGGGCGCTCGCCATGGCGCTGCGTAAACATCCACGTTTTACCGATGAGCTCACTGAAGACAATATTAAGCTCATGTACTCATCGGCGCCGCTGCATGATATCGGAAAAGTCGGCGTCCCTGACAGCATATTACTAAAACCCGGGCCTTTGGATGAAGACGAATGGGTGACAATGCGTAAACATGCTATCTATGGCCGCGATGCGATCATGGCGGCCGAAAAGATGCTCTCCCAGGAAAGTACATTTCTCCGGTACGCCCGCGAGATCGCTTATGGACACCACGAGAAATGGGACGGAAGCGGTTATCCACATGGCCTCAAGGGTGATGAGATTCCTGTTTCGGCGCGCTTAATGGCGGTCGCCGACGTCTACGACGCCCTAATTAGCCGCCGTGTGTATAAGCCGCCCTTTCCCCACGAAAAAGCGGTAGCCATCATTGCAGAAGGGCGCGGTACTCACTTCGATCCCGATATGGCCGAAACGTTTCTGGAGATAAACGACGAGTTCAGGTCCATTGCGCTGAAATTTGGCGATGAAGAGACAGCGGGCAACGGGGCGGATTCCCGAAGTCAACACTGCGATCGACGCGGCGGAAGACGATAACCAAGCTGTCGCCATCGTAAACACTGGGCCGGCTGATACTGTGACAAGCTGTAGCGTGCTATTTTTAACATTAGGGCTTGCGCAAGAATAAGTTTACATTTTTGAGCGTTGAGGCGCCCGCCTGGCAAAGCTTCCGCGTCCTCGGCAACTGCGTCCTGCGTTGCTCTACCACCTACCTCCCTGTAGGCGTGCTCTCGCCCCTTGCCTACATCCCTGTAGGCAAAGCTACCGCGTCCTCGATTGCCGTTCCCGACGCAATTCTACCTCCCGCGGTCACTTCGGGCTCCTCGGCAACCGCTCCCTGCGTTGCTCTAACTCGTGCATCCATGCACTTGTGCCCTCTCGTGACACTAGCACATCCATGTGCGTCGGTCACTTCGGGCTCCTGCCCTCTCGTGACACTAGCACATCCATGTGCGTCGTCCGTGCAGTCGTGCTCACGCCCCTTACCTACGTCCATGTAGGCAAAGTTTCCGCGTCCTACTCTCGCTCCTTACCTACGTCCATGTAGGTAACGCAGCCAGGCGGGATGGATCGATGTTCAAAATGTGAAGTTATTCTTGCGCGAGTCCTTAGCCAACGCAGCACGGAGACGCCCAGTAGTCGCTACCCTTCATTGCCCACTGGATACAACCAATCGCGCACAATCGTGGATTTTAGAAAAACCGATCTGTTTAAGTCACGGGGTCCGACGTTTCTCCACTTTTCTTGCCAAACCGGCAATTTGTATGGAATAACGAGACAAGACCGATAACTACACAACAAACCGTACGCCTAGAACGCGTTATACGTTAAGATCGAGCGACGTGCACTTTACTGCGTTGCAAGAATCTGCTCGACGTATTCGTAGATTAGGGGGATGGCGGGAGGAATCCGGCTGCTGTTTTCCATGACATTGCGTATCATAGACAAATGCGTACCGCGAACGGTTTGATGTTCAATACCCTCAAGGCGTGTCGACTCGACGGTTACCAGCCCGTCTCCTAAACCATCGGTCATCGACTCCAAAAACGCACGAAAATCCCGTAACGTCTTCTGCTCCGATGCGGGCACATGTTCCTGGGCGGAGTCGATGAACCGGTCGATATCTTTCCCGTCCCAGGGACTCGCGATGCCGGCAATGATAAGCATTTTTACTCCCTCCGGATGCGGCCGTGCATTGAGCATATTTAGAAACAGGCTTTCCGGAAGCAGGTCAATTTTTGCCTCACCTGCACCATCCAAGATACCCCTTAGAAGATGCCCCTTACCTTTTACCATGTGGATCCATTGATCACGGATTTCTGAAAATAAGCGAAAACGTGCCAGTTGCGAACCGTGATTTGGTGTTCCTACCATAATCAACCCGGCAACTCGAGGCGCTGCTCCGGTGCGGACCTTGGCACTATACGCGATGTGCGGACTGGTTAGCATTTCGCGAGATACGAGGCCACCCATGCTGTGCGCAACGATAATGATCTGACTGATACCGCGCGCCTTCAAATCTGTAAGTTCATCATTAAAAAATCGAGCGGAATCCACCACAGGTTGATCATTGGGATAACGAATCTCCCAAACGTTTAAACCTTTAGCTTCTAGACCTGGTGCAAGATTCATCCATACTTTTCCAGGATCATCCAAACCGTGAATCAGCACTATTGAAGGCGCCGCTGAATCCATACTTTGAGATACCTCGGAATCCAACCCGTAAGAGGACAAGCCAAACGATCTCGCTACATCTGCCGCCTCTTGGGGAAACGTTTTTTCAACCGCACTACGAAGGCCACTGCGCAATTCCTTTTCCTTTTCAGGAAAGAAATCAAAGACGAATTCTAGCCCTACAAAAAATACGACGGCAGCGCCAAGGTAAGCAAGCCACGTTAGCCTTCTCTTAGGCCTGTAGTTAACGTTCATACTGTCGTTACCGATGATAAAATACGACGTAAACGAAGCATTCATCCTCCTTAGGGCTCGCGTCAAAATTAATTCACATTTTGGGCGATGAGGCGCTCGCCTGGCAAGGCTTCCGCGTCCTCGATTGCCGTTCCCGACGCAATTCTACCTCCTGCGGTCACTTCGGGCTCCTCGGCAACCGCTCCCTGCGTTGCTCTAACTCGCGCATCCATGTAGTCGTGCTCTCGCTCCTTACCTACGTCCCTGTAGGCAAAGCTACCGCGTCCTCGGCAACTGCGTCCTGCGTTGCTCTACCACCTACGGTCACTTCGGGCTCCTCGGCAACCGCTCCCTGCGTTGCTCTAACTCGTGCATCCATGCACTCGTGCCCTCTCGTGACACTAGCACATCCATGTGCGTCGGTCATTTCGGGCTCCTGCCCTCTCGTGACACTAGCACATCCATGTGCGTCGTCCGGGCAGTCGTGCTCACGCCCCTTGCCTACGGTCCCTGTAGGCAAAGCTACCGCGTCCTCGGCAACTGCGTCCTGCGTTGCTCTACCACCTACATCCCTGTAGGCGTGCTCACGCCCCTTGCCTACTTTCCCTGTAGGCAACGTGTGAAAACGCTCTAGCGTACTCTGGCTAATCCGGATTTCTCACAGGGTCCACTCGATCGGATAGGGGGCCTGTGAGAGATGCGGGCTAGGCCCGAATGGCACTTAGTTAAGCCAAAATGTAGGGCGGGTTAGGGTCTTTTTGCGTAACCCACCAAGCGTTAGGTAGCAACTCAACCTGTTTTTTATGAGTGCCTAGCGGCACGAGTGGTGG
>CALZJI010000216.1 GCA_945787615.1 uncultured Chromatiaceae bacterium | reverse complement strand
CGACGAAATATCGTATACCCGTACGTAATCCGCGAACCGACGAACTCGCGTTTAGTGGCTCAATTGTTGAAGAAAACGTCGACCAATATGATCGCACTACACGATCCCTGGGGGTGAGTCTAAGTCACGCCCGTGGTCATTGGCGGGAAACATTGTCGTTGACATACGAAAATGAAGACTACGATATCGCGGATCAAAGCGACGAGTCAACACTGCTCATACCCGGGGTGAGCTGGACTAGAATCTGGGCCGAGGACCGCATTAATACCCGTCGCGGGGCTCGCGTTAACTTTAATTTTAGGGGCGGCAGCGAGGCACTCTTATCCGATACCAATTTTCTACAGGGCTTTACGCGCGCAAAAATAATCGTTCCGCTAGGACAGCGAGGACGAGCTATTGGGAGAGGTGACCTCGGTACTACTACCGCTTCAAACTTCTTCGAGCTCCCCGCGTCCATTCGTTTCTTTACCGGGGGAGCGCAGAGCGTGCGCGGTTACAGCTATCAATCTTTAAGCCCGACAAATGACGAAGGTGAAGCCGTTGGGGGCCGTCATCTTATCGTAGGAAGCCTTGAGTACGAGCACGGTATTTTCGGAAACTGGAGCCTTGGCGTGTTCTATGATGTCGGTAACGCCATCGACGATTATGATGACCCATTGAAACACGGCGCCGGTTTCGGTGTGCGATGGATGTCGCCCGTCGGCCCCCTACGCGTGGATCTGGCCTCAGCGTTGTCCGAACGCGGTGATCCCTGGCGACTGCATCTTAACATCGGTCCCGATTTATGAAACGCGTCTTGCTTTGGAGTCTCTTAGGCGTTCTTGTTCTCCCCTTCGCGCTGGCGGTTTGGATAGCAGGATCGGAAAGTGGCCTACGCTGGACCCTGGAACAGGCGCGTGGATTTATTCCGGGAGAACTTCAGTACGAGCAGATCAATGGACGTTTGTTAGGGCCGCTCGACGTCGCCAACGTGAACTACCGGGACTCCCAGGTTGAAGTCAATCTTGACCGCTTGGTATTCGATTGGCGGCCATCTGCGCTTTTGTTAGGCCTTGCGCACATCACCACGCTTCAATTACGAGGACTCGAGGTCACAACCGCGGCGGCGGCTGAGGAAGAAGAAGCGCCTAAGAAAAGCGAGCCGATTGCCCTACCGGATATACGGCTCCCGCTACGCATTCAACTCGATGATTTTGATGTGCAAGGATTTCGGCTGTACCAGGGTGACGACCCAATCGTGGAGCTCGAGCGCGCGGCGCTGCAGGCCAACGCCGATGAATCCGGTCTTCATATCAACGTGCTGGAAGTCGTTTCGCCGCTTTTCCGCGTGGCGGCCCGCGGCAGCATTCAGCCGATTGGTGACTATGTCCACGATGTCAATATTGCATGGCACGTGGATCTGCCTGACTATCCCAAAGTTAACGGTAACGGGCGCCTCCACGGCGACCTTCAGGAGACGCGCTTGGAACACGAGCTTTCCGGTCCCATAACGGCCGAGCTAACAGCGCAAGCACAGCAGCTTCTAGGACAGTTACGCTGGCAAACTGAAGTGAATATCCGGGACGTTGACGTTGCCTCCGTTAACAAGGAATGGCCGCAAGTGCGCGGTAGTCTCCAACTGCATGGACACGGAGATCTTGCACAAGTCGTTACGAACGGCCAGTTCGACGTCAGCTATCCCGATATCGGAGATCTAAAAGGCCAGTATGCCCTTCAACGCCGTGCTGACGGTTCAGTGATGATAGACACGCTAACGGTTCGTCACCCGAAAACGGGGGGCCGCGTTAGCGTTCAGGGCCAATGGCAGCCGACGGATCAATTTGGCCACGTCGACGCAACGATGACCTGGCAAAAACTGGGTTGGCCGCTTAGTGACTCACCTGACTTTGAAAGCGCCAGCGGCAACCTCCACCTAAAAGGCAGTCTCGACGACTATTCGTTGAAACTAACGACTCAACTCGCCGGCTCGCAAGTCCCAAAGGGGCAATGGCTCATCGAAGGCCATGGCGGTCCAGCTGATTTCAAGGTCCGACAGTTAAATGGAAAAACGTTGGACGGCGAGCTTAACGGCCACGGCCGCGTTCAGTGGCAACCGACTGTTACCTGGGAAGCCGTCTTAGACGGTCGAGAGATCAACCCAGGTTCCCAATGGCCTGACTGGCCCGGTCAATTGGCCTTCAGCATAGGATCCGTAGGTGAACTCAGGGACGCCAAAATCAATGCTGACATCGATCTGCGTACCGTAAAGGGAACGTTGCGCGATTTCCCGGTTGCAGGGAGAACCGAAACCTCGCTACGTGGGGAGGAAATACAGATACGTGCATTGCATTTTCAGTCGGGAAGCTCGAGGGTCGAGCTTTCAGGCATCGTTGGCGAAAAAGCAGACCTCGACTGGAAACTTCATTCGCCCGATCTCGGCCAGCTCTACCCCGAGGCCGGCGGCACGCTAAGTGCGGAAGGTAGCATTAAAGGTAAATTGCAGAAGCCAAAGGTGATCGGTACGCTCAGCGGCCGAGATATGGTTTATCAAGACTACGCCATTGGCGAAGCCCAAGGCGCCATGGCCATCGATTTTCTGACTTTGGAAGCCATAACCGTCGAGTTAGATGCATCCCACATTGCCGCGCCCGGCTACCAGATTACCGCTGTACGCGTTTCCGGATCCGGCAGTGAAGCGAGTCACCAGCTCACGACAATCGTCGAGAGCCCCGACGTTGGCATCGACCTTCGACTCGAAGGGGGATTTAAAGACGACACCTGGCACGGCATACTGCGCCAAGCGGACATAAACACCCAGAAATTCAGCGCCTGGAAACTCCGTGCACCGGCCAAGATCGCGGTCGCAACCAATGCCGTGAACGTGAATTCCACATGCTGGGAAAGCGAAGGCAGTCTCGCCTGTATCGAAGCCCAACAACGCCAGGGACGGTGGACCGCAACGACCAGCTTGAGCGATTTGGAACTCGCTCGATTAAACGCGATGCTGCCCGGTGATTTTCAGCTGGAAAGTAAGATCAATTTCGAAGCTGACGTCCACTATGCGCCGGGCGCGCCGCTGCTCGCTAACGCGCATGTAGCTATCGGTGCCGGCGCCGTCTCCTTTCCCATAGCCGACGCCGAACGGAGAACATGGCAATTTGATCGTGGCGAGGTTAACCTCATCGCCAATCGTTCCGGAATCGAAGCCAATATCGCATTGGCGCTCGCCAACGGCGACTTCCTGAAGGCGAACGCCCAACTGCCCCAGGCTGATGTCCTCGCGCTCGACCCGGATAGACAGAAAGTGACCGGAGAAGTCAACGTGGCCATCAAGGACCTAAGCCTCATCGAAGCATTGGTGACCGATATTCAAGCGTTGCGCGGCAAGTTAGGTGCGAACATCACCGTATCGGGCACGATCGGCGTGCCACGTATACAAGGCGCGGTTTCCTTTGAAAACGGCGGTCTAAATGTTCCAACAGCGGGAATTACCCTCAGCGACATCACGTTAAAGGCGAAAAGTGAAGATCTTAAGCGCATAACGTACTCGTTGGACGCTCGCTCCAACGAGGGCACCCTCCAGGTCACTGGCGAAACACAGCTCGCGCCCGATGAAGGCTGGCCATCGCGCATTGACATAACAGGACGGGACTTTGAAGTTGCTCGTATCCCCGAAGCAAATGTGCAGCTCTCGCCACAGTTAACGGTCGAACTCAAACAACGTACGGTACGCATTAATGGCGAAATCCGCGTACCGCTTGCCAACCTGCAACCCAAGGACGTGTCGTCCGCGAAGCGCGTCTCAAGTGACGCGGTGGTTCTGGGCGAAGAGCAGGCCCCGGAGGAAAAATGGCTGACTCACAGCCGTGTGCGCGTCATTCTCGGCAAGCGCGTTCGTTTTTACGGATTTGGATTTGACGGGCGCTTCGAAGGTAATTTTGTGGTAATCGACGAACCAGGACAACCGACCAAAGCAAGTGGCGAAATTAATATTCCGGAAGGCCGCTATCGCGCTTACGGGCAACGCCTTGACGTTGAACACGGGCGGGTATTGTTCACCGGCGGACCGGTGACCGAACCCGGGTTGGATATTCGTGCAGTACGCAACGTAGGTGAAGTCAAAGCAGGCGTGAAGATAAGAGGCACCGTTAAATCACCTAAAATAGAACTCTATTCCGAACCGGCTATGGGCGAAACCGAAGCCCTGTCGTATCTCGTCTTGGGGCGTCCTCTGGATCAAGAATCCGGGGAAGACGGTGAAATCATGGCGCAAGCGGCCGTGGGGCTGGGGTTAGTGGGCGGTGATCTACTGGCCCGGCGACTGGGACAACGCTTTGGGTTTGATGAAATGCGCATTGACACAACGGAGACGGGCGATGCGTCCCTTGTCATCGGCCATTACCTTTCGCCTAAAGTCTACGTGAGTTACGGAGTCGGTCTTCTTAAACCGATTAACACCGTCAATATACGTTATCAACTCACTAAGCGACTGCAGCTGGAAGCTACGTCCGGCACGCACCAAGGCGCGGACGTTATCTATACTATTGAACGGTAGCGTGGCTTTCTCCGTACCCTGAGTGGAGCTTGCGGAACTCAGGGATAGCCTATGAGGCCCGCAATCCCGTTACCCCTCACCCAGGCCAAATATAGTCTACGTTCTATTGTTGCAGCTGCTCTGAAGCCCGTTTATAGCCCCGTTCGGCCTTTTGCACTTGCTTTTGTAACTTCGCTTCTTTCTCTTGAAGAGACGCTACTTGCTTTTGTTTCTCCGAAACCGCCAGCTTGTACTTGCTCAGATCGATTTCTTCTGACATGGCAGGATCATTAGCGACAATGGCTTGCGCTTTCGCTTCTTCAAGTTGTGAATCAATTGCGCTCACTTTAGCCTGCGCTAACTTCTTCGCCACTTCTGTACGCTTGTGGGCCAGTTTTTTCCACTCGGTGAATTTTTCGGCGACGTCCAAACGTTCCTCGGCGACGTCCAGCTCCCGGCGCGCGCCGTCGAGATTCTTTGCTGCGATCGCTAAACTGTTTTTCGCTCGTTGTTGTTGCGCACCCAATTCAACAACATCGTTAAGCAACGTGGGGTCGACCGCCAGTAACAAATCATCGCCAACACCGGCGGGGCGCGTGGCGCACGCTGACGTGAGTAACAACAAGACCATAGGTAAATAACTGCGTTTGAGTGCGCCTCGTTCTTTCATAGTGATCATAGAGAGTCTCCGAAGGTTAGTGTTTGATAAACCGTTAAGTCTGTATTTCAACGGCTGTCGGTTAGCCGGGTATCCGTTTTTATTTCGGTACGTACTAGCTGAGCAAATGGTCGGTATCCCTTTATTGGCTTTCAGGATAGGAAAGCGTAGAGTTCGCGCCTATAAAGCGAATGTTGATACCGTTATGAACCCACCTCGGGCTCGCGTCAAAATTAATTCACATTTTGGACGTCGATCCATCTCGCCTGGCTGCGTTGCCTACATGGACGTAGGTAATGAGCGAGAGCAGGACGCGGTAGCGTTGCCTACATGGACGTAGGTAATGAGCGAGAGCAGGACGCGGTAGCTTTGCAAAAACTTGAAAGATATTTATACTCCGGCGTTTTTACGCTTTGCCAGGCGAGCGCCTCAGCGCCCAAAATGTGAATTAATTTTGACGCGAGCCCCTAGAGCCGATCTCAATCGTTACAACCACTGTTTCTTTCTAAAGAGTAACAACAACGATGTGGCAATGGTACCCATGACACCGAGAAGTATGAAATATCCCGACTTGGAATGCAGCTCGGGCATATTTTCGAAATTCATACCGTATATCCCGGCGAGGAAACCCAGCGGAACAAAAATCGCCGTCACAATCGTTAAGATCTTCATAATATGATTCAGCCGGTGTGATGCAATGGAAAGATAACCCTCTACCAAGTCAGACGCGAGTTCATAATGTAGGCCGGTTAGGCTTTTTCCTCGCTCCTGCTGTTCATGGACATCGGTTACCTCATGCAAACGCTCGACGCTGATACCCGGATACCTTTTTTCTTTAAGCTCGCGAAATAAGTGCTCATGATAGGTAAAGACTCGCCGAAGTCTTTTCAAGTCACTTTTCGCGCGAATTATTTCGGCAAGAACCGCATCGGTCGGATGCTCTAACATGGTCTCTTCCAACTCTTCGAGGCGTGGCTCGAAGCCCAGAACGATCTTTATATATCGGTCAACGACCAAGCGGCTCAATTGTAACGCCAGAGCATCGGGACCCAGGTTAAAGCGTGATCCGTCTCGTTCCAGTTCTCGGCGCAATTTCTCCACGCTAAGAGAGCGGCCCGTATGGCGTGTTACCAAAAAATTTTTCCCCACAAAAAGAGCGAGTTGAATCGTGGAAAAGTTGATGTCCTCGGTGTCGGCCGCCAGTCCCTTCAAAAGGATAAACGTATAGGCGTCGAACGCTTCTAACTTCGCCGGGTGCCGTTTCCGCTGTGCGTCTTCTATGGCCAACGGATGTAAGCCAAAATACGTTTCCATCAACGGCGTCTCTTCCTCGTTTGGTATGCTCGACAAATCGAGCCAGACGATAGATAGAGGTTCGCCGCGCCAGACTTCCAGTAATTCTTCTCCACCCGAACTCAGTCCGTCATGGTTAGGACGATAAAGAAGTGCTTGGAGCATAGCGGTCCCTTTACTATAGGTGTATGTAGCCAATTATTTTTAAAGCCCTACGTCGACGAAGGTTAAAATCCATAGTCTCGCACTATCAACTTCGGCTACCCCGGGTCGCTCCTCGATTGTAAAGCCTTTTCAACCTACAGGTTGCCTATGATCGCATAGGTTGACTTACCCAACGCGCTGGGGGTCACATCCTGTGACTTCTGCCCATAAAAATGTGTCATTAAAGATACAATCGCGATTTCTGATGAATGAGACCCGAATGAATCGGAAGAAGTGGTCGGCGTTATCACCGCGTAAGGCTTGTTCGACGATATGCTTAAAGAATTCTATAACAAATCGGACCACACCGACTCGGTTCATACTGTCGTCGCTCTCGAGGCTGGACGATGGGAGGCCGACGGTTTGATTTCTGTTGTGGACGTCGAGCGTTTAATCGGCTTACAGGCGCCCGCGGAATCGAACGCCAATACGCTCGCGGGCCTTTTCATGGAACGGTTGGGACGTATACCGCATGCCGGCGACGCGATCATGGAAAGCGGATTCCGGTTAGTTGTTGAAACCGTCGATGCGGGTCGCGTCGGGAAGGTGTTAATCGAGAGGCTTTCAGCGCTTCAGCATGACGAACGGAACAACCCGGACCAAGCTCAGTCTACTCCAAGGAAGCCCTCCCATAAACACGCTAAAATTTCACCACCGTCAGCAATTTCTAAACGGTAACCGCGATAGCGTGAGCCGCAGGAGAAATGAACGATTTCCAACGGTCTAGCACGGCGGGTGAAATGATTCATGGTCTTCCAGACGCCCTTCGCGCCTGAGGTCTTGCGGTACAGGGCTCGATAACAGCTACCGAACAGGTTCATTCAATATCCAGATCGTCAAGATCAATATGGTATTCAAAGAGTCGCAACACTTCCTTTATCAATCGGGTTTTGGCGCTGCGTACGGGATAAACCGCATAGGCATGCCGATCAATTTTGGGCGCCTCCTCCACCACATGCAAGAATCCAGCTTCCAAGTCATCGGCCACCATGCGCACCGGTAGATAGGCCGATCCACCAATGTCAAGCAAATGGGCCAATGCCATTTTGGCTTGTCCAAGACGCACATGGGGTTCAGGTGCATCGGGGAAAAGGCGCCGGTGTTCTACCGCGTGTGCCAAACCCCAATCGACCATCAAGTATTCGTCGCCTAACGCGTCATCGATGGTCGCATGCGGCCGGCTGGACACCAAAACCAGCTGTATCAAGGCCACCTCCTTGATGTGCAAAACTTCCAACTGTGCCGGTTCCAACATGAATGCGACATCCAGAAGCCCATCCAGAAGACGCCGGGTCAACAGGTCAGGGGTATGGGATTCGGCAATGATCGCCATCTCGGGCTTGCTTCGACGTACCTTATGCAGCCAATCCTGAAGCAGGATGTCCCAAAGACGAACACTGCCGCCCACCGCCAGTTGTTGCTTGGCTCCCCCGGCCGCAACGTCTTGTCGGGCCTTTCGCCACCCCGAGATCAACATATCGGAATACCGCAACAATCGATGCCCTTCCGGTGTAAGCCGAATGTCGCGACGCAGCCGATCGAACAGTTTCACCCCCAGCAAGGATTCCAGTTGCTTAATGCGCGCGCTCACCGCCGCCTGGGTGAGGTGCAAGGCCTCCGCCGCCTGGCCGAAATGGCGGGTTCGGTTGACTTCGAGAAACGTACGCAGCAGTTCGAGATCCATAGACTAATGATAAATTATTTTTTTATTAATAACAAAATTTTTTAGTTTTATTTGTCGTTAAAGCTTAACTATAGTTTGCCCACCGGTAGTTCAAACCCTGGAACAACCGTAAAAAAAGGAGGCAAACGATGTTTTTACATAGCACTCGTAATCACGATACGTGTGGCGACTACGGTGTACGCGGCCTCGCTCAATTAAGCGACGACGAGCTCATTAAACGTGTACGGCAATGTGGTCTTGGTTGGAAAAGCGCGCTTTCCGTCCTACTTCAACGCCATCGAGACTGGATCTTACGTCGTTGCTACCGGCGTCTTGCCAACAACGACGATGCGGAGGACGCGACCCAGGAAATTCTGCTGCGAACCTGCAATGGCGTAAATAGGTTTGAGGGCCGCGCTCAGTTTCGGACCTGGTTAACAACGGTCGTTGAAAATCACTGTCGGTCGTACGCGGTACGACGCGCTCGTTATGCGATGAGCGACCACGTACAACGCACCATCACGCTAATGGAAACCGTGCGACACCGATCGTGGCAAGAGAAAACAGAACTGAGAGAAACCGTGTCGGCGACGTTTAATCGGGTGACTCCACATGCGCGTGAAGTGTTGTTATTGCGTTTCTTTCACGACTTGTCGTTGGAACAAATCGCCGACACCCTGGGCATAAGCTTGAGCGCGACGAAGATGCGACTCTACCGCGATCCGAGACATGAATACGCTTAAACAAGCTCAAGGTATCGCGGCCGCGACTTTAATGTTGTGCGCTTACCCAACACTGGCGGACGATGCAGCCCTTGAGGAGGCACAACGGCAACCCGCCGCCGCCGAAACTGAAGAAAAGGACGTAGTCGTCTACATTAACCAAGTGCTGAAACCGTACACTCTGATCAAGAAAATCGTTACCGAAGTACAATTGATCGACGCGAAAAGTGAGGAGGACGCCGAGCTTCAGGCTTTCCGACAATTAAAGGCACAAGCCTTGGCATTTAATGCCGACGGCCTTATCGAAGTGAAGCGTTCTTTAATAAAGGACGATGTTGCCGCTCGCGTAACAACCCTCCCGGGCGATTCCATGTTGCGCGATGACATCGACGCAACTGCCGAGGTCATTGACGAACTGACATTGGACAGTTACGACCGTGGCCAGGGTACGTTAAGCACTACGCCGATCGACCCGACCTTCAACCAAGAACGGCTATCACAACGCTCCGTCCGTTTCACAGGGAAAGCAATACGTTTTAAATAGCATACCCTCAGTGTATAAGTGACAGGTAAGGACTGGGGTAGCCACCCCGGTCCTGAAATATTTTTGAGTCACGCTGACTTTTCCGCTAAGCTCTACCACCTGTACGGGGCTAACATGTTTACGAGACCAACATAAGGGGACGTCCCATGAGGATCGCCATTCTATCGAGAAACCAGTCGTTGTATTCCACTCGCCGGCTCGCGGAAGCCGCTCAGCAACGCGGACACGAAGTGCGCGTCATTGACGTTCTGCGCTGCTACATGAATATTACGTCCCATAAACCTGGCGTCCATTATAAGGGCGATGACCTGGCCGGATTTGATGCCGTAATTCCACGCATCGGCGCCTCCGTAACCTTTTACGGAACGGCCGTTTTGCGCCAGTTCGAAATGATGGGGGTCTACCCTCTTAACGAATCCGTTGCGATTACGCGGGCAAGAGATAAACTTCGTTCGCTACAACTGCTATCGCGAAAAGGTGTCGGGCTTCCAGTCACCGGTTTCGCCCATAAGCCCGATGACATTGAAGACTTGATCAAAATGGTTGGCGGCGCACCACTCGTCATTAAACTTCTCGAGGGAACGCAGGGCATCGGTGTGGTCCTGGCGGAGACGAAAAAAGCCGCGGAAAGCGTCATCGAGGCCTTCCTCGGCCTTAAAGCCAACATACTCGTTCAGGAATTTATTGAAGAGTCCGGCGGTTCCGATATACGTTGTTTCGTAATTGGTGATAAAGTCGTCGCTGCAATGAAACGCCAAGGAAAAGAAGGCGATTTTCGCTCGAATCTTCATCGCGGCGGCACAGCCAGCCTGATTCGTATAACACCGGAGGAGCGCTCAACCGCCGTTCGAGCGGCTCAGACTATGGGCCTCAATG
>CALZJI010000215.1 GCA_945787615.1 uncultured Chromatiaceae bacterium | reverse complement strand
ATGGCTGCGT
This sequence comes from uncultured Chromatiaceae bacterium, assembly GCA_945787615.1. GTDB lineage: Bacteria > Pseudomonadota > Gammaproteobacteria > JAADHS01 > JAADHS01 > CALZJI01. The sequence goes on along the minus strand of CALZJI010000215.1, from coordinate 8,844 downwards.
TGAAACTCCTCGCAATAGTCCGGCTATTACTCATCATTTCGCCTTGCCACGAAATGAATATGACGCACTCTTAACACCTAAATCTCAAACGCCACGGGTATATTTCTTAAATACTTTTGTAACTTTTATACTTTATGTTTGTTTTACGGTAGCAAACATGATTTCTTTCGTAACCGTTGATACAACAAATCCAACGACAACCACAATCGAGAATACGAAGTTTTGAATTAAAACTTCCTTCCACATTGCGACGACATCATCATAAGCCGCCACGCCTATTGATAAGAAGAAAATCATCCCAATGAAGAATAATACGGTACAAAGATTAAACGCCAGGGTGATAAATGGCGTACGCCTGCTCGAGTTAAAAACGGCAAAACCAATGAGCGCAAATACGACATAGGGCGCGGCGGGATAGGTCAACGTTCGCGCGGCTATTAACATGGCTTCACCGTCAGAATATAGGGCCACGACGAACCCAGCGAGCGCCATAATCAAAATAATAGAGACAATGCTAATCAAGCCAAAGTTAATAGATTCGGTGAAACAAGCTCGCCATTTGATCTTTGTTAACATCTCTACTTCCTCCGTCATTTGCAAAAAGTTATTCGTCTTCACTCACACAAACACGGTGTAGCAGTTTCTGTACCAGCTTAATCAGGATTGTTGACGTCGCTCCGTTTCCGCGCGCGGCAAATGCGTCATGACGACCAGAAAGATCGAAACCAATTGTATATTATGCTTATTTCAAGAAACGAAATACTTCTATTCGTGATTAACTTTAGACATGGGCGATTATCTTGATCAGCAATAAAACAGCAAATATGCCAAGAATGGTGTTTTCGTTGGCGGGATGCGCCATGATTGGCAGTACCCTGAACGCTATTGATGGCAAAAGCACTGGTGTGGACTTTTTCAAACGCCGATGACCGCTTGATTAACGAATGCGCAACAGACAGCCTTCTTTGTCGTCGCATCAGTAAGTCCATTCTATGGATGTGGTGATACCGTAGTCCGTGCCGCTGGCTTGCAGCGTTCCCTGGTCGAAGTCTGTTTCCGGTGGCCGGTTATCCGCACTGAGATAGAGGGTAATGGCCCAATTGAGATCCTTGATAATCTCCCAGCGCACCTTGGCGTCCAGCGTGGTACGAATACGATCGCTCTCGGTCAAGCTGGGAAACACGTTCAAGCGCGTTACCACATCTGCCTTGGGCGTATTAAACTTGAAATACTCGTAGCCCAAGGTACCAAACAGTTCCAACGAGGTTCGATTCTCCTTGTTCACCGCGAAGTATTGCTCGTCGTTGAGTGCAAGTCCCATGGCGCCGTCGAAACGCGTGCGGTTCGTCTTCAGGAATTGGTGTACCGCACCGCCCTGTAATAGGGTGCGCAACTTCAGGTCCAACTCCGTGTTCTGTTCCAGTTCCGCCCTGGCCAGGGAGGTCCATTTGGCGCGTATATAGCTCTGGCGCGCGAAATTCCCAACGTAGCGCTCAGAGGCACTCTTATCGTTTTGGCGCGATACCAGAGCGCTAAGACCCGCCACGTAGAAATGCTCGCGACTGGTGTATTTCGCGTCCGCTGCGAAATTAAGCTGCAAATCGCGATTGGCCTTTTTGTAGCTAAAACCAAGTCCCACCGCCCCATCCATCCTTCTCCAGAAGGAATCCTTTATCCTTGTGATTTCCACAATAGCGTGTTTTTCCAGGCGCAGCGTGCGATCCCCGTAAGTTACGTCGATGCTCTGTTGATCTAGGCTGGTACTAATAGAACCAAAAGCCAGTGCACCGCTTGCAGTCTCAATATTGAATTGCTTCTGCGATTCGATGGTGGCAATATCCAGCCACTCGATATAGATGGTGCCAACGCTGTCGGTCTTAACCCGCACCAGGCCTCGTTCCAGTTCCTTGATATCGCAGGTAATGCGATCGCCGTTGATCAGCGTAATGATATCCGTCTTTTGCGCGTGGACGCTCTGGGCCGCCAGGCACAGGGCGACCAACAATACGCACCCAAGGATATGATTCAGGATGTTACTCAATGTTAGTCATCCGCGAGCACATGAGCAGCGCCCAATCGGAGAGTCCACTCGGGAGCCGTTCATGTTTCATGGCGCGCCGTTGCGAGCAAATTTTCCGCAAAAGCTCGTCACAATCATAGCAAATCATCCAGCTCAGGCGCATCACCACCAACCACCTGACTAACCAAGCAATGGCGAATAAATTCGGCGCGGACGTTATGTGCTCCGTAGATATCTTGCTTCCGCCTGTAAGCGGTACTTTAAACTTTTGGAGTTCAACGCGAAACATCGCCCGAGCGAATGGGTATGATGTCACGCATGCGGCTTCTACTACATACGTGGCGGTTCCGCTAAGTTGACCGTACCGTCTTAATTCGCCAGGAACGCACCAATGGCGGCTTGACGACTAGTTCCCTAGGCACGCCTCGGTGTCCCTTTTGTGATAAAAACCAAGCGATAGCGACGGGCGCGAATGTCGATTACTCCAACTGCAGCTCGATCGTACCATTAACGGTGACTTCTACGGTTTGTGTACCGGCTTCCAGCACCGGTGGCGCGACAGCCGCCGCCATCGCCCGCACATCAGTACGCATAGGTATAGGCCGTAATGGCGCGCCACTGGTGTTGACGTCCATACGTACGAGGCGGTACGTCATTCGCCCGAGTTGGCGCGTGATCAGTTGCGCTCTCTCTTGAAACGCCGAGATCGCTTCGGCGATAAGTGCCTCCTCATTCTCTGCCCGTTTACGTGGTGAAACCTCGTAACCGACGGACTCGATGGCAAGGTGCTCCTGGAGTTCTCCGATGAGTTTGCTCAATCGTGCTGAATCCTGGCTCTCTAAGCGCGCGGACTGACGAACGCGCCAACCCGACAGGGTCTGTTGTCGATAAACAGGGCGAGTTTGATAATCGATCGTTTGAACCGTAACGTCTGGTGTTTCTTTAGCGCGTTTGATCGCCGAACCCATGGTTTTATTGACCTCGTCTGCAAGTGCCGTGGGATCGCTTCCCTCCCGCTGATAATAGAGCACGGCCACCAACGTATCATTGTCAACCTCTTGTGTGGCGCGCACCGAAAGATTAACACGATCGTAGTAACGCGTTGCGTCATTTCCCCACGTCGAAGGAGCGACACACGCAAGTAATAAAAAGGCAATAAAAGAACCGAGTATTATTCTATTAGCCATTGGCTTCTCCGTGTATGTTGAAATAACGCGCCTTGTCGTCATTGTGCTTGCGACATTATGTCCATCGTTTTTTCGCGGGCTACTGATATTATTCCTTATCCTCCTTATTGCCGCCGTCTACGCTGCCATTCGATGGTAGTGTCCTTCTCGCACCTTCACTCATTCCCCTGACCGTGTTTCCCGCGGCTTCCCCCACGCCCTGCAATGCTTCCCCGGTAATTTTACCCGCTTTTTTGATGGCACGCTGAGGGAGTCGTGCACTAGGTGCGACGAGGGTTACACAGGGGTTACGCTCACCGCTCCCTAGATCTTTAAACGCCAGCAATGCCAGAGGCGGGTACGCGATGGTCGTTACCAACTCCCCCACCGTCGCCAACGCCGAACCCCTTTGAACCGTGAAGGTCGGTTCGATTATGCTACCCGCTAGACTAACGGGCGTTGCGACACTTAACGTTACGCCTTTTGCTCGAGGGATGACCTCTATATTTAGTTCTTCCTTGGCCAAGTCGATCTGCCCATCAACCACTATAGTTGAAAACTGCGTATCAACTAAGCCGAGCTGCGTTGTCACCAACCCTGCATCGATAGTGAGATCACAAATTGCACAGTTTATAACCGACAACTCGGCTCGCCTTGTGAACATTGTACCCAGAACGGCACGCGCACCGCCGACTAAACGATCGAGCGCTTGCGCCTTAGCGTATCCGTCTTCCATCAACAGACGAATACGACCGTCCAATGACGCCGCAATATCCCGCACATTGTTTCCTTTGCCCTTCAACAGCACATCAGCGGCTATCTCACCTTCAACTAGACCTTCGAATTGCGTGCGAGTGAGCGCCTTATCCAGATAAAGTGTTGGCGTATCAAACTCAAGGTGAAACGTTGGCTCAGGTTGCCGCGTATCGATGGTCAGGTGTGCGTTCCCTTCACCACCTATGGCTGCACTGGAAAGAACCGTCGCATCCATTAACCCATTCTCTAACGCTACCTTGAGTTGTAGCTCATTGGCGACATTGGCTGGAAAGGTGATATTCTTTCCGAGAAGTTCTCCTCGAAAATCCACTTGCCGCATAACATTGAACGGTAGCGGCTCGGTAGAGAATAACTCTTCCTGGTGTTGATCAGCTTTGGTGTCTTTGAACCACGGAGAAACATCCACATTCGCCACGGCAACATCGCCCAGTAACGCCGGCCTTTGCCCTTTTCCGACGTATTTCATGGTGCCGTCAATTTGTCCTTCGCCGGCATTAATACGCACGTTCCCAAAAGTCAGTTCAGACCAATTCCCGGTGAGATTCATTGTTCCCCGCATAGGAGCAAGGTGCGTTATCCAATCACCCAAGCGCTCCTTCAAGCGGTCAAATTCCGGTGCGCTTATTGAGACGTTCACATCAGTGCCCTCGCCTGTAGTCAAGTTACCCAGGGTACCCGTAATATCTGTAACGATACCCAACGCGCTGGCGTTAATTCGTACGGGATAAGGCATAAGGTTATAAAGCCTATCGGGCGGCCCTAGCGAGCCCAGTACTTCTAAGCCGTGGTTACCAATGTCACCGTCAATAGATATTCGAACAGATTGATCTTGCTCTTCCCCTTCGCGGCTATCTCTGCTCAAACGCACAGTTAATCGCTGATCTTTAACATCATTGCGATACCATATTCTTATGTTGCCCGTTATGGCCTGCAGCAGCTCGGCTGTGGTCTGCCCCCAACTCTTAAGTGCTCCGTTTATCCGTACCACTCCACTTTCCAAGCGGGCGAGTTGAGCATTGGGCATAAGCTTGGATATATCGAGTGGTTGAGTTAGCAAATCTAATTTCAACTGAGGCGGGTCAGTCCGCGCGTCGATGAATGCCGTTGCGCTCAGCTGTCCACCCTCGGTGGTGATAGTAATCGGCGTTACTAACAGTTTGCCGTTATTTAATAATATCTTTGTATCGATGCGTTGCGCACTGAACTCACCAGCGCGCAGGTTATTGCCGCGAACAGTAATACGCGCGTCAAGTTGGTCTAAGACGTTTAGAGAAAACGGCTCGTCGGCGCGCCGTTTTCGGCTGCGATTATTTTCTTTCGTCCGCCACAAATTATCTAATACAATGTCGTTTAGCTCTAGATCTGCAACGACTCTAGGCCGGCGCGCTCCGATACTTAAGGTGGCCTCTCCAGTCATCTCGCCCAATGCCGTCCGCGTGACTAAATCTGAGAACGTAAGTCTTTCTCTATGGCCCGTTACATGGGTCGAAAGGTTTATGGGTGCCCCCTGCGTTACGAGCTTTCCGAAATGTGCCACTGCCGTTTGCGAGACGGGCATCTGCGCATCGACCATTAGATCAACGATTCCCCGGTGAAAAGGTCGTCCTAGATTTCCATGTATTGACGAAGTGATACCCAATGCGGAGAGCTTGATGTTCATTGGATAAGGACCTGCCCCGAAAAGCAAACTATTTAATGAGCCAAGGCGGCCCTCAAATTGATATCCGACTTCATTAATATGTGTTCCTCCGCGCAATGTGAGGGGTGCCGCGTTGCCACTTCTAGAAGATATACTGCTGTTTAAGGCAAAATCCAACTGATGCGCTTGATTGTTGTCGCGATACGTGATGTTGATATCACCATTAAATGTGTTTAGAAGTGCGGCTAACGAGTCTCCCTGCCCCCTGAACGAAACCGCCCCATTGATCGTACCGCTAAGGTCATTTTTCGTGCCTGCCCAGCCAGGTAATTTCGCCAACGCGAGTTGCTGCGTCACCGCATCAATAACGATCGACGACGAGCCCTTGCCGTCCTCAGCAACGAGTTTTCCTTCTATATCGCCCGCCTCGAGGGACAACAACAGTGGCGCGATTAATAACTTACCATCTCTTAACGAAACGTTGCCTTCTACACTACGTATCTCCGTCTCCGGTAAGTTCAGGTTCTTGCCCTGCAATACCGCCTCCATGTCGAGGGTGTTTAGAAAATCCATGGAGAAGGGCCGCTCAAACAGTTCTTTTAGTCTCGTCGCTCGATCCTTATCGACGACGGGGATCGCGGCAGTAAACATCGTAACGTCGAAATCCGAAACCGCGAGGTTTGCGCGCAGTTGTGGGCGCGCGTTGTGCAACAGCATATTAACCGAACCTCCCGCTCGCAGCGCTCCCAATTCCACCTCGATATCGGAGAACGTGATATCTGAGGTATCACCCACCACCTGCATAACCAGCGAGAATGGCTCTGGCAGCGGTAGCTTGTAATCCCCTATTTGACGTATGGCGTCCATGGTCTCGGCGCGAGTGGTCACGCCGATATCGAAGCGCGGCGCTCCGGGGGGTAGTTGAATCGTCCCTATAATATTGCCGACGATATCGGCGACAGTAATATCGACGCTGAGAGGAATCGTTCGTTCTGTAGCTGTTTGTTCAGCCATATCGAAAGCGGCCGCGAGCTTCAGTTCATGATCGTTCACGCTGCCGTCGATCATGACTTCGAGCGGTTTTTTTAACGCGCTTTTGGCTACAGCGATACGGGATAGCCGCAGCACGGTTTCACGCCCGATTCGAGCATCGCTATAAGTTAGTAACGCGTCGTTGACCGTAAGACCCAACGTAGGCGGTAACGTGAAACGTTCAATATGATCGTAAAACGGCGCCTCGGAGTCGCTGGCTCCGGTGGGCTCCCCGAGCTGCCAATTACTAACGCCACCGCTATCGTTTTCAATCCGAACTCTGAGACCGTTAACCGTTAGTCGTTTTAGGGGTAACTCGCCATTGAATAATCTACCTAGCGACAATTGCACATCAGCGCGTTCGACGGCTAGCATGTCAGGCGTTGATGACCATATCGCATTGGCGATACTGAACTCTGAAATGGAGATCCTTGGGGTTAACGAGAGCTGAACGTCGATTTCACCGTCTATCGTGACCTGCCGTCCAATGGCGGCTTCCAGGGGCACTTCAATAAAATGACGGTAACGACTGAGGTCCGCAAAATTGAGCCACGTTAACAACAACGCAAGGAGCAACAACAGTATACCGAACACTGGAACCGTCGCTTTTAACAACCACATGCCTATTTTCATTGGAGATGCATCCATCACTGCCAATGTAAAGTCACTTAGGCCTCGTCAATGAAGTCGCAGTGTCGGTACGGGTATCAGCCTTAAAATACTTATCGTGACGTAATGACTCGACGTGAACTTTTACGCCCTCGCTCATTAGTTCGAGAAAAATAGACCCTTGCTTTATTATTGACCTCGCTAGCACCGGACTCGCGATTGATTATCTCTGAATGCCGCTTACGCGCACGATTCGTGAATTCACCGATTTATCAGACGATTGCTGTCACAAAGGGCTGCCTCAACGGACGTGATCTGGCGATATGCGGCACGCAGAAATAACCATAACACACCACGCTACGACTTTCCGCCATCGGTCTTACGTCTCGCCAATTCTCGATGTTGACGTTTTCAGGATAATCTATCATACAGGCAATGGTAATTGCGGCGTTCAGATGAAGATAGATCTATAGGGTATGAAAAATGGGATAGCGCTACGGGCCCGGGCCGCTTACGAAAGAAAAAATCAAAGGACGGAGATTATCGCGAGTTTGGTAGCGGGGGCAGGATTTGAACCTGCGACCTTCGGGTTATGAGCCCGACGAGCTACCGGACTGCTCCACCCCGCACCAGAGACGCAGAATATTAACATAGGGTAACGCCAAACACAACTGAGCGACGTATCACCGCATGAGTAGGGCATTTTTTGTCCGTTGATTCGCACCGGTCGCTGATTCAGGTTTCAGCTGGCTGAAAGCTTGATTCACTATCGCTTATGTCGACGCCAACGAGACGCGCCTCCTCGTGGTTCTTGACGTAGCAGCGTTACGAACGCAATAGCATAGTCATGCTCATCTGAAAGACTAAGATATGCCGCACCGAATTCAAGCTCTTGCTGTAGCTCTATCGCGCGTGCAGAGAACACTAAATCTGGTCTACCCAGTTTATTATGGCGAACGCCGATGTGACGTAAGGTAAGCCCGTCCCTAAAACCCGTGCCTATGGCTTTGGCTGCCGCCTCTTTGGCGGCGAAACGCTTGGCGAGAAAGTGGTCGGGTCGCGTACTGGTATTAAACTCGCTGAGTTCTGAGTCAGTAAGGATACGACGGGCGAAGCGTTCGCCATGGCGTTCTAGCGCCGCGGAGATTCTGGAGACGCGTACGATATCTGTGCCTATTCCGAAAATCACGGTCTTTGCTCCACACGCATCGCTGGCCTCACCGTCCCGATTTCTCGTAAGCTCATGCGACCGCCGTACATGTTAGTGACCTACCCAATGTAATGTTATCGCCATATTTTACATGCAACGGCGGCCGAACTCATCGGCACTCCCTCAATGCTCCCGGGAGATTCATGCACATTGGCCGAGGTGCGCGGGCGCCCCTTCTAGCCCGAGGATCATTTTTACGTACTAAGCATTGACACCGCGGACTAAGGGCTCGCGAAAAAATAACTTACGATTTTCGCGTCCCATCTTCGAGCCATCTTTGAACAATCCTCAATCGCAAAATCCTCGAATTAGCCGGGCTAGTCCTGCGGTTTCGCTCAATCGGATTGTCCAAATCTGACCCAAATCTGGGCGCGAAAAATACGAAGTTATT
>CALZJI010000214.1 GCA_945787615.1 uncultured Chromatiaceae bacterium | reverse complement strand
TTAACCGCCACGGCTTCATTTCCATGGCCTGTTGCTTTGCACCTCGTTCCCACGCTCCCGCGTGGGAATGCAAACCGCCGCTGCCGTATTGCTGAAGTTCCGGGAGTTAGTCGGATCTTTATAATGTAAGTTTGATCGACTTCGAGGTGCTTCTGCACTTTGTTGAACGCCGGTATGCATTCCCACGCGGGAGCGTGGGAACGAGGCTAACTTCTGCCGGATCTAGGTGCTCCAACCAAGACCGCGTTGGAGCAAGCCATGGCGGGCTCTATCCTGGCCGAAACCCAGCTCATGGGGACGTACCAACACGGCGGTAATTAAAATACTTCGCGTACTTGGATTGGCGTGTCTGTTAAACGCCCGAAACCCGGAAAGCGGGCGCCTTAACCGCCACGGCTTCATTTCCATGGCCTGTTGCTTTGCACCTCGTTCCCACGCTCCCGCGTGGGAATGCAAACCGCCGGTGCCGTATTGCTGAAGTTCCGGGAGTTAGTCGGATCTTTATAATGTAAGTTTGATCAACTTCGAGGCGCTTCTGCACTTTGTTGAACGCCGGTATGCATTCCCACGCGGGAGCGTGGGAACGAGGCCAACTACCCGCTTATGGCGCCGCGTATTGGGCAATTGCATGAGATGATTACCCGCCCGGCCGAGCGCGCCGACCCGCCGACGGGCCTCGCTCG
>CALZJI010000213.1 GCA_945787615.1 uncultured Chromatiaceae bacterium | reverse complement strand
AATCTACCTGTATTTTCCCTTATTTTCTTGACAATACACTTTCGTAGATATCCATAAGCATCTGATAGTTTTTCTCTGCCGTATATTTTTCCTCATACTCTGCGCGGGCTTCTTTACGCATGGAAGCGAGCTTATCCGGTTGACGAAGTAACCAATCTATTTTATCGGCAAGGTCTTGCGGATTTCCAGGCGAAAAATGTAAGCCTGTACGTCCATGATCAACGAGTTCGATCATACTTCCTAACTTACTCGCTATAACCGGCAAACCCGTTGCATAGGCTTCGACCATAACTCGGGGAAATCCCTCGTACCACAATGACGGTATTACCATAACTCCCGCATGTCTCATCAGCTCCACAACTTCTGTTATTTCCTTCCGCCCTAAAAACTCGATTGTAGTGTTACCTTGTGCGAACGTTTCTATTACGTTGCGTCTAGGACCATCGCCAACTATTAGTAAGCGACGATTGGACGTCAAACGCTCCCAAGCCTTTAAAAGAATGCTTATGCCTTTTTCTTCCGATAGTCTACCCACATATAGAACATATCCCTCTCCTCCTACGCCAACCTGGGGCTCAGGAAGTATAAAATTGGGTTTAATCCTAATTTTCTCTTTGGGGATTCCTCCTCTCACGTACATATCTCGCGAAAACTGCGTTAACGAAATGTATACATCTATTAATCTCGTCCACGTTTTAAAACATCGGTGTACTGTTAACATCGATGCGGTCACTCCGCTAGCCAACCTACTACGTCGATAACATCTGTGCTTAATAGCGGGCCAAGGAACAAACTTACCAACACACTCCTCACAACATCGACTCTCCCTAAAGAGCAACGCGTTAGGGCAAATTAAACGATAATTGTGAAGTGTCTGTACAATGGGTAACGCTCGTTTTTTAAGTGGATAATAAACAGAAGGCGAAATTGCAAAGAAAGTGTTATGAACATGCGCTACATCGAAAGAGGTTTGTCGTAATAGCTGTTCGACTTGTTTATTTGTGTTACGCGACCAAATCGCATTAATTCCCGTTGAAAATTTCTCCCGTTCCCAAGCGTTATCCTTTGTTAGACACGTCACATCGTGTCCGTATTTCTCTAATAGGTTCTTCTCTGCAGTAAATACTTGGTCTTCGCCACCTTTAGTTTTATATTTATTATGAATTAATAGTATCTTCACTTAACCATCCGTAATGTTCTTTTACTCGCTTATTATCCTCATTTCAGCGATGCAACCTTCGCCGAACCAAGGGCACAATAGGGTTACAATTCGTTCTGCTAATACGCTTAGAATAACCGCCGGCCTTTTCTCGGCGAGTTCGAACATGTACCAACCACTTTTTTCAACCACTAGATCGTGTTTCTTGGCAAGGGTTTCTAATGTTCCACTCGAATAATACGCCACGTGATCTGGGTGAACCTGCTCATACTTTAAGAACGCCTTAAGAAAACGTACAATACCAAAGGCGTTGGGCACGGTCACCACTACTCTCCCTGATTTACGTAGAACCTTCCTAGCTTCGACGAGAACCAACCCGGGGTTACTTACATGTTCGATAATGTCACATAATAAAACAACATCAAAACGTTCTTCTCGATATAGTGGCCCCATATTTTGAGCATCTACTTGCCGCACGTCGTACCCCATCACCTTCATTTTCTGTATCTCATTTTCCGCAACATCTATTCCAACACACTCCTTTGCAACTTTTGTTAACTTTTCGTGTAGGAACCCGCCTCTGATAATTGAAGAATCAAAATACGGGTAGTCGGAACATCCTACATGTAGCACTCGTTTCCCTTCGCATCTCCCCAGTAGATATGTATTTCGATCGTAAATACCTTCGCCACGTATTTTCTTTCCCATTCTCATCCTTATATTCCTTGGCATCGTGTTATCATTTAATTTGGACACATAGTCGCTTTAGTAACGCGTATGTTGTTGATCGGTTAAAAACGCTTTGTTCAGCCCGAGATTCCCGTAGCAGGCCGGAATCGCTATTCCACGTCACACGCTCATAAACGCCCGTTTGATACTTTTAATCGCCAGGCTTCTGCTTATATTTCGCGGTTGTGATAGTCGGCCTACACGCCCTATAATTGTCCTGTTTACTATAACCACCGACTCACTAGGTCTGCGACTCCGTATTGGTTGAAGTTGCTGTCTCTGCCACCGTCGTCTGTATGTCTACAATAGATAAAACATATCGTCACATACCCTTGACTTTAGCCTTGTGCCTTGGTCCAAGTGTAGCGATGACTCACAGTCTGTTAGAAGACCAAGTTTTCGGTTTCCTGACGATAGGTCAGTTAGTAAATGGTATCTTACTGTTGGTATTATTCCTATGCATACCAAAACGCGCCTTCCTAGATTATGGATTACTCAAGAGTGGCGCGCCTATCATTGCGTTCTGCTTTTATATTTTGCTCTCATCATCACTGCATTCTACTCTGGCTATATACGATGATAGAGCCACCGACGTATTATCGGCCGATGTTGGTTATTTTTTGCGTGTTCTTTTCGTTTACCTTGTATTTGCCAGCGCGTATCTTTTTTATCGTGACGGCATTATTGACGGTACTTGGTTGCAAAGAGTTGGTTTATTCGTTCTTCTTAACGTGGTCGCACTTCAAGTCGTGGGGAAACTGGTAGGTTTTAAGAACGATCCATACGAAAGTGAATTCGTATTCGGTGGCATTGCTTCTCACGTCGCTATAACCGCCGCATTCTTAGTATCCATCGCACCAACGTTCTTGTTAACGACGTCTAGTGTACGTTTCAAGAAAGTTGCTTTTATACTGTTATTGTTAGCCGTATTATTTACGTTTAGGCGTTCCGCCATACTTGCCTTGATACTCGCTACGCTTTTTGGCTCTTTCGCGGCACTCACCATTCTACGACAGAGTCATATTGCGCACTTCATCGCACTTCCTCTCGTCATCTTAACCTTAGTTTCCGCCTTGTTATTTTTTACCGCTCCTGGTCACGATCTCATCGAGCGACTAAAAGATTTAAACATTGTCTCCGGCGGGACCGGAGCCGGACGAACGCTTATGTGGCCAATAGTTATTGAACATATAGCAGATCGTAACTTAATAGCAAACATCATTGGCGAAGGTGTTAATACTATTAATCCCGTTATGCTCAGACAATTTGGACGAGAGATGGGCGCTCATAACGACTGGCTTGACATTATAGTTTCGTTTGGTATCCCAGCAGTTTTCCTATTTTTTTGGTTTCAAATACGAATATTGATATTGTCAGTTACTTTTAAAGTCGCGCGAAAACCCGCACTTCTAGCAACAGCTGTAATGATACTCTTAATATTCTTAGTCATGAGTCTTACGACAGGCGGTGTCTTCGAACCGGCGTTTGCACCCGCCTATGCGACACTAGGCATACTTTTAGGAATGCAGGATAAAATCAACAGAAGTTCCTACTAAAGGTACAATTAACCCTAACGTTGCATAAACATTTCGAATCAAGAGCTTTTAATGTGCGTATTCTAGGCGCGGCGCAGTATTTCATGAATCGTAGTGTAGCTCACCCTACGATGAATCCAGTAAATACGAGCGCAGACCTAGAATACGTGCTATTGAGGGCCACGGAAAAAATAATTATCCAACCTTGCTTGCCTTCTCACTCAGCTTCTGCGTTACGGCACGTGTTACATATTTCGATATGCGGCACGTGCCGCGCCTTGAATCTGAGCAAAAATCCTGCGCAATCTTTGGATAATTAGTATTTTCCGCGGTCCTAAAGCAGCGAAGCGCTCTTACGATCGGTAATTTCCTCCATCATCTCTCCGATGTCAGAAGATGCAGAGCACGATGGAACACTAACAAGCGGCCGTTGCCCAAACCTTTCTAAATTCGTCCTTCAAAGAGGATTGTGCATAAGAGCCAGCGATATCTAAACTGGTTTTTCGATAATGCTTCAGAGACATTGCTGCCTCAATGGTGTCTGCGAACACCGTGGGGTCACGTTGCTTTACTATAAAACCGTTGCAAGAGTCTCTAATCATTATAGAAGTACCACTAACTTTTGTGCTGACAATAGGCTTGGCGCACGCCAACGCCTCTAACATTGCGATAGACCACCCCTCCCTAAAACTCGCCATTACAAATAAGTCAGCGGCATTTAGATACATCGCTGTATTCTCCGCAACCGTGTAGCCCGTTATCATAACTCGGTCTTTCAGCTGAAGTTGAACAACCTTTTTTTCTAATAACGGCCTGTCTTCTCCGTCACCTACAAAGACGAGTAAACTTTCCGGATTCTTGCTTACGTATATAGCGAATGCATCTATAAGCAATGCCCATCCTTTCTCGCCAGTTATCCGGCCCACCGTGACAATAATCTTCGCATCTTTACGAAGACCGAGATTTTTTCTTGCTGTCGCCTGGTTTTGCGGGAAGAAAACTCTATCGTCGTAGCGGCTCGGAAACGCGGCTATTTTATTCCGTGAAATACGACCGTCGCTACGCTGAACGAGCGTTCTGATTTCTTCCCCGTCAGCCGCGGCCAAAACCACGTGGGCGCGACTTACTGCGTGGAATAGTTTTTTTTCAAATATGCTTGCCAAAAGCTTACCCCATTTATATCTCGGCATCGTCAAAGGATTCGCTACGCCCGGATAAAGATAGCATACGTCAGAAATATTCCAATTCGTGATGACTAATAACGCCTCCGGGGATTGGGTGAAGAAAGAACGTATATCCATAGCCATAATTCGTTTCTTATACCGCGTAAGCGTAAAGTAGGTTCGTACACGATGAGGTATCAATGGCTTAATGGGTCGCCTCGAGTACCTCGCTATACTGAAAAACCAATACGAACTGCCATCGATCTCCTTCTTGAACCACTTACCTATGGGGTCATTGCCGGTTGAAATCCCCACTAACGCGAGACGCTCCCCATAGCAATTTAATAACTGTTTAACGAAAGTGAGCTGACCGCCTACGGGATAATCCTCGTAGTTACACGGTTCTATGACTATCACTTTCGGAGACGTCATTTGCATCCTCCTTGCACTAGCGACTTATACAGACTGTCCACTCACAGATCACCTCGCATCGGCTATACATCAACCTAAAGGGTTAACGTCACAACGTTGACCTACTACCCAGACGCCCAGTTTTACTTAGCTATTCTACAAACGAACTAGACCTATCCGCGTACCCGACACACATATACAAGATTTTGAGCCAGTCTATTCGCCCCTGGAAGCCGAGAGGCGAGCGCTTCTAATTTAGCGGTAACTGCTGTTGGCAACGGTGAGAAACGGTCTGTAAACGGAAGAATCCCCAGATAATACTGATCTACTATTTCTAGGTGAGATTGCTCTGTTAGTTGTAACACTTCTCCTATCGCCATAGCACGTACATTCCATCTTCCTATTACACGACCTAGAATCCGTGACAAACTCGTGCTATTAAGATGGTTGTTAAATACGATTACCCCTTTCCGTTTGAGGTGTTTCACCAATCGTTTCATGGCATCAACCCTTAAAGAGGGCTCCGCATTGGGGAAAAATCGAAAAGCCGTGACTAGATCAAACTTTTGTTCACCTAATACATCTTCATGCGTAATATCACCTTCGACTATTTCTGCTTTTTTTGCCGATGACCTCGCGACTTCTAACATGGACGCGGATACGTCTATTCCGACAGCGCGATCCACGCGGTCTTCTAAATAGCCTAAAATACGTCCCGTTCCACAGGCAAAATCCAGATACTCAAGAGGACTCCCTCGCTCACCCAGACGTGCGACTATTTCATCCAATATTCGCTTCTCCAACTCCCACAGCATAGCGGTGTGAGGAGCGTCTATAAACAGTTGGCCGTAATCCTGACCCTTAGTCTTGTGAGAGTCGCGATAACTTTTAGAAGTTTTCATCGCCGCAGAATTGTTATCGCTGTAAGTGATTCAAGCTCTGTACAATACTTTACTATTCAAGCAGATTAGGCACGCCAATAAATCGCTTCATCCGTGCCATTGAACGACGTAACATCAACATACGCAGTGTACTCCTTAGCGATTTACGCGGTTCTCGCGTTTCGGAAAGAACTTTCTCACAATAACGTTTTAAGTTGACTGAATTGACCGCAGTAGATGTCTTAGCGTTATAGGTTCTTATCATTGCTTGCGCGACACTTTCAGGGTACCTTATTTCCCAAGGCCTTAATGGGCTACGAACAAATAGCGAAAATAAAAATACGCATAGATCGGCGTAATGGGTGTCAATTTGAGCCCTATCGGTAAGCCACGGCGCAGGAGACCAATCTATGATCGCTATCTGATCAGTTTTTGGATGATAAAAGATGTTATTGATCGCAAAATCTCCATGTGTAAATACTGGTGGAATATCACCATATTCACGTGAGTAACTCCCCGAGTGCATTTTCCAATGTTGCGGAACGTGTTCATGTATGGCTGCCAATATTTCGCCCAATCTTACCGCAACAGCCTTCGATACACACGGATTACGCATAAATTTATAGATTGGCAACATACCGATTAAGCGCTCGAAAATAATCGATCCTTCCTCAAGATTATAGGAGTACACGCGCGGCACTCTAAAAAGACACGTTTTTTTACTTATAAGTATCGCTTCTTCAGTTTTTTTTACCTCTAGCCATGTTTGATCAACGCCTTGATGTTTAACTACCTTGTCGCTAAAGTATGAAATCTTAGCGCCAGAATGGCGTTTAACAATGCGATTCGCTTTGCTTTCACTCATCCGATTTTTCTTTGGAACATGAATAAAATATACTTTGAGATACGAGAGAAAGAGAGACTGATCGCGTGTAGGTCATTTGCTTGAGGTCGCATTAGCTCCAAGACTCGTCTACCCGTTATATAACGATACGCATAAAGTATCAGCAGCGAACGAACAACGAATGCTATTGCCATGGCCCACGCCGCACCCACTAAACCCATAGAAGGATATAACGTTAATAAACCAAGGCAATTAATGGCTAACCCAACTATAACTACGGTGGAACAGATCTCTGGGCGATTTGTGGCGCGAAAATACGCAAGTATGATTTTTGAAGTGCCGTGAAAAATAATACTCGGTCCTAGAATTAGTACTAAAGGCGCCGCTGCCAAGAACGCCGGGGAAAGAATATACTCAGTTAACGGAATCGCCAACACCATTACAAGAACCGCCGCAAGGGCCGTAAACAGCGCGGTGAGTCTTACACATTGTTCTACGATCTCGGTTACTTTTGACGAATTTGACGTTATTCTCGGTAGCAGAGAGGCCTCTATACTATCCGAGAAAATCTGCAATTTAAGAACGAGTAGTGAAACTGCCACGAATAGCCCGACCTCCGCCTGCGTAGCCATCATCGCGAGAATAATCGTTGCTACGTGTGCGTCCAAAAGATGCCCAAGACGGGCCGCGTAATAGCGAAGACCGTAGGATAATACATCCTTTAGCTCTCGCAATCGAACGCGTTCGAACTTATACCCGTGCTTTGTTCGTAACATCGAGAGCGCAGCTACAATACCAGCTATAAAGCCTCCTATATACGCGATGATAGCGCCGTTTACGCCTAAATCAAACACAATAGCAAGTAATGGAATAAGCAGGAGATTGGTTAGCCCCTGGATAACACAAGCGGCTCCCAATTCAACAAACATACGAAGCGCCGCGAGTTGCAGATGCAGTACCGTAAAGCTAATTGTGAGAGGGATCAGAATCAACGAAGCCTGGAAAGAAGACTGTTCTGCTTTATCAAAAAATGACAGTCCCGTATCGATCAGAAACCAACTTAGTATCAAAGCAACAAAAGATCCCGTCAATGTTAACGTGAACGCAATCGTAAGCGATGAAGAAACCGAATGTCGGCGTGCAATTAAAAAATACTGAGACGCGCGGTCAACACCAAAAGAAAAAACAACACCCATGATAGTTGCGAATAAAACGCATACCGCGTATGCGCCTCGACCCTCTGGACCGAGCATCCACGCTAACATACTTTGACTTCCGAGACTTATCACGATAAGTCCCAGATTGGTTACAAAAACGATCGCCGTTTCCGTACTGCTCGATGCACTACCAGAATTTTCTTTTAGATCGGCGATTAATTTCCTCATTAAAGCAAGAATCATTCGGTCCCTATATTTCGGACATAATCGCTAAAATGTATTACCGCTGCCTCGTTATCATTCAGCGTACGGGCTCACGCCATAATGACTTCACATTTTGGGCGTTTAGGCACTCGCCTGGCAAAGCTTCCGCGTCCTGCTCTCGCCCCTTGCCTACATCCCTGTAGGCAAGGCTTCCGCGTCCTCGATTGCCGTTCCCGACGCAATTCTACCTCCCGCGGTCACTTTGGACTCCTCGGCAACCGCTCCCTGCGTTGCTCTAACTCGTGCATCCATGCACTCGTGCCCTCTCGTGACGCTAGCACATCCATGTGCGTCGTCCGTGCAGTCGTGCTCTTGCTCCTTACCTACGATCCGTGTAGGCAAAGCTTCCGCTCCCTGCTCACGCCCCTTGCCTACGATCCGTGTAGGCAACGCAGCCAGGCGAGATGGATCGATGTCCAAAATGTGAATTAATTTTAACGCGAGCCCTAAGCTCATCGCTGTCTTATCGCCCTTGAATATATCGTTTAAATTGTAAATTAAGGAATGCTGCGACCGCACTTCCTCCCCTGTTTTTACAACAACCGGCGACGAGTTGTTGCGGCGCTGGTTTACACACGCCATCGGATACAGCGCTGGCACTAGCAATTAAAGATTGCATAGCCGATGCCAATAATTGGGAGTGGGGGATTATCCGGACGACGTGTGTATGCCATTCAATAACTCAGGTTTAGACAGTCTATCTGGCGCTAAGCGCTCAAGATGGGTCGCCGTATTCTTGGTATTATTTTCATTATGCAGTAACGATGGAGTGGGCGGTCTCGCTCATGATCCCGCGCTGAATTGGCGTACACTCCATAGCACTCACTTTCGCGTTCACTATCACGACGGTCTTGGCTCGCTAGCACATGAGGTAGCAGCGATCGCGGAAGACGCTCACACTCGCCTCACCCCGTATTTTGACTGGATTCCGAGCACCCCGACCGATATCGTAATCACCGATGAGGTGGACTTGGCCAACGGCGCCGCAACGCCTTTGCCAACCAACCGAATGGTGTTGTTAATTACGCCTCCTGATGATGGGCTTTTTGACTACGCCGATTGGTTGGAGTCATTAATCACCCATGAATATACCCATACCCTTCATCTAGATATGGCGTCACGGTGGCCCAGTTCGCTGCGCTCGGTATTTGGCCGCAACCCTTTATTGTTTCCGGGATTATATCAGCCGATGTGGTTTATCGAAGGAATCGCGACGTACACAGAAACGGATTCGTCTCGAGGGCTTGGCCGTGGTCAGAGCAGTTACTTTGAGATGTTAATGCGTATGGAGGCTGAAGCGGGTATTAAACCGGTGCGGCAGGTTAATCAGAGCATTAGTACATGGCCCGCCGGTGACGTGCCTTATCTATATGGCGTTTATTTCTACCAATTCGTTGAAGAGCGTTATGGGGCTGACCGCGTTCAGGAACTCATTGAGCGTTATCGCGACAACCTAATTCCCTTCATGATCAATACCAATAGTAAGACCGTCTTGGATAAGAATCTAACGGACCTATGGGTTGAATTCGAAACCTTTGTTAACGAAAAATACAGGCATCAACTTCAAATTATCACGGCCCGAGGATTACGCGAAGGGCAAAAACTTACACATCACGGTTACCGAACAGGGAATACACGTGTTTCCGCTAGTGGCGAGGTGTATTACCTCCGTGACGACTGGCGTTCTGAGCCTGCCTTAATGGTTTTGGCTCGTGACGAGTCCGTGCCACGTTATGTGGTCGACCTGCACAGCAATGCGCGTTTCGACTTGCACGATTCAGCCGGGTTGATTGTCGCGCAACCGGAACGTTACCGGAACGCCAATTTTTTCTACGATCTCTATCACGTTGATTTGAAGACCCATAAAAAGAGGCGCGTCACCGAGGGTAAGCGGTATCGTTTCGCAACATGGAGTCCGAACGGCAAGCGCATTGCCGCCGTACGCCACGCCAAGAGTATTCACAGCATTGACTTGTTGGATACCGATGGGAGGGTTTTAGATACCTTATGGCAGGGAAATCAAGGTGAAATCGTTTCCTTTATCGATTGGTCTCCCAACGCTAACGCTATTGTTGCGTCGGTACGGCGACCGCGGAGCGGCTGGAACATCGAGGAGTTTCAAGTTGAGCAACGCCAATGGCGCGCGTTAACAGCGGATTCAGCGATCCAACTTCAGCCGCGGTTTAATCAGAATGGGGAAAGCGTTTTGTTTAGTGCCGATTACGACGGTGTTTACAACATTCAACGACTGGACCGTTCCTCCGGGGGGATCACCACACTGACCAATGTCAAAGGTGGCGCTTTCCACGCGACCGAGGCCAGCGACGGCACACTATTCTATGTAGGCTATGGTTCGCGCGGCTACGACGTTTATCGTCTTTCGCGCGAATTTTTTGCGACGGCAGAACCTTCCACGACTTCTGGTTCCTCCGCCGAATATCGCGCCGTACCACCCATAACTGAAAAGGTCGAGGTTACGGATTATGCGCCAGCTGGAGGGCTTTTACCCAGTTGGTGGTCGCCGGTTTTTGGCGTGGGTGACGATTTATTGATAGCCGGTGTAGCTACGGCAGGTACTGATCCATTGAACAGGCATAACTATGCTGCCGTAATGGCCTACGAGCTTGAGAACGGTGAAATCGTTGCACGAGGGGATTACTTGTATGATCGTTGGTATCCGGTCTACGATTTTCATGCTTCTAGTGACATCGGATTTCACCGTGATCGCTCTGGTGATATCGCCCGCGTTCGTCGCTCGGATTTTTTCCGAATCGGCGTAACGTTACCGTTTCTTTCGTATCGTAGCCAATGGGCAATCCATGGTGGATTGATCATAGAGGACGAATCGGATGCTTCTGTTGCGTCCGGTGTGAGCCCAGGCCCGGATGAAACCGATTATTTAGTAGGCTTGGCGGGAAGCTACGATTCGTCTCGAAGTTATCCCCTATCAATAAGCCTGAGTAACGGGCGAAGCGCTTCGTTGGTCGCTGAGGATAGCGACATTGGCAAAAGCACTTACAGTGGTGAAGTCTACACGTTGGACTGGCGGGAGTTTTTTCATCTGGCCGGCGAGCACGTCATTGGATTGCGCTTTGTCAGGGGCTGGGGGACTGAAACACCTCGTCCTTTCCAACTGGGTGGGAGTGAAACGGCCGCGGCGTTATTGGGCATCGACCCATTAGGCTTAACGTCGCCCTTTGACCGTCGCGATTATGCGCTACGTGGGTATCCCGACGGGTTGGCGGTACTACGGGGTCGGCGTATGCAGTTGTTCAGTGCTGAATGGCGTTTCCCCTTGAGACGTTTGGAGCGGGGATTTATGGCGCCGCCCCTTGGCGTCGATCAATTATCCGGCGCCCTTTTTACGGATAGTGGCGGAGCTTGGCAGGATGGTACTGGCCCCGATAAGTACTACACTGGAGCAGGAGTCGAGTTGAACGCGGATGTTCGTTTGTTCTATCACTTGCCGCTGAGACTACGCTTGGGTTTTGCCCACGGATTTCAGGAGGTCGGCGAGAACGAAGTATATTTGCAACTAGGAAGGTCATTCTAATCTCACCTCACCTAGTAACGGACAAGGTACCACAAACGTCCAACCAACTCGTGCAGTGCCCAACGTGTATCCCTAATCGCGGACGCACTGGGTAGCCAGTCCAATATTTCGGTTTGTTCGTCTCGCCTGTACGTAAATTGAGTTGGTGCGGCGATAACATGTAAACCAGATCGTTCGAAAATGTCTACCGAACGTGGCATGTGCCAGGCGTGGGTGACTAAGAAGACCGTCTCGATGCTTTTCTGCTTGAGTAACAATTGGGAAAAAATGGCGTTTTCCCCCGTCGTGCGGCTTCTATCTTCTAACCAAACATCGGTAATCCCGAAATCATCCCGTAGCGTCTTTGCCATGAGCGCCGCGAGACTTTGGGCTTCGCCGAAGGGTGCTCCACCGCTAACTAGAATAGGTAGCCCGGTTAAACGGTGAAGATAGGCCGCATATCTAAGGCGCACTAACGTACTTGTTCCTACTGTGTCACCCAAATATTCGGGAGCGGCACTGTAACGGTCGCCCGCAAGGGTGACGATAGCTTGAGCCGGGCTCTTCGTTAATTTAACGGCTGAAAGAGGCGGGTAGGTTTCTAAACTGCCCGTAAGCGCTTGCGCAAAAAACGGTGTACTGACGACATAACCAATTACAACGCCCACCCAAAGTAGGGCAAGGCCAATGCGCCGAAACCGTTTTAGTAAAAGAAGGCCGGTTAACAGGGTAAGCAGTAACAATCCGGGCGGAAATAATAGCGCTTCAAGGGTGCGCGCAATGAGGACTTCCATGTAGTCGATAAGTGGCTAGTGAGAATGCTAATTCTATGGTCGGCGACGTCTAAGACATATTCTGATATTAGGACTCGAGTAAAAATAACTTCACATTTTGAATATCGATCCATCCCGTCTGGCTGCGTTGCCTACATGGACGTAGCGAGAGCACGACTGCACGGACGACGCACATGGATGTGCTAGTGTCACGAGAGGGCACGAGTGCATGGATGCACGAGTTAGAGCAACGCAGGGAGCGGTTGCCGAGGAGCCCGAAGTGACCGCAGGAGGTAGAATTGTGTCGGGAACGGCAATCGAGGACGCGGAAGCTTTGCCTACATGGACGTAGGTAAGGGGCGAGAGCAGGACGCGGAAGCTTTGCCTACATGGACGTAGGTAAGGGGCGAGAGCAGGACGCGGAAGCTTTGCGAAAACTTGAAAGATTCTGAATATT
>CALZJI010000212.1 GCA_945787615.1 uncultured Chromatiaceae bacterium | reverse complement strand
TTGGATCGGCCTACAGAGAATGAGAGACTTTACGATGGCTATCAGTGGATACAAAAAAGCCCTGGGATAGTTGATACTTATGTATAACGATGTGACATGGACGTAGGTAAGGAGCGAGAGCCGAACGATTACCGGCCGGCCATTTTAACCATTTGGCGAATCTGGGAGGACAGATCGGGCGCAACCTGTGACCATGAAAAGCGCCAGCTCCAATTTCCTTCCATGGTACCCGGTGTGTTCATCCGATGATCTTCACCAAGTTCTAAAAAGTCCTGCATGGGAATGACAGCCAAACGTGCCACTGAATTCAACGCGGTGCGAATTAACGGCCAAGGGATCGCTTCACCCGGCTCGCCAAGATATGTCTTCACGAATTGCTGTAACTCGTGATCCAGCGCGTCATACCAACCTAACGTCGTGTTGTTATCGTGGGTTCCCGTATAAACAACACTGTTGACCTCGTGGTTATGGGGCAAATACGGGTTTGTGGCGTCGCCGTCAAATGCGAACTGCAATATTTTCATCCCTGGCAGATCGTACTTATTCCTTAACGCGACAACTTCCTCCGTAATAACACCCAAATCTTCAGCGACAAACGGAAGCACCCCTAACCCCTCGAGGACGCGATCGAACAACGCATCGCCAGGCGCTTTCACCCAACGACCTTCGATCGCCGTTTCACATTGAGCGTCGATTTCCCAATAGGCCTCAAAACCTCGAAAATGGTCGACGCGGATAACGTCGAATAGCGACAGTTGACTTCCGCATCGTTCGAGCCACCACTCGAACTCGTGCTCCGCTGAGTAATTCCAGTCGTAAAGCGGATTCCCCCAACGTTGCCCCGTTTCCGAGAAATAGTCGGGCGGAACGCCCGCTACAACGGTTGGCGCCCCTTTTTCATTGAGTAGGAACGCTTCGCGGTGGGCCCAAACATCCGCGCTATCATAGGCTACAAAAATCGGCATATCGCCAAACAGGTGGATATCGCGCTGGTTGGCGTAAGCCTTGAGTTCTCGCCATTGTTCGAAAAAAGCGTATTGTAGAAAACAATGCCATTGAATCTCCCCACCAAGTCGCTCGCGAGCTTCCGCAAGCGCGGCTTTGTCGCGATCACGTAATGGTTCTGGCCATTGGACCCAGCACTGGTCGTTAAACTCCTCCCGCAGCGCCATATACAACGCAAAATCAGGCATCCAATAATCATGAGCCTCCAGAAACGCCGTAAAAGCCGCTTGCTCGTCACCAACCCGGTTTACGCACCAGTGCTCGTAGACGTCGCGCAACGAGCGTAGCCAATCCCTATCGCCGTCTTGCGCGGGATGGTCCGCGGGCAGCCAGCCTCGCTCCTTTAATTTATGGAAACTAATCAAAGATGGATCACCGGCGTGGGCAGAAAGGCACTGATAAGGTGATCCGTCGTCATGAGTCGGACCTAATGGTAAGACCTGCCAGACGCTTAGACCACTGCGATCGAGCCAATCAATGAAGTGGAACGCTTCCGGACCTAGCACGCCGTGCAAACCGGGACCCGGTAATGACGTGGGATGCAGTAATACACCGGCACGCCGGTGGTCTAACGGTGTCTTACTAGGATTCAACGTGGCGCACCTCTATAAAATGCCGCAAAAAGCCGGCCGCGGACTGCCAAATCCACACGCATTTTCTACGGGAATGCGAACGCAAGGCCGCTGGTATGGGCTCGCGCCGCTGACGAACTGGGTCAACGGATATCGTTTGTCTCTAGGGCTCGCGTCATGATTACTTCGCATTTTTGGGCGTAGAACCGCTCGCCTCGTAAAGCTTCCGCGTCCTGCTCACGCCCCTTGCCTACGTCCTTGTAGGCAACACAGCCAGGCGAGACGGTTTGACGTCTAAACTGTAAAGTAATTATGACGCGAGCCCTTAGCGCGTCATCACCGCGCGTAATGGAGATCTTGCCCAAGCATCTCCGGGGTAACTAATACAATTCCCGATTCGGATACGGTATACTTCTTTTGGTCGTTCTCTGCGTTTTCCCCAATGACGGTACCATCCGGTATCACGCAACCTTTATCCATAACCGCCTTTTTGATTCGGCAATTGCGACCAATCTCTACATTGGGCAGCACTACGGAGTCTTCCACCACGGAGCTCGCTTCAATATGAACGCTAGAAAACACTAACGAACGTCTCACTACTGCGCCTGAAATTACGCACCCTCCGGAAACCATGGAGTCAATGGCCGTTCCGCGACGACCGTCATCGTCAAATACGAATTTCGCGGGAGGAAGTTGTTCTTGGTACGTCCAAATTGGCCAATCTTTATCGTAAAGATTAAGTTCCGGGGTGATTCCTATTAGCTCCATGTTCGCTTCCCAGAACGCATCTACCGTACCGACGTCTCGCCAGTAGGCTTGAGTGTCCTTCTGTACATCGCGGAACAGGTATGCACTTACGCTATAACTATCGATAACCGACGGAATGATATCGTGTCCAAAATCGTGACCCGACCCCGGGGTATCAGCATCTTTGATGAGTTGCTCAAAAAGGAACTTAGTACTGAAGACGTAGATGCCCATTGATGCAAGCGCCGCATCGCTATTTCCCGGCATCGGTTCCGGGTGTTCTGGTTTTTCCGCAAACCGTAGTACGCGGCCATCTTCTGCGACAGCCATGACGCCAAACGCTTTTGCCGTTTCTAACGGTACTTCGATACACCCGACCGTCATGTCGGCACCGGTTTCCACGTGGTGGGCGATCATGGGACCGTAGTCCATCTTGTAGATATGATCCCCCGCCAAGATGAGTATGTATTCGGGATTATGACTGCGAATAATATCAAGATTCTGATACACCGCATCGGCGGTTCCCGCATACCACGACTCTTCAAGCCGCTGCTGCGCCGGCAATAACTCAACAAATTCACCAAATTCGCTACGTAAATAATTCCAGCCTTGCTGAATATGGCGAATCAGCGAATGTGATTTGTACTGCGTGAGCACCGAGACTGTTCTTATGCCGGAATTTATACAGTTAGACAGCGGAAAATCGATAATTCGAAATTTACCACCAAAAGGTACGGCCGGCTTCACCCGCCATCGGGTTAAGTCCTTCAACCGCGTCCCTCGACCACCGGCTAATACAAGCGCTAACGTGTTCCGAGTCAGACGACTAACGAACCGGGATTCTGCATGACTAGAAAGTGAGAAACTTTTCACTTGGCCCCTCTACGTAATGCTAATAATTGCGGAGATTAGAATAGCAATGCACCTTATCTACGACGGAAGTGGCCGCACTATGCGGAATAGTCATTGGCTGTAGCGTAAGACGCCGGTATTCTCCATTCGGTGATACCCCGCGTTAATTGGGTACCCCATTCGAGTATGGTATCATTTATTTACTATTTTGCGAGGGCTGAAAAGAGAAAAAGCTCGATTGCAGCGAGGCGCTGCGATACCCAAGAAATAGCCAAATGGTCCTTCGTGAATCGTTTAATTTAGGTCAACACACACAAAGCTTGATAGCCGCCGTATATACGCAAACCCTTGGCGAAACATACTGATATGGGTTTTTGCGTAGGTAAAGAACGAGGGAGCACGTACCACTCCGCCAATTGCATTTGTGGTTTGTGCCTTTTAACGAAGCGTTGAAATAGGAAATTCGCCGTGGCCGCTGCATCAACCCTTTCTCTCGAACTAGAAAGAATTA
Organism: uncultured Chromatiaceae bacterium; assembly: GCA_945787615.1. Lineage (GTDB taxonomy): Bacteria > Pseudomonadota > Gammaproteobacteria > JAADHS01 > JAADHS01 > CALZJI01. The sequence continues at coordinate 22,177 of CALZJI010000212.1, read as the reverse complement.
TAAACGCCCGTCATCATGACCCATTCGCCGTACTAGGGAAGCATGCCATCGCAGGTAAAGAAGTCGTTCGCGCCTTCATTCCGGGAGCGACGGAAATCGCAGTCCCGAAGACGGATATCGCCCTAAAACGCGTGGATGACTCGGATCTGTTTGAATGGCAAGGTGATGCTGGGCGCATCCCCGGCCGCTACCGCTTGGAATGGAAAACGGGAAACGGCATTACCCAGCGAGGCTATGACCCCTACTGTTTTCCACCACAACTTTCCGACTACGATTTACATCTTTTCAGTGAAGGAAAGCACTGGCACGCCTATCGATTCTTGGGTGCCCACCCACACGAAGTGGACGGTGTTGCCGGTATTCTGTTCGCCACGTGGGCCCCCAATGCTGAGCGGGTTAGCGTAGTCGGGGATTTCAACAGTTGGGACGGACGACGTTACCCTATGCGTATTCGTGGCGGAAGCGGCGTTTGGGAACTATTTATTCCCGAATTAGAAATTGGGGTTTTGTATAAATTTGAGCTACGCAATCGTCAACACGGCACTATACATATTAAAGCGGACCCTTATGCTCAACAATACGAAATACGTCCCAATACGGCGTCTATTGCAGCGCCTTGCTCCGAACACCACTGGAAAGACACTCAATGGCTGCAAACGCGCCACAATAGTGATTGGCTTCATGCGCCCCTGTCCATTTATGAAGTCCATCTCGGCTCGTGGCAACGAACTGAACAGGGAGAGTTTCTCAGCTATCGACAACTCGCCGAGCGCCTTGTTGCATACGTAGAGGAAATTGGTTTCACCCACATCGAGCTATTACCGGTTTCCGAACATCCCTTCGACGCGTCGTGGGGATATCAGACCATAGGCAACTACGCGCCGACGAGTCGCTTTGGCACCCCAGACGATTTTCGTTATTTCGTTGACTATTGCCACCAACATAATGTGGGTGTCATCTTGGACTGGGTACCCGGTCACTTCCCCAAGGACGCGCATGGCCTGGCACGATACGACGGCAGTGCACTTTACGAGCACGAGGACCCTCGACGAGGCGAACACCGGGATTGGGGCACCTTGATCTTCAATTACGGACGCAACGAAGTACGGAACTATCTTATTTCCAGCGCCCTCTATTGGCTTGAGGAGTTCCACATTGACGGGTTACGCGTAGACGCCGTCGCTTCGATGTTGTACTTAGACTACTCCCGGGAAGAAGGCGACTGGATCCCTAATGTTCACGGCGGTAACGAAAACCTTGAAGCGATCGACTTCATGCGGGAACTCAATCAGGCCACCCACGAGCTGCATCCAGGCACGCTCGTTATGGCTGAAGAGTCCACGGCATGGCCCATGGTTTCGCGACCCGCATGGCTGGGAGGGCTCGGTTTCAGTATGAAATGGAACATGGGCTGGATGAACGACACCTTGGAGTACATGAAGCACGATTCAATCCATCGCGCCTACCACCACGGTATGCTCACCTTCAGCCAAGTGTATGCCTACTCCGAGAACTTCCTCTTACCCTTCTCCCACGATGAAGTAGTGCATGGGAAAGGCTCGTTATTGGCTAAAATGCCGGGGGATGAGTGGCAACGTTTTGCAAACTTACGTCTACTCTACACCTACATGTTCACCCATCCTGGCAAGAAACTTCTTTTCATGGGTTGCGAATTTGGTCAAGGCAAAGAATGGAATTGCGAGTCCGCGCTAGACTGGCATGTTTTGGAGTACTCCTACCACCAAGGCGTTCAAAAGTTGCTTACAGATCTCAATAAATTATACAAAGAGGAAACAGCGCTTCATTTTTTCGACTTTGATTACCAGGGTTTTCAGTGGATTGATTGCCACGATGCGCCTCAATCCGTTCTAAGCTATTTACGTAAAGACGACAACGGTTTTGCTGTTGTGGCGTTGAATTTCACACCGCTGCCGCGAGTAGACTACCGCTTAGGCCTACCATCGCCAGGGCACTACCGCGAGGTATTGAACTCTGACTCTCAGTATTATGGCGGCGGGAACCTCGGCAATGCAGGAGAAATCGTTGCCGAAACGCTGCCATGGATGAATCAACCTTACTCTGTCAGTCTCACTCTTCCGCCTCTGGCCGGTATTGTGTTAAAAACCCGGCTAGCCGGCATCTCTCACCAGGACGGGTGATGACGGCTCTCGGCTCCTCAGTAACCGCCCCGTCCTGTTAGAGATGCGGGCTAGCCCGCATCTCTCACCAGTTCCGGCCGCCCTCGCTTGATCTTTGTTTCCACGCACGGTTTTCTTCACTCGGAAATACACCGTGTATTCCTCTCATTCAGAAAACCCTGCGTGAAAGCAAATCTCTGCGCGATCATCGTCCGTCCTGGTGAAAAATGCGGGCTAGTTCCAAAAAGGCGGCGAAATTGGGTAATGGCGGGGATGTGATTCAGTCTAACGCCCAGAACGTGAGCACTAAACAAAGCGGGTACAACCACTGATACAGCGGAGGAGCTTTCTCATCGAGAAGGGTGATCGTCCCTGGAGGTGTGCGCTCAGCGCGCTCGATAACCTGGCAAAGCAATTCCCCGGTGATTGCCCCGAAACGCGTCGTGACATTCACCACTTGCTTGGCGGTATTTTGACGCGCTTCAGAGATCGCGGCTTGGGCTTGAGCAACCCCCTCCAACGCCAAGGTCATCCGAACCGAGACCCGCTCACGCGAAACGCCGAAAAATGCCAGAGGCCCAACTAACCAATAAATTGCACCAAGCAGCTGATCGCGATTGGTCGTTTGCAACAACAAACTCACCGCGAGGATAATCGTAACCAATGCGCCAACCCGCAAGAGACCCTCTTCTAGGCCTTCCATTGTGGGTAGCCACGACGCGAAAAAGCTCGTAGTTTCGACCACCTGTCCCGGGGTAAACCAGAAATAGAGAATTAGGATCGATAGAAAGAACCACCGCATGCGGCGGAGTAGTTTACGGGTTGCACGTAAACAGGCCGCGGCGCAAATCCAATAAAAGTATCCCATAATGGCGACAGCCACCAAGAGATCGAGTACGCCACCGAGCGAGACGCAGGTGCTTAGGACGATGAGACTAATGACCCGAATAACGGGATGAAACGGATCACCCAATCTTCTGCATCATCTCCTCGGCCACTTGCCTCTGATCGTCACTGCCCTCTTCGAGCACCTCTTCTAATATTCCTCTGGCGCCGTCGCGGTCGTCCATGTCGATGTAGGCTCGAGCCAAATCGAGCTTCGTTCCCACTGTGTCGGAATTCGCGAACAGATATTCTCCTTCCTCGCCAAGGTCGATATCTTCCAAACCGGTAAAAACCTCTTCAATCTCACCGGTTTCCGCCGTAAGTATGTCGTCTTGATCAAGTTGAGCTTCCTCCTCTAGATTGAGGTCGGTTTCGTCCAAGTTGACAGTAAAGTCGAGTTCCTCCGCTTCGCCAGCCACCGCATTTTCAGCCAGTCGCCTTGTTTCACGATCACCCGCCTTCGTACTTTCGGTAGCCGACGTGTTGAGCGATGCGACGACCTCTTCCTTGGCTTCGTCCTCCACACTCTCTTTCGCGAGTTCGTTTAGATCCACCGGGCCGATATTGAACTCGATGCTATTCTCGGCACTTTCTTTGCTCTCTTCCGTGGGCCGCTGACTTTCCGCGATTTCGGCGTTGTCGCTATCGCGTAGAACATCCGCCCCCTGCCCAAGACCGGCTTCGAACTCGACGATATTGTCCGCCTCACGCTCGCTTGCTGCAACCTCGTCGAGTCCTTCCAGTATCGACGCCAGTTCATCCATGTCCTGATCCGCTTGAGCAGTTGACTCGACCTCCGTGGTCTCAAATGGCGCCACGCCGGTGGCCAATCCTTCGTCGCTTTCACGTAGCGCCTCAGTCGATAGCGCATCCACTGCCGAGGTGTCTTCGAACTCCATTTCACCAGGGTGGGCCGCGGCAACTTCGCTCTCCGCTTGCTCCAAGCCTCCAAGAAACGACGCTGCGTCCTCCACCGACTGCTCCGGCTGAAATTCCGAGGTCCCCGCGAATGACACATCCCCGGCGCCAAGAGCCGCTACTGCGGGGGCGCTGCCACCAAAGAGCGGATGTTCGGGACACAACTCGTGCCCCATCTCCTCGACTTTGCCCCATAGCGCACCCTCTTCGCCACCGAGAAGTGCATAGAATGCCTCCGCTTGCGCTTCGAAGGACTCTTTATTGCCGGCACCAAAATGAATTTCTAGCAACTTCAGCTGAAGATCGTGACGGGTTGGTTCATTCTGGAGCGCTTGCTTTATTAACTCTTCCGCCTGTTGAAACCGTCGGTACGCAAGATAAACCTCCGCTTCAGCAACAGGATCGATTTCAGCTTCGTCTGCTTCCAATGCGTCAAGCCCACTGGCATCTTGCTCCTCTAAATTTGCAAATGCCGGCTCTTCCGGACCCGACACTTCCGCTGCCTCCTGCGTGACGGCCACCGCTTCGGCGGTCTCAGCCACAGCAAACTCGGGCGGCGTGGCAAACGCGTCTTCGAATTCCTCCTCGCTAGCCTGACGACGTCGGACGATCGTCCATACGATAGCCCCAAGGAGAAGCAACACGCCTATGCCAACGGCTAACACTCTCCAGTCTGCCAATATACTCGTCCATGAATCGTCAACCACAGGCTCTTCGACCGCAACGACCGGCGGCTTCTTCGCCGTAACCGGCGGCGCAACCGCCGGTTGAGCATTTTCATCGACCTGGGCGACGTCGACTTCCTCTGTCACCGCCGATAATGGCGTTTCATCCGCGGCTATCTCCTCTCGAACTTCGCCGCTTGGCTCGTGCTCCGTCGGCTCTGAACCCAGGTGCCGCTGCAATTCCACTAACGCATCATCTTTAAGCGTAACCAAACGCTCCATCATGGTCAGCTGTTCTTCCAACGACGCGATTCGAGTCCGAAGCTCCTCGTTTTCTACTTTAACCGCCTCGGCCGTTTCCATGGCCAGCGCTAAATCGGTGTCCGAAACGCCTTCGCCACCCTCGGCAGCTAACCCTCCGGCGGCCGCGCCCTCTTCCGGACTAACAAGTCTTAGCTGCGCCTCGTCGCTCCCGGTTGCGCTCGCTTCGCTCTCTGGAGCAACGTCGGTACGTGCCGCCAAACCCGCTTCCGTGCTCGCAACCTGAGCCGCCGCTGCTTTGGCCAACCGCTTCGCCGCTAACCATTCGCTGTAGTGTGCCCGCGCCTGCTTGGCAGCCTCGTTATGGTCTAACGCAGTAACAGTGGCCTCTTCAGGAGCTCGCAAGACATATCCCGCTTTGAGATTATTAATGTTCTCCTTGATGAAGGCTTCAGGATTGGTCTTATAGAGACCCATCATGACTTGCTCAATGCTATAGAATTGTTTGCCGCCCAGTTTGTCGGCGATTTGCCAAAGCGTCTCGTTTGGCTTAACAGGCCCGTATGTACCGGCAACCTCCGAAGGCATAGCAGTACCGCTTGCAACACTCGCGTCATCAGGCTGGCTGGCTGGCGCTATAGGCTGGGGCGCCTCAACGGACACCGACTCAGCAAAAGGTAATTGAGCCGGCGCGGCCGGTAGCGCGTCCGTGACTTGTGTCGTTGCCTCACTTACTTGAGAAACTTGTGGCACTGCGCCTGCAACAGGCGTTTCCACCACGGCCGTGCTTTCTTCTACAAACACGGGTGGGTCAAGCAATAGCGTATATTCGCGGAGCAATCGACCCGTTGGCCAATTTGCCTCGATTAGGAAATCTAAAAACGGCTCTTTTACGGGTTTTTGGGTCGTGACTTGAACATAGATTCCGCCGTCGGCACGTTGCCGCACGGAAAAGACCAGTTCAGTCAACAGGGAGCTGTATTCTACGCCAGCCGTTAGAAAGGCCGAATCGCTAGCCAAATCAATCTTAATTTGATTGAGCTCATCGGGCTTTACTGCTACTAACTCGATTTCTGCGTCAAGCGGCTGATTTAAACCCGACTTGAGTTCGATATCGCCAAGCCCCAAACCAAACGCCTCCACGGACCATAACAGCCCGAGGCCAGCACCCGCAATTAGTGATTTTTGAGCACGCACGACTTTTTTCAACCTCCCTGGTCCGTAACTGTCTATGTAACGGTTAGTGGGAGCGATAACCTGAGAATATTTTCCAAACATGTGACTCAGTCGACCTTTGTTACTCCTTTACGCCGCGTTGCACAATGCAAAATGCTACGTCCGTAGAGCGTCTTATTTGAACGATACAGCGTTAGCTCAAATAGTTTTTAATTAACAGCTCAGCGATTTGGACGCTATTTAAGGCGGCCCCTTTGCGTACGTTATCGGCGACGATCCATAAATCTAAACCCCGAACATACGAGATATCCTCACGAATCCGGCCAACATAAACGGCATCCTTTCCGGCCGACTCCGTGACCGCCGTGGGATAACCTCCCGGCTTGTGCTCGTCTAAAACAACGACCCCCGGGGCTTCTGCCAATATGCCTCTCGCACGGTCGGCGGTAATTTTTTCCTTTGTTTCAATGTGCAGCGCCTCCGAGTGCCCGTAGAAAACCGGAACCCTCACGGCCGTTGGATTTACCAGAATATTCGCGTCCTCGAAAATTTTCTGCGTCTCCCAAACCATTTTCATTTCTTCTTTCGTGTACCCGTTTTCCTGAAATACATCAATGTGAGGCAACACGTTGAACGCAATTTGCTTAGGGTAGACGTGAGCCTCCACCGGCTTTGCATTTAACAATGCAGCTGTCTGGGCCGCCAACTCCTTGATGGCCTCTTTGCCCGTTCCGGAAACGGCTTGATACGTCGCGACGTTTATCCGCTCGATACCCACGGCGTCATAAAGAGGTTTTAGCGCCACTAGCATCTGTATCGTGGAGCAATTCGGGTTTGCAATGATGTTACGGGCTTTATATCCCGCTATTGCATGCGGGTTTACTTCTGGCACAACCAAAGGCACGTCGTCGTCGTAGCGAAAATGAGAGGTGTTGTCGATTACAACGCAACCCGCGGCCCCCGCTAACGGCGCATACTCGGCGGAAACGCCGCCTCCGGCTGAAAAAAGCGCAATCTGAGCCTGGGAAAAATCGAATTCCGCCAGATCCTGAACGACTACCTGGCGGCCCTTGAATTCCACGCGGATGCCCGCTGAACGCCGGCTAGCAAGCGGGTATAGGTTACGAACCGGGAAATCCCTCTCGGCCAATATTGACAACATGGTTTCGCCCACTGCCCCGGTTGCGCCGACGACAGCCACGTCAACTGCTGGTCCCATGCTTAAATACCCCCTTTCCACTTGATATTAAGAAAAACGTAGCCAACGCCACGGTAGCACACAGCAGGAAAACCAGAACGCAGTTTATTTTCCCTCATCATTTGGTTTCGATAAAACGCCAACCCTACCCCATTCGAACTCTGAAGGTCTGGGTTGTCAGCGACATCTGTGCCAACCCCACATACTAGCCGTTTTCTACAAACGTACCCTTTTGAAAACAAAGCCGTATGGAGCTTATGGCGTTTTGGTTTTTTTGTTATAGTTACGTTTGGTTGGCGAGAGCAAAAACGACAGCATCGCCCATTTGAGCCGTCCCAACCTTGGTCATTTTTTCCGTATAAATATCTGGGGTGCGTAGCCCCTGGTCTAGTGTATCACGTACTGCTTTTTCTATCCGCGACGCCAAATCTTCGCGATCCAAGGAATAGCGTAGCATCATCGCTACGGACAAGATGGTGGCCAGCGGATTCGCCACACCCTGTCCCGCGATATCCGGCGCCGAACCGTGAATGGGTTCATACATCCCCTTGCCGTTTTGATCTAGGGACGCCGATGGCAACATGCCAATGGAGCCCGTTAACATCGCGGCGCAATCGGAAAGAATATCCCCAAACATATTGGTCGTCACGATCACGTCAAACTGTTTAGGAGCGCGAACCAGTTGCATAGCGGCGTTGTCGACATACATGTGAGTTAATTCTACGTCGCTATTCCGCATTCCGAACTCAGACATAACCTCACGCCACAGTTCGGTGCATTCCAACACATTAGCCTTATCCACCGAACAAACGCGCCTACCGCGCTTACGCGCGATATCAAAAGCGACCTTTCCGATTCGGCGAATTTCAGACTCACTGTAAACGAGCGTGTTAAAGCCCTGGCGTTCCCCAGTCTCCAACGTACGCACGCCCCGCGGTTGGCCAAAGTAGATCCCGCCCGTGAGTTCTCTTACGATCAGTATATCGAGACCGGAAACCACATCCGCTTTAAGCGTAGAGGCATCGGCAAGCTGTGGGTACAGAATAGCCGGCCGTAAGTTTGCAAATAAACCAAGCGCCGAGCGTATCCCTAACAACCCCTTTTCCGGCCGAACCTGTATATCTAACGATTCCCACTTTGGCCCGCCCACGGCGCCAAGCAATACTGCATCAGCTTCGCGAGCCAACGCGAGCGTCTTATCCGGCAGAGGACAACCCGTCTCATCATAGGCCACACCACCGATCAGACCTTCCTCCAGCTCAATTTCCAGCCCAAACTCGCGACGCAAACAGCTCAGCACTTTCACGGCCTCTGAAACGATCTCTGGACCAATACCGTCCCCCGGCACGATTGCTATTTTTATTGTCGTCATACTCACAGGCCTTCCTCGGGGAAAAGCCACGGGGCTTCAACCCGACGGCGTCGCTCGTACGCTTTGATCTCCTTTATATACTGCAGGGTTAAAGCAATGTCGTCTAGTCCGTGAAGCAAACAATGTCTCCGAAAGACGTCAACCTTATAGTTCATGGTGTCACCATTAGGCAACGATATAGTTTGCGTCTCCAAATCTACAGTAAGCGTGTAACCTTCGTTGAGCGCCACATCAGCGAATAACCTATCCACCGCTAATTCGTCAAGTGTAATAGGAAGGATTCCGTTTATAAAACAATTGTTAAAAAAGATGTCTGCGAAACTGGGTGCAATAATCACGCGAAACCCGTAATCCAACAATGCCCACGGGGCGTGTTCTCGAGAGGAACCACTACCAAAATTCTCTCTCGCTAACAGAATCGTTGCCCCCTGGTACCGCGGTAGATTGAGAACGAAATCTGGATTTACGGGCCTTTGACTGTTGTCCATGTCGGGTTCGCCATGATCCAAATAGCGCCATTCGTCAAACAAATTTGGCCCGAATCCTGTCCGCTTAATGGACTTCAAGAACTGCTTCGGAATAATAGCGTCGGTATCAACATTAGAGCGATCGATCGGCGCCACAAGTCCCGTTAAACGTTTAAAAGACTCCATTTATCCCTGTTACTTTAAAAAATTCTCGCTGCGGAGCAAAACACGATGTCGCGTTATAACAACGCTCTCACATCAACAAAATGTCCCGTGACCGCCGCGGCGGCCGCCATTGCCGGGCTCACTAAATGTGTGCGGCCACCGTGGCCTTGCCGACCTTCAAAGTTTCGATTAGACGTCGACGCGCAGCGCTCGCCTGCTTCGAGTCGGTCTGCATTCATCGCAAGACACATCGAACATCCGGGCTCGCGCCACTCAAAACCCGCCTCCATAAACACTTTATCTAACCCTTCCTGTTCGGCCTGTCGCTTGATCAGGCCCGAGCCGGGAACGATTAGCGCTTGTTTCACGCTCGTCGCCACCTTGCGTCCGCGCACGACATCAGCGGCGACACGCAAATCCTCAATCCGAGAATTCGTACACGATCCGATAAAGATCTTATCCAGCGCGATCTCGCCAATGGGCGTGCCGGCCTGCAGCCCCATATACCGTAACGCGCGCTGCATACCCTCGCGTTTCACAACGTTACCCTCATCCTCTGGGTTTGGCACCCGTCCACCCACGGGGACTACCATTTCGGGCGTTGTTCCCCACGTGACCTGGGGAGCAATCTTGCTCGCGTCAAGCTGAATGACTCGGTCAAACCTCGCCTCCACGTCACTATGTAGTTTCTTCCACGCCGTCACGGCCTGTTCCCAAACGTCACCCTTGGGCGCGTAAGGCCGACCTCGCACGTACTCAGTCGTCTTGTCGTCGACAGCGACCATCCCGGCACGGGCGCCAGCTTCAATCGCCATATTGCACACGGTCATACGCCCTTCAACGGACAAGGCTTCGATTGCGCTTCCGCCAAACTCTATCGCGTAGCCCGTTCCACCAGCGGTTCCAATCTCGCCGATGATGGCCAAAACAATATCTTTTGCACTGATACCATGCCCTAGATCACCGTCAACGCTGACCAGCATGTTTTTAGATTTCTTTTGAATGAGGCACTGAGTGGCCAACACGTGTTCGACTTCAGATGTTCCGATGCCGTGGGCCAGCGCCCCCAGCGCGCCGTGCGTCGACGTATGCGAGTCCCCGCATACAACGGTCATTCCAGGCAACGTTGCGCCTTCCTCCGGCCCGATCACATGGACAATACCCTGACGCGGATCGTCCATCTTAAACTCCGTTATTCCGAACTCAGCACAGTTTTTATCCAAGGTTTCCACTTGCAGACGCGATACCGGATCAGCGATACCTTGGCTCCGGTCAGTGGTCGGCACATTGTGGTCGGGAACCGCTAAATTGGCCTCTCTGCGCCATGGACTGCGTTCCGCCAAACGCAGGCCCTCGAACGCCTGTGGTGAGGTCACTTCGTGAATCAAATGGCGGTCAATGTAAATCAAGCAGATCCCATCGTCGTTCTCTCGAACAACGTGAGCATCCCAAAGTTTGTCATACAGTGTTTTCGCACCCAATGAAATACTCCTTACGCCAATGCGCCAGGCCCATGCGCGACTATCGCTACCGAGCCACACTCCATGGACAACGACACAGTGGGGCCAACAATGTGGAAGTCAAAACAAACGGCAATAGGCATTCCCTGGAACGAAACCCTAATACCTTGTACATATTACCATCAACTCACTATTATCGTCATGGGGGATACTTGGCATCGAGTAACTCCGTTCGGTAAGGGCTCAGCGCACCACCGCTTTACTTTTCTTTTTGTAAGGTAAACATCACGATATTTCAATACCGTATAGCGCCCTACACTTCTCCAAAACATCGGGTAGGGCGGGCGAAATTCGGATAACGTCAACCGCAGGGACGCGCAGTACTCGCTTTGTGTTAAAAATAAAGGCGTTCGAGCGAAGCTGGTCCCCATGTACGCGGAACGTCACTGAGACAACGTAACGGACTTCGGGTTAAACGTGACTTCGCCGCATTAGTGCGTTCGCTCGACCGCGCTGAAGGCAAAAAGAGCGCCCTATATCGGCAACGAACTTTTGGCATAACCGCTCGAAATCGTTACAATACGGCCCTTGTCAGTGCTGAATAACAACAATACGCCCTTCCGGAGGGAAGAACTTAGCCATTTATGAGCGCAAATGTTATCGACGGCAAGTCCATTGCCGCATCCATTCGCCAATCCATAAAGGAAAGCGTTGCCCAATACGTAGGCGGCGGTCGACGCCCGCCAGGCCTGGCCGTTCTGCTTGTGGGCAACGATGCTGCGTCAGAGATTTATGTTGCAAACAAACGAAGAGCTTGCGCGGAAGCGGGTATTGCTTCGAAGTCTTTCGACCTGCCGTTTAATATCTCTCAACCGGAGCTGTTAGCGCTTATCGGCAAGCTGAATGAGGACCCGGAAATCGATGGGATCCTGGTTCAACTACCACTCCCGCCCCATATCGACACTGAGACAATCATCGAATGTATTCGACCGGACAAAGACGTCGACGGCTTTCACCCCTATAATATCGGTCGGCTAGCACTACGCTTACCCCTGTTACGTCCCTGTACCCCGGCGGGAATAATAACGCTACTTAACCATACCAATCAGGCCTTAATGGGCGCGAACGCCGTCATTGTTGGCGCATCCAATATTGTCGGGCGTCCCATGGGGCTCGAGTTATTGTTAGCTGGGTGTACCGTTACGACATGTCACCGCTTTACCCGAGACCTCGCACAGCATGTGAGCCGCGCCGACTTGTTAGTGGTCGCCGTAGGCAAACCGGGCATCGTTCAAGGGGAGTGGATCAAGGGCGGCGCGTCGGTGATCGACGTCGGAATCAACCGACAAGAGGACGGTACGCTCGTAGGCGATGTTGAATATGATATCGCCGCGCAAAAAGCGGCATGGATTACTCCAGTACCCGGCGGAGTTGGCCCAATGACAGTGGCCACATTGTTGCAAAATACCCTGTTTGCGTACGGAAAATTGCACAGCTAACCCGCATTTCGCCAAACGAGTCTCAATAGACGCGTCCTCCGTAACGGTTTTTTGTCTCGTACTCTCAGGTATTTTGTCACAGTCGATACCTCGTCATCGCGTTTATAGTTAAACCATTACTCGGGCGTACGGTACGCAGCCAATCTTTGCTATGCGAGAGGAGACGGTATTGCGCTTTCCGTCTCACACTATCGACTCCGTCCCTGCTTTCGATTTTTTTAATATATCAATTCGTTAGGCTCATCTCGATTGTTTACTAACTCGAGCCTGGCGCGCCCGGAATGGGCAACGCGAATGGCGAAATCCGAGTTTTTCGTCGAGTTGATTCCAAAAACTTAAGCCAGGACGTTTGAGAACCCTAAAGAGGCAACTGATGGCGGCCGATAATCCTGACATAGAGATTTCGAGCTAAAGCCCACCAGGAAACCACGGGAATATTGGCTGAGATCAAGCAAAGTGAAACGAAACCTACCGGAGCGACTTATGAGTAAACGTTTTCACCCCAATTCTGCAGCCATTTGCCTAGGTGCTTTCCTCACTTTTTCTACATTTTTCGCCCATGCCGCCGAGATCATTGAAGGGTGGAGCGCATATTATCGGGGCAACTACGAACACGCCTTAAAGATCTGGAATGACCTCGCGCAAGCCGGGCACCCGGAAGCTCAGTTCGCCCTTGGCGCCCTCTACACCGAAGGCGTTGGCGTTAAGCAAGACTTCGGGACAGCCGCAGAATGGTTCGCCAAAGCCGCCGAACAGAAAGTCGCCGATGCGCAGTTTAATTTGGGCATCCTCTACTCCCAAGGACTGGGTGTCGAGAAAAGTGACGCAAGAGCCGCTCAATGGTACCGCGCCGCCGCAGAGCAAGGGATGGCCGAAGCACAAAATAACATGGGCGTTATTTATTTCTCAGGGCAAGGCGTCGCGAAGGACTTAGATAAAGCCCTGGATTGGTTTGAACAAGCCGCTTTAAACGGTAACGCTCAAGCCCAAACCACTCTTGGTGCCATGTTCCTCAATGGCCTGGGCCTGGAACAAAACTACTACTCTGCGTTTGAATGGTTTGATAAAGCAGCGACCCAAGGTTTTGCTGAGGCGCAGTACAACTTGGGTGTGATGTACGCCGAGGGATTAGCGGTATCTAAGAACAAAAAATCGGCCATTAAATGGTTCCTTAAAGCATCAACGCAAGGTCACTCCGCGGCGGAGGACAACCTGACGAAACTGCTCGATGAAGCAGACGCTTCAAAACCCAATTACCTACCCATTAAGTCGAAACGTAGTCGTCACGGCTAAGACAACGCCCCGGGGACCTGGCTCGGGGCAATCTTTCGCCCGTCATGGTGAGGAATGCAGGCTAACCCTTTCGCCAGCGCGTCCCACCAGTGCCGTCCTCTAGCGTAATACCGTGGGCTTGAAGCTCATCTCGAATACGATCACTCTCGGCCCAGTCTTTATTCCTTCGCGCCTCGTCGCGTTCTGCAATTAATCCTTCTATATCCACTTCAGAAATACCGGATTGGGTTTGAGCCGTTCCCTTTAGGAACTGTTCGGGATCCCCCTGCAAAATTCCTAGCGTCCCACCCAACGTTCTTAACGACGCCACCAACCCGGCCGCGCGTTGCGCGTCGCCGCTGGTTTTGGCGCGGTTTAGTTCTCGCACCGCATCGAACAACACAGAGAGCGCTTCCGGAGTATTGAAGTCGTCGTCCATGGCTGCTTGAAATCGCTGGCAAAAGGTCTCGTCGCCGTCCGCTGCCGCCGCTGGAGCATCCCGCAAAGCCGTATAAAACCGGTCAAGCGCCGCCCCCGCTTGCTCCAAATTCTCAGTAGAATAGTTAAGGGGACTCCGATAATGACTCGCAAGAATAAAATAACGCACCACTTCCGGGGAATATTGACCCAACACTTCGCGCACAGTAAAGAAATTACCCAACGACTTGGACATTTTCTCTTCATCGATTTGGACGAATCCATTGTGCATCCATACGTTCACGAACTTGTGGCCCGTTGCCGCTTCACTCTGAGCAATCTCATTCTCGTGATGCGGGAATTTTAAATCGATACCGCCGCCGTGAATATCGAAGTGGTTCCCGAGACAACGCGTCGACATCGCCGAGCACTCGATGTGCCAGCCGGGCCGCCCCGGTCCCCAAGGCGACTCCCAACTGGGCTCGCCGGGTTTCGCTGCTTTCCAGAGCACAAAATCCAAGGGATCATGCTTATTCTCATCGACTTCAACACGCGCCCCCACCCGCTGGTCATCGAGGCTCTCTCGCGACAGCGCTCCGTAGGGCGCGAATCGACTCACATCGTAGTAAACATCCCCATTGGCGCCCTGGTAGGCATACCCGTTGTCTAGCAACGTCCGCACCATAGTAACGATTTCCGCCATCGATTCGGTGGCGCGGGGTTCAACATCGGGGGGCAAAACACCCAACGCTGTGGCGTCTTCGTGCATGGCGTCAATATAGCGCTCTGTCAATTGACTTGCAGGTTCCGCGTTATCCGCGGCACGCTTAATTATCTTGTCGTCGATGTCTGTTATATTGCGCACATAGGTCACATCGTACCCTCTCCAACGGAGATAACGCGCAACGACGTCAAAGACGACCATGACCCTGGCATGACCCACGTGGCAATAGTCATAAACAGTCATGCCACACACATACATGCGTGCTTTACCCGGTTCAACAGGAGTAAAATATTCTTTCTGTCCCGTTAGACTGTTATAAATTTGTACCATGAGTTCAATACACCTGTTCTAACACGCGCTTGCAGTTACACTTTGGCGGAGATTATGAGGAGCCCTGGTCACGCCCATGGAAGAGAGGGCGCGAGCCGAGAGCCGAGATTAATGGTTCGCAATAGTAACGGAAAGCCACCCAAACCACAAAACGCCGACGTCCTTTTCCACCGCATAGAAACACAATATCATTATAATTATTCACAAATTCCTTCAGACTCGCCAAGGAAACAAAGATGGCCCAAATGAAAATCACTCGGATACTGCTGGCGCTCGCATGCGCTGTAGTCATGAACACTACCCTCGCTGAGGAGACAAACCGTCCTCGTGTGCTGGTGGAAACAAGCTTAGGTGACTTTGTTCTAGAACTTAATCGCGACAAGGCACCCGTGACCGTGGATAACTTTCTAACCTACGTCAATGACGGTTTCTATAACGGCACAATTTTCCATCGGGTTATCGGTAACTTTATGATTCAGGGCGGCGGATTCACCGAAAACCTGCAAAAAAAAACCACCCGGGACCCCATCAAGAATGAAGCCCATAATGGGCTGAAAAATACAAAGGGAACCATCGCCATGGCCCGAACATCTGATCCACATTCAGCAACAGCTCAATTCTTTATCAATGTCGTAGACAACAGCTTCTTGAACTTTAAATCGAAAACACAGCGAGAGTGGGGTTATGCCGTGTTTGGCCAAGTCGTTGAGGGAATGGAGGTCGTCGATAAAATACGTAACACCCCGACGGGACCACAGGGCCCCTTCCGCTCCGACGTACCGCGTGAGACCGTTTCGATCAACGCGATGAACGTGATCACGGGAGAAAATACAGAATAAGGGCTCGCGAAAAAATAACTTCGTATTTTTCGCGCCCAGATTTGGGTCAGATTTGGACAATCCGATTGAGCGAAACCGCAGGACTAGCCCGGCTAATTCGAGGTTTTTGCGATTGAGGATTGTTCAAAGATGGCCCAAAAGATGGGATGCGAAAATCGTAAGTTTTTTTTCGCGAGCCCTAACGACAAGGGCCGCGAAGTCGCCGTTTTTCCAGGAGAAATTGTCGACAGTGGCTCGTACCATACAGTGTGTTTTGATACGCGGTCGTATTTGAGCGCTATCGATGCTAAGGCGACATCACATTTCGTCCCTGGACAATATCGATTCAAGGGCGGAGTTGATCGCTATTTCTGCCGAAGTATCTACCGCAACAGGGCGGGTACATATGCTTTGCTACAGGCATTTTTAGTTTGGTTGGGTATCCAATAAACATGTATAGCCTATAATGACGACTTTATTTATTTCGGATCTCCATCTTTCTCACGAACGTCGCGATATTATTTCCCTATTCGAAAACTTCCTTGCCGATACCGCGCGTCGCGCCGAAGCATTATACATACTTGGAGACCTTTTCGACATTTGGTTGGGTGACGATCTATCCCCTAACTATTACCCGACCGCTGTCGAAGCATTACGTAGAACTACGGAAGCCGATATCCCAGTCCACATAATGCACGGCAACCGTGATTTTCTTATCGGCCAAGACTTTGCCGACGCCACCGGTTGCCAACTGATTACCGACCCCATTGTGATCGATCTATACGGAATCCCTACCGTCCTCACCCACGGCGATCTACTATGCACTGACGATGTGGAGTACCAAGCGTTTCGAAAACATGTTCGTAATCCGGTTGCGCAGCAACAGTTCCTTGCGCTATGCCCCGAAGACCGGATAGAAACAGCGGCCAATTATCGAGCCGAAAGCCTCAAACGGATGGGAGAGAAGACGGAAGAAATCATGGACGCCAATCAAAATGCCATCGAGACGTTGATGCGCGAACACGGCGTTACCCAACTCATCCACGGCCATACGCACCGCCCTGGCAGCCACGAATTCAGCCTCGATAAAAAGTCAGCGAAACGAATCGTGTTAGGTGATTGGTATCACCAAGGCAGCGTACTTGAATGCGATAGCCGGGGTTGCCGGGTGGAAACACTCTCGATATCCTAGCCCTCAGCGCTCCGCCCCCATGCCAAGCGCTCGTTCGCGACTTTGGCCCAAGGCACGTGCGATGTCTTGCGCGCTCTCGGTCGACTCCACCTCCGGCCAACCTTGGACGTGGCGCATAATGAGGTCCGCGAGAGCAGTGATATGATCGGCACGATCATTTAGGGCTGGAATATAGCGGTATTGCTCACCCCCAGCGTCTCGAAATGTATCGCGATTTTGCATCGCCATTTCTTCGAGCGTCTCCAAGCAATCAGCGGAAAAGCCTGGGCAGATGACATCGACGCGTTTCACACCCTCTTTCGGAAGTGAGGCCAAGGTCTCGTCGGCATACGGCCTTAACCATTCCTCTCGACCAAAACGAGATTGAAACACGACGCGCCACTGCTCGGTCGAGAGCTGTAATGCTTCGGCCACGAGACGCGCGGTTTTTTGGCAGTGACAATGATACGGATCGCCCGCCAGTAAGGTACGCTTGGGCATTCCATGGAAGGAAAAGAATAGAAGATCTGTAGAACCGTTTTCAGCCCAATATTCCCTGACGCTCGAGGCTAGGGATTGAACATAACCTGAATCGTCATGATAGTGGTTAACCATGCGAAGCTCGGGCAGCCACCGCCATCGTTTCAACTCACCAACAACACCGTCAAAAGATGAGGCCGTCGTCGCACCCGAGTACTGGGGATAAAGCGGTAGCACCGCAATACGCTGACAATGAGCCTGCTTTAATTGTTGGAGCGCGTGCGCGATCGATGGGCGCCCGTAACGCATCCCCAGCGCGACTTCTACAGGACCTGCGAAGCGCTCCGCCAACGCCCGTTGAAGCGCCTCTTTTTGACGCCGAGCATAAACCAGTAACGGTGACCCCTCATCCGTCCAAACCTTTTGGTAGGCTTCAGCGGACTTTGCTGGGCGAGTGCGGAGAATCACGCCGTGAAGTATCAGCCACCACAATGGCCTTGGAATTTCCACTACACGGGGATCCCATAAGAATTCGCCTAAGTAGCGGCGTAACGCCTCCGCCGTTGGCGCATCAGGCGTGCCCAGGTTGGTTAACAATATCCCCGTGGCGGGCACCGTACCATGAGAGTACACCCCTTCCTCCTCTTTTGTCGTCATCGCTTAGCCCCAACGTTCGTAATTTTATTATAAGCTGCGACACCATTATACCGGTTTCGAGGCATTAGCGCGGCGTGATCGCAGAGATACGGGCTAGCGTCACGAGAGGGCAGGCGCCCGAAGTGAACGCAGATAGCGTAAAGCTACCGCGTCCTCGATTGCCGTTCCCGACGCAATTCTACTTCCTGCAGTCACTTCGGGCTCCTGCCCTCTCGTGACACTAGCACATCCATGTGCGTCGTTCGTGCAGTCGTGCTCCCGCCCCTGACCGCAACGCGGGACGCAGTTACCCAAGAAGATCGAGTACCAACCTAAGAAAAGCCGTCAGCGGTCAGCGTACATAAATCAACGCGTTGGACGAGTGGTGCCGAATACCGTTGGACAACAAGAGCTGAAAGCTTATTGCTGATCGCTGTCCGCTTTTTAAGATCGCGTGGATCGTGCGGGACATGCGGGCGAGCGGCGCTGCGTCAATCTCGGTGCAGCAAGCAGCGCCGTCAACCAGACAAGAGGATTGAAAACTCCGCCGCCACCACCGCTTGCAGCGCTGCTGTCTTGCGCCGAGCGCACGGCGCTTGCCGTACCCGTCGAGGATGTATTTGAAAAGATTTGGGGATCTGCGGTATAAAAGGCTTTGAACGTCATCGAAACATCGGAATGAGAAATTTCCGAGAGCGCCACACCGCTACCACTGCCGCTATACAGGTTAGTGCTAGGGTCCGAATCTGCGCTGAGCGCCGTCGCGTTACCTTCGTAGAATAAGTTCCTGGCTTGCCCGTAGCTCGTTTTGTTGTCCAATTTCTCGTCACCGACTGCGGCGATCAAATCAACGCGTTTATGGGAGGCCTTAGCGTTATCATTGTTCAAACCTGCAACGCCGACCCCGTCATCGATATGCCAAACGGCCAGCCCTCCGAAGTCCTCTGTGTAGATCAGGTAGGCAAGCCCCCGATCATAACCGTTACTTTGGCGGTTCTCTATCAGAAAATACTCGTTGGCGTTGTCCGTGGGCAGCTTGATTACGTTACCATTGTGCTGCCCACTCGCATAAAGGAGGGCGACGGCCCCATTGTCCGGCGTGCTGGGCTCGATCCAACCTAATGCCACACGGGACCAGGCGTCCAATAGGACTGGAGTCTCGCCAGGAAAGTTGTCTAGGCTGGTTTTACCCCAAGAGCCAAACCCCATAAGAGACCACCCCCCTACCCCATAGCTGGCGCCATTTATATCGTATAAGTCGGGCAAGCCGAAGACGGAATGTCCCAGTTCATGGGTGATAATTCCCATTGTGGAAGAATGGCTGCCGTGGAGTTCACCCAAGACACTATACGTCATTCCATTCCGCGCGGTATTAATAGAGACGGTTCGACCATTTTCCGTTTGCTTCGGTACGGCGACACCGCTCGAAGAAGTAACGAAGCTGCGGGACTGACCCCAGATTCGTGGCGAATCGGGGTCGTCCGATAACGTTTGGCCACTCTCGGTCTGTCCGTAGGAGGCCTCGTAACCGCCTAGCACCACGATAATACCCAACTCGTTACTGGTTACGTTGCCGTCGTCGTTGCTGTCATAGACTGTAAAATCCACATAAGCCATCGCCCCCAAAATTGCGTCTGCGGCAATGCGATTGGATTTGTAGGCCGATGTGGTCATCGCCGTGGATTCGGGTGTCGTCGCGCCTAAACGCAGCCATCCCACGACGCCGTCGTTGCCCGTGCCGTTGCTCTCTTCTACCGGCTCAATCGTAAGCGCGCCTTGTGATACTTCGTCGAAATAGTTGGCTACGCTCGTAACGCTATCTGCGTTGGAGAAAATCAGTTGCTGGAACGCGTCTGGATGGGTAGTCGCGCAACGCGTGCAATTGGGCGCACCTAGCGCATCGTCGTAATAGCCTAATATCACAATTAAGGGAACGACGCCGGTCAATGTTGCCACGGGATTTCTACCGGTAACCGCCTTATGTCCGCTGAGTGAACCGTGATCATGTTGTTTCGGTCGACCTGTGAGGTGCTTTTCTAACCCGGCTTCGAGTGGGTCGACACTCCCCACAACCAAGTCACTGGCAACAATGGACGACGGCTGGCTTAACGCCTTCTCAAGATTCGTGTCTTTTTCTGTCGCATAGACCCATTGTTGTTGCTCATTTTTTAGAACCGTGTAACCGTCCAAGGTCTCAAACCAAACGGCGTCAGCGTTTCCTTTTTGCTGCAAGTTAATGGCGGTGCCATCGGGTTGTTTGGAGTGACTCACGATCGGAGCGGCCAACGGCGATCCCTGTGCCTGGGAAGCCAAACCGGTTAACGCTGCCCCCAATACGATCCCCAGAAGCTGAGATGCTTTGCCTGCCGTGTCCATCAACCTGCCGTAACGCCCCCTGACAGTTTTTTTTCGAATCGCAGCATTGTTCGCTGCACCTAGAGGGGAAATCGGTAGCAAAAAAGCAGTTTTGATGAGTTATTAATAAAAGTGTGAGCAGCCTCGCAAAATAAATCCGTCTTTCCCAACTTAAAATTCGCGTACTGCGCATGAATTGATGTATTACATTTTTGGAGTTCGCCTAATCGGCCACGGCGCGTTCATGAAAAAAATCCATGGATAAAATGCGGGCATCCCGCCTCGCGGGCTCGGCCGGCGCCTAGCATTGACTCAGTTAGGGCCGCGGAAAATAATAATTATCCAATAATTGCTCCGGATTTTTCAGATTCAAGGCGCGACAAGTGGCGCATATTGAAATATGTAACACTTGCCGTAGCGCAGAAGCTGAGTGAAAAGACTAGCAAGGTTGGATAATTATTTTTTTCCGTGGCCCTTAGTCGCCGCATACGATGGAAATATCTTCTTGAGAGGTTACAGTGTATCCGCTACACTTGGCCCACCCCTACCCATGTCATTGAATAGAATTTCGGCTATTTGTCACTTCCTAAAGACCGAGTCAACGCAAGGTAGCCTTATGCGACATTTTTGGCACAGTCTCCAGTTTAAAATCCCCGTCTTATTCACCGTTTCATTCTTGTTTATTCTCGTCGTTATTCTTGGCGTTTTCTCGACAGTCGGAAAAAGCCTGTTGGAAAAACAGGCCTATCGAGAAGTCATTCTTTCGGGACAAAACATCGTCTCAGAATTGGGTCGCCGAATCGCGCTCGCTGAATCCCTTGCCGCTGCTCTAGCCAATTTAGGAGAGAAGCTCCCGCCCGACAATGAGCTCCACAAAGAGCTCACTGAACACGTTATGAACTACGAGGGATCCGAGTCCTTTATAGCGGGAGGCGGGTTATGGCCGGCACCTTATCAATACGACGCCAAAATCGAGCGCCGCAGTTTCTTTTGGGGGCGTAATAACGAGGGCATCTTGCAGTACTATGACGACTACAATGATCCGCAAGGTCCGGGCTACCATCACGAGGAGTGGTACGTGCCGGCGAAGCACCTGAGTTCCGGCAAAGCCTTCTGGTCTAAATCCTACATGGACCCCTACTCCTATCAACCCATGGTAACCGTCACGGTACCTATGCACCGAAACGGCCAGTTTTACGGTGTATCCACGGTAGATCTTAAACTTGAAGGCCTGCATGCCTTCCTTGGCAGCGTTTCGCAATCGTTCGGCGGCTACGCCTTCGCGGTAGACCGTAACGGTAAGTTCCTCGCATTCCCGGACGAAAACCTGACAAAAGTCTACGGCACCGACGCGCACGGCAAACGCACAGAAGAATTCATCACTGTCGGTGACCTGGCCGTAAAGCAGCCGACGTTCCAGCTCCTTGCCACCGCCATCGAAAAGGCCATTGACCGTGTTATTTCGAATGGAACGCAATCCAGCGCTTATAATGCGAAACTCGCCGCGACGATCTCCGCCGACAGTTACCAGATCGAGGGTGGTGAGGCGCAGCTTATCGCCGCGGTCCTTGCAGATTTAGAGAATCCGGTTGAGCAACTGGGCGAGAATATCCAGCAGCTTGCTCTCGATAACGACGTGCTGCTCGGTGAATCGGCGTTCGCTGCGGTCTTTCAGATGCCCCAAACATACTGGAAAATCGTCACCGTGATGCCCTACAGCAAGGCTATAGAACCGTCCAACGTGATCTACAAGAACCTCGTTTCATCTAT
>CALZJI010000211.1 GCA_945787615.1 uncultured Chromatiaceae bacterium | reverse complement strand
TCGAGTTTCTCGATGTCTTCTCGGGTCATGATCATTACATTCCGTCCCAGATTGCAATCCACCCTACGCCATGGACCTTCGTCCTTTGGCCAGTCTGTAAAGAAAAAACTCATGTGATAGACACTATCCGTTGGTTTTTGCTGCTTGAAATACGTTCCCTCATCTGACATCCAGACCTCAAGCTCGTAGGTTGGGGTGAGCTTGCGAACCCCAACATCTTCTATAATCGCTCGCCATAATCTCCACGATAATTCCCATCTACTGTTCCCCAGTTACCGTAAATGACGCCATTCGTTATATAACGATGTATGCTTAAAAAGTTCCAATCAACCGCATTCTCCACATAACCGTATTTAACGGGATTAAAATGCGACGTGCATGGATGCACAAGTGCCGCGGGCGCATGATGCGCAGGAGCGGCGATGTAATCGACATGCTTTTCGAAATCTCATTCACCACGAATCAAATGCTCCCAATTACGGCGTCGCCATATTCCACGTTCTCCTTTGTCAACACGGCTTTTACGGCGCTATCCCATTTCGGGTATGCGCCTCGAAAATCCGTTTTTAATCAACATCCGCCGTTTTGGAATATTGCGCACCACCTTTTGGCAGCGTCCATATGGCATGCAAATGTTCCAGCGCTGCTCACTTCACCTGAGGGCGGTGTCACACCGCCGTCGGCCAATAGATGCGTCGTGCACGTCACGAAGCTCGCCGGACACGTATTGACGTTTGTATTCCTGCTGCGTCTCACACCTACCGCTCTCTTACACTCTCCTGACTATACCTCAACAAAGGACTCAAGATATATTCAATCAACTTTCGCTTGCCTGTTTTGATCTCCACCGTCACCGCCATCCCGGGCGTTAAGTTCACCAGTTTGTCTTGAACTTGAATGGTCGAACGTTCTAACAAGACGCGCGCCGCATAAACAAGGCCTTTTTCTTCGTCGGTCACCGCGTCATTCGATAGGTTAACGATCTCGGCGTCGATGGTGCCGTATTTTGTAAACGGAAACGTTTCGACTTTCACTTCGGCAGGCTGTTGTTCGTGGACAAATCCAATATCCTTGTTCTGCAACCACGCCTCCACTTCGAGGCGGCCTTCTTGGGGTACGATGACCATCAGCGGCTGCGCCGGCGTCACCACGCCGCCGATGGTATGCACATCGAGCTGTTGCACGACACCGGCAATGGGCGCAACCAAGCGTTGTTGGGTTGTGCGTTTTGTCGCCTTGATCAGTTCTTGGTTCAGCACCTCGACACGGCGCTCGGTGTCCGTCAGTTCAATGAGGATAGTACGGCGAAACTCCGCCTGTATGACCTTCCGTTGTTGTTGCGCCTCTTCTATCGCCGCGCCCACTTGTTCCAATTGATTGCGCAACGCGGCAAGATCGTGCTGGTGTTCGACGCGCTCCTGTTCCAACTCGAGCCAAGCATGCTCTGAGCCC
>CALZJI010000210.1 GCA_945787615.1 uncultured Chromatiaceae bacterium | reverse complement strand
CGCTATGGTGTCGGGCGTTCTTGAGCCGCGTTGTTGTTGGCGGGTTAAGTGTTGGCGTATTGGGTGCCGTGGCAGTTGTGTTCATCAAGGCCGTCGAGGGTCCCGATTTATTTCCCATTAATGAACTGGTCATAGAGGGTTCTTTTCAACGAGTCACGCAGCGAGAAATTACCGAGGTAATTGCCCCTGCTGCGCGGCAAGGATTTTTTGGCGCTAACATAGAGGAGATTAAGGAAAGGTTGATGAGTTTGGCATGGATCGAACGCGTCGCTTTACGACGGGTGTGGCCGGATGCACTTCATATCAAGGTCAGTGAACAACATGCATCGGCACGGTGGGACTCTGGAGGATTAATTAATGCTCATGGGCAAATTTTTTACCCAGCTCCTGCAACCTATCCACAAGGTCTGCCCGCGTTAAAGGGACCAACAAATGCCCTCGCAGAGATAGCAACGGCCTACCGGCAATATCAAGCTAACCTCGCGAGTGCGTCCATAAGTATCAAGCGGCTTGAGTTGGATGAGCGACGTGCGTGGCGAGTGGTTTTAGATAGCGGTTTGGAATTGGTTTTGGGGCGGCGCAATGGCGAACACCGCTTGCGGCGTTTTGCACGTGCTTATTCAAAACTGCTCGCTATACATGTGCAGGATGTTCAACAAGTAGATTTGCGTTATCCAAATGGTTTTGCGATACGGTGGAAATCATCGTCTAGACGGCCGCCCGGGCTGCGCGTGGGTCAAAGTTGATCGGGGATTGACAATCGATGGCAAAGAAGTCCGAAAGAAACTTGATCGTTGGCCTGGATATCGGGACCTCCAAAGTGGTGGCGATCGTGGCTGACATTACGCCAGAGGGTCAAACGGAAATTGTGGGCATCGGTTCTCACCCTTCGCGAGGTCTCAAGAAGGGCGTTGTCGTAAATATCGAATCCACCGTGCAATCAATTCAGCGGGCTATTGAAGAAGCCGAATTGATGGCCGGATGCCAGATCCACTCGGTCTATGCGGGGATTGCCGGTAGTCATATCCGGAGCCTAAACTCCCACGGGATTGTCGCTATTCGTGATCACGAGGTGGCGCAAAGTGATGTGGATCGTGTTATCGATGCTGCACGCGCCGTGGCAATCCCAGCCGATCAGCGTGTCCTTCATGTCTTGCCACAAGAGTTCATCATCGACGAACAAGAAGGCATACGCGAACCGATCGGTATGTCCGGGGTTCGGTTGGAGGCCAAAGTCCACTTGGTGTCTGGCGCCGTGAGTGCGGCGCAAAATATTGTCAAATGTGTACGTCGTTGTGGACTGGACGTAGACGACATTATTTTAGAACAGCTTGCATCGGGCTATGCGGTGTTAACGGACGATGAAAAGGATCTGGGGGTTTGCATTGCGGACATTGGTGGCGGTACCACGGATATCGCCGTTTTTACCGAAGGCTCAATACGTCATACGGCCGTTATCCCCATTGCCGGTGACCAGGTTACTAATGATATTGCCGTTGCGTTGCGAACGCCCACACAGCATGCCGAGGAAATAAAAATAAAATATGCATGCGCTTTGACGCAGTTAGCGAGCCCTGAAGAGACCATCGAAGTGCCCAGCGTGGGTGACAGGCCGGCGCGGCGTTTGGCGCGCCAGACTTTAGCTGAGGTTGTTGAACCGCGTTACGAAGAGTTGTTGACGTTGATTCAGGCGGAATTGCAGCGAAGCGGTTACGAGGAATTGCTTGCGGCGGGTGTGGTATTGACAGGCGGTAGCTCGAAAATGGAAGGGGTCATTGAATTGGCCGAGGAAGTGTTTCATATGCCGGTGCGTTTGGGTGTTCCTCAGAACGTTACCGGGTTGGCGGAGGTTGCGAGAAACCCGATCTATGCAACCGGTGTTGGTTTGTTGCATTTCGGTGGTCAACATCGAGAAGGGCGCCGAATGGAGGCGAAGTTAGGAGGAGGCATCAAGGGCGTGTGGGGTCGAATGAGAAATTGGTTCCAAGGGGATTACTAACGATCGTCTAGCGAACAGCGATTGACGATGTAAGTGGGTTTTTACAAGTGTGGTTTGCAGGAGGAAGCAGATATGTTCGAATTGATGGATTCTTATACTCAAAATGCCGTGATAAAAGTGATTGGTATCGGTGGGGGCGGAGGTAATGCCGTCCAACACATGGTGGAAGCAGATATCGAAGGTGTGGAGTTTATTTGCGCCAATACGGATGCCCAGGCACTAAGAAACTCAGCGACGCGGTCAGTGTTACAGCTGGGCGCCAATATCACCAAATGCCTCGGGGCGGGTGCGAGTCCAGACGTTGGTAAGCAAGCTGCGTTGGAAGACCGCGAGCGTATAGTGGAGGTCATTGATGGCGCGGATATGCTTTTCATCACCGCGGGGATGGGCGGCGGTACAGGCACTGGTGGGGCGCCCGTGATTGCCAAAGCGGCGAAAGAGATGGGTATCTTGACTGTCGCCGTCGTGACCAAGCCTTTCCCCTTTGAAGGTAAAAAGCGTATGCACGTTGCTGAAACGGGGATTGCGGAACTGGCCCAGTACGTGGATTCTTTGATTACGATTCCCAATGAAAAACTGCTGTCGGTGCTCGGAAAGAATATCTCCTTGCTAGAAGCCTTCCGCGCGGCTAATGACGTGCTGCTGGGCGCTGTACAAGGTATCGCGGAGTTGATAACCCGGCCGGGGTTAATTAACGTCGATTTTGCGGACGTGCGTACCGTGATGTCAGAGATGGGGATGGCGATGATGGGTTCAGGTTGCGCGACGGGTGAAGATCGCGCGCGGCGTGCCGCAGAGATGGCTATCGCGAGCCCCTTACTGGAAGACATCAACATCGCTGGCGCTCGAGGCATTCTGGTTAACGTGACGGCAGGCCTTGATTTGGCCATTGGTGAGTTTGATGAGGTCGGTAACACGGTGAAGGAGTTTGCCTCGGATAACGCGACAGTGGTCGTTGGCACGGTTATTGATCCTGAAATGACTGAAGAGTTGCGCGTTACGGTTGTTGCAACCGGATTAGGCACTGAGGAAGCGCTGGAAGATAATCCGCTTACGCTTATCCATAACCAGAAGGGCGAGCAGGAAGAAGACGTGGATTACGAGAAGCTCGATCGACCAACGGTTATTCGTAATCGTATGGCGGCCGGAGGTGGACGATATGCCAATCAGGGCGAGGCGAGCATGGACTACCTGGATATTCCGGCGTTTTTACGGCGTCAAGCGGATTGAACAACGTAGTCCAATCCCCGTTGATAACCTTGTAAAAAAATGGCGTTTTTGGTGGTTGCCGGTTGCTGTGCCTAGGGCTAAGTGCCTATGGCACTTGCGAAAAGCGTTGTGTTGCTAGGCACTCTACTCAAGCTGTGATACCATGCAGCCGCTACTAAATGGCAGTTTTTTTCAGAAAATAGGTTTTTTGACAATATGATAAGGCAACGTACGTTAAAAAATGTTATCAGGGCAACTGGTGTGGGGCTTCATACGGGAGATAAAGTGTATCTGACGTTACGCCCGGCGGCAGTTGATACGGGTATCATTTTCAGGCGAGTTGATTTGGTCCCCCCTGTAGAGATTGCGGCGCGACCGGATAACGTGGGGGATACCCAGTTATCGACAACATTGGTTAAGGGCGAGGTAAGGATCTCCACTGTGGAGCATCTCTTGTCGGCGTTGGCCGGCCTGGGAATCGATAACGCTTACGTGGATCTAAGCGCAGCGGAAGTGCCGATTATGGATGGCAGTGCGGGACCGTTTGTGTTCCTGATCCAATCTGCAGGGGTGATAGCGCAGAATGCGCCTAAGCGCTTTATTCGTATAAAAAAACCTGTTCTTGTCGAGGATGGAGATAAGTGGGCGCGATTCGATCCTTTCGAGGGGTTCAAAGTTTCCTTCGGGATTGATTTTAACCATCCTGCGTTTAAGGGAAAAAGCCAGCAGGCCACAGTTGACTTTTCGACGACGTCCTTCGTTAAGGAGGTCAGTCGGGCCAGAACGTTCGGATTTTTAAAGGACATCGAATGGCTTCGCGATCGAAAACTGGCGTTAGGCGGGAGTCTGGATAATGCGGTCGTTGTGGATGATTACCGCATTCTCAATGAAGACGGCTTGCGTTACCACGATGAGTTTGTGAAGCACAAAGTGTTGGACGCGATTGGGGACTTATACTTGCTGGGCTGGAGCTTAATTGGTGCGTTTAGTGGCCACAAGTCCGGCCACGCGTTAAACAACCGTTTATTGTGTAAGCTTATGGGGGATAAGACGGCGTGGGAGTTAGTTACCTTTGAGGAGGACGAGCAGGCCCCCATCTCCTTTATGCAGCCTGTTCCCGCCGTCTAAAAGAAAGTATAAATTAATTAGTTATAGGCGAAAATGGCCGGCGTCTTTTGTCGGCTGGTTTCCTTTTTTTCTTTTGTTTCCATGTCGAGCGAGCCGCCGTAACGAACTGGCAAGCTGGGGATTTGTTACCACTTCGGCTAAGTCTTCGAGAGCGCTGGCGGCGTACTCGCTCATAATTGACCGGCGAGACGTCCGCGTATTCCGTTCGTAGTGCGGGCATACCTTAACCCGAACCCGTTGAATATGTCTAAAGTATTGATGTTTGGCCAAATTACTAGAAAGGTCCTGCGTGGAATAGCGTAACTTCGTCGCCCAGGTTGCAGAATCCGCGTGTAAAATCAACGTGTTTTCTCTATAATTGGCGATCTGAAAATGACCGCGTAGCGTAGAAGGGAGACAACGCTCAACGATGTCCGCCGCGTGGCGTAATGTTGCGGAATGGCGAAGAACGTATGCTGGGATAACGCCTTTATTTTGTAGTAGTTCACAGACGGGCGCCGGTTTGTTTTCAGTCATCGGAAAGCGTGTCGATATAGTAGTATTCATTTATTGTAACGCGCACGAATTATAATGAACATAATCCTGCTTTCGAACTTAAGGAAAGGTCCGGTCAATGTCAGCGTAAGGCGGCGTACGATCGTGGCCGGGTTGGTCGGTCTGTTTGTATTCATGCCCGCGTTTTTCGTGGTATTGGGGTACGGTTTCGCAGGGTACATAAAAGGGCCTCTCAAAACGCAATTGCTGGAAAGCACAGAGCTGGCCAGTCAGCGTGATAAGGTCGAACAGCTCGCCTTAGAAGCGCGAAACGGCATTCACGCATTAACTCTGAGAGTTGGAGAAATTCAAGCGCGAGCGATTCGTCTGGATGCTCTCGGGAGCCGTTTGGTCGAGATGGCCAAATTAGACGAAGGCGAGTTCGATTTCGACAATCTACCCGCGGTGGGTGGCCCCGAGGAGTTGGGTGTCTTAGATGAAATGGATATTCCTGATTTTCTCTACGCATTGGATCAGCTTTCGCGAAAACTGGAAGATCGCGAACAACAGTTGTCGGTGTTGGAGTCGATGCTGCTGAACGAGAGCCTACGGGATGAAGTCGTGCCGGCGGGGCGTCCAATCGAATCAGGTTGGCTGTCATCACCGTTCGGCAAGCGGACTGACCCTTTTACCGGAAAGCGCGCGTTTCATGAGGGCGTCGATTTTGCTGGAAAAAAGGGTTCCAACGTTATTTCGGTCGCCTCTGGTGTTGTGACGTGGTCGGGCGATCGTTATGGGTACGGGAGAATGGTTGAAGTTGATCACGGAAACGGATACGTTACCCGTTACGGACATAATAAAGAGAATCTAGTAAAGGTGGGGGATATTATAAAAAAAGGACAGGTCGTTGCGTTGATGGGTTCAAGTGGCCGATCAACGGGCCCCCACGTTCACTTTGAAGTGTTGCGCAATGGAAGGCCAGTGAATCCCGCGAAGTACGTCCGCGCGGCACGCTAAGCCGCTCGGTGTTTCTTTGTTCTCCTTTTTCAATATAACAATCCATGATGGGAAATTTCTTAAGTAGGATTTTCGGTAGCCGTAATGAGCGGCTAATAAAGGGTATGGGTACGATCGTTAGCCGAATTAACGCGCTAGAGCCCTCGGTGGAAGCGCTTTCGGATGATGATTTGCGTGCTAGGACAGATGAATTTAGGAAGCGTTTGGCGGACGGGCAGGCGCTGGACGACATATTGCCTGAGGCATTTGCGACGGTTCGCGAAGCGGGCAAGCGTGTTTTGAATATGCGTCATTTTGACGTGCAGCTCATCGGCGGCATGGTCCTTAATGACGGCAAGATCTCAGAAATGCGTACCGGTGAGGGTAAAACGTTAGTTGCTACGTTGGCTGCGTATTTGAATGCCTTGCCCGGCAAAGGCGTTCATATCGTGACCGTGAACGACTACCTTGCAAGGCGTGATTCGGAGTGGATGGGTAAGTTATACGCTTTTTTAGGTTTATCCACCGGAGTTATTCTAAGCGGGCAGGGAGTCGAAGAGAAAAGAGCCGCTTATGCCGCCGATATCACCTACGGCACCAATAACGAGTTCGGTTTTGACTACTTGCGCGACAATATGGCGTTTAGCGCGGCGGATCGGGTTCAGCGAGATATGTCATTTGCGATCGTGGATGAGGTGGATTCGATCCTAATCGATGAAGCGAGAACCCCGCTTATTATTTCAGGCCCGACTGACGACAGCTCAGATCTTTACAAGAAGATCAACACACTCATTCCCAAACTGAACAAGCAAGAAGAAGAGGAAGGGCCCGGTGATTTTTCAGTGGACGAAAAAGCGCGCCAGGTTCATCTGACCGAGGAAGGGCACCAGCACGTTGAAGAACTCTTCGAGGAGGCGGGTTTATTGAGCGCGGGCGAGAGCCTTTATGATGCCGCCAACATAAGCCTGATGCACCATCTTAATGCCGCTTTACGCGCTCATGCCTTGTTTCGGCGCGACGATCACTATATCGTTCAAAATAAAGAAGTCATCATTGTCGACGAGTTTACGGGACGGACTATGCCGGGGCGGCGCTGGTCGGATGGTCTACACCAGGCCGTTGAAGCGAAAGAAGGCGTCCCCATTCAGCACGAAAACCAGACATTGGCGTCGATTACGTTTCAGAACTATTTCCGGCTGTACGACAAATTGTCCGGGATGACCGGGACGGCAGATACGGAGGCTTTCGAATTTCAGCAGATTTATGGGCTTGAGGTTGTTGTTATTCCCACCAACAAGCCCATGATTCGCGATGACCGAAGCGACCTGGTTTTCTTAACGGGGACAGAGAAGTCTACCGCAATAGTTGAGGATATTAGGGATTGTCGAGAGCGTGGCCAGCCAGTGCTGGTTGGAACGACCTCGATCGAAACATCCGAGTATCTCGCGAAGATGCTCAGTAAGGAAAAGATAAAGCATGAAGTTCTCAATGCTAAGCAGCATGCCCGTGAGGCGGAGATTGTCGCGCAAGCGGGGCGCCCTAATGCGGTTACTATTGCAACCAATATGGCAGGCCGTGGTACCGATATAGTACTAGGCGGCAACTTAGAGGCGGAGTTGGCGGGGAGCGACGCGTCAAACGAAAGTACGATTGAACGCATCCGCAGTGATTGGCAGCAGCGCCATGAAAAAGTGTTGGAGGCGGGTGGGCTTCACATTATCGGGACCGAAAGGCACGAGTCGCGACGGATCGATAATCAGCTGCGGGGGCGCTCCGGACGCCAAGGAGACGCAGGTTCTTCGCGCTTTTATTTGTCACTCGAAGATAGCCTTATGCGCATCTTTGCTTCGGATCGCGTGGGTGCACTGATGCAAAAGCTCGGAATGCAGGAAGGAGAGGCGATAGAGCATCCTTGGGTGACGAAAGCAATAGAAAATGCCCAACGCAAGGTAGAAGGCCATAACTTCGATATTCGTAAGCAGTTGTTGGAGTATGACGATGTTGCCAATGACCAGCGGCGCGTCATCTACGAGCAACGTAATGAGTTAATGGCCACCGAGGACGTTTCGGATACCATTGCGGCGATTCGCGCTGACGTGGTGACCGCCATGGTCGATCAGTTTATTCCTCCTCAAAGTCTAGATGAGCAATGGGATATACCGGGGCTGGAGGAAGCGATTCAAAATGATTTCGCAATAAATATGGATGTTTCGGGTTGGCTCGAAGCTGACGCTGAGTTGTACGAGGAAACGCTGCGGCAACGCATTCTCCAAGAAATCGTTAACGGTTATACCGAAAAAGAAAAGCAGGCAGGTGCGGCGGTCATGCGCCATTTTGAGAAAGCGGTCATGCTTCAGGTCTTGGATACACAATGGAAAGATCACCTTGCGGCCATGGATCATCTGCGACAGGGTATTCATCTCAGGGGTTATGCCCAGAAAAATCCTAAACAGGAATATAAGCGAGAGGCATTTGAATTGTTTAGTCAAATGCTAGACCGTATAAAATTGGAAGTGATCGGGATTCTGAGTAAAGTGCAAGTGCGTGCTGAGGAAGACGTGCAAGCCGTAGAAGAACAACGTCGTTCAACCGCTCCGATGCAATTTGAGCATGCGCAGGCCTCGGCGATGTCTGAAGGCGAAGCGAGCGCAGCGGACGAGCCGGAGAAACGGCACGAGCCGTTTGTCCGTGAAGGTCGAAAGGTGGGGCGTAACGAACCTTGCCCCTGCGGCTCGGGTAAGAAATATAAGCAATGCCACGGAAGATTGGCGACATAGCGGCTACCGACGACGGTACGTTGCGGTAGCGGATCGCCACACAACAACTACGTTTCTCCAACTGGTGTTAAATGAACCGCTTCAGCAGGTTCTGATTTGCGATGGGTTTTCATCGCGGATATACCCGTGGCGTTTGAGATTTAGGTGTTAAGAGTGCGTCATATTCATTTCGTGGCAGGGCGAAATGACGAGTAATAGCCGGACTATTGCGAGGAGTTTCAACGCAGACAAGGAATGAAGAGGGCGTGCTATTGACACCTAAATCTCAAACGCCACGGGTATATACCACTGAACTACATTGAGGAAGTCGTAAGCGCGAGATCATGGCTATAGGTTTCACGGGTTTGCCTGAACTGCTGGCTATCGATGGAATACGCTTGGGTACCACGTGTGCAGGCGTTAAGGTAGATAAGCGACGCGACCTGGTGGTTATCGAAGCTGAGGCGGGAACACATTGCGCGGCCGTGTTTACACGTAATGCTTTTTGTGCAGCGCCGGTGATCGTTGCCCGGCGCCATCTCAACGTCACAGCTCCTCGTTATCTGGTCATCAACACCGGCAACGCTAATGCCGGTACTGGTGAACAAGGGATTAAGGATGCGATGTCTTGTTGCGAAGCGTTAGCCGAGCTGGCGGATTGTCGAGCCGAAGAGGTCGCGCCATTTTCCACGGGGGTCATCGGTGAGCCGTTACCGCTTGCTAAAATCCAAGCCGGTTTACCCGATGCTGCTGCGAAACTAGGCTGCGACGGCTGGTCTGAGGCAGCATACGGTATTATGACAACGGACACGGTCCCAAAGGGTGTTTCCCAGAAGGTTACCGTAAACGGTTATCCGATTACTGTAACGGGAATTGCTAAGGGGGCCGGTATGATCCGCCCCAATATGGCGACCATGCTGGCGTTTTTGGCCACTGATGCGGCAGTGAAGCAGCCCGTGCTGCAAAGCGTGTTACACGATGTTGTCCCGAAAACGTTTAACCGAATTACTGTCGACGGTGACACGTCTACGAATGATGCCTGTGTGTTATTGGCCACCGGGAAAAGTCAGGCGTCTGCGATAAATAACGAAAGAGATAGTGGTTTCGATATATTTCGCCGAGCCGTGCTAAATGTCTGTCAGGCCCTTGCTCAGGCCATCGTTCGCGATGGTGAGGGTGCAACCAAGTTTATCACTATAGCTGTAGAAGGCGGCAACAGCGAAGAGGAATGCTATCAAGTCGCGGACACGATTGCCCATTCGCCGCTGGTCAAAACAGCGTTCTTTGCGTGCGATCCCAATTGGGGGCGTATCCTCGCTGCAGTGGGGCGCGCGGGTCTTACTAATCTTGATATAACTCGCATCGTCATTGGCCTAGATGAAGTGTGTATCGTAGCGGACGGTGGTAGAGCGCCCGATTACACCGAACAGCGTGGTCAAATGGTTATGGCGCGCGATGAGATCACTGTGCGCGTTGATTTAGGGCGGGGTCGCTTTAAGGGTCACGCCTGGACGTGCGATTTTTCATATGATTATGTTCGAATAAACGCGGAATATCGGACCTGAAAGAGCGCAGGCGCGTGTTGTTGTCACGTCATTTCCAGTGCCAAACCCGTCTCTGAAAATTCGATACGCGAATACGGCCCTAGCCCGCATTTCTCACCAGATCCGGTCGCCCTCGCTTGATCTTTGTTTCCACGCAGAGTTTTCTTCACTCGGAAGTACGCTGCGTATTCCTCTCATACAGAAAACCCTGCGTGAAAACGAATCTCTGCGCGATCATCGTCCGACGTAGAGAGAAATGTCGGCTAGCCGGAAACGGAAGAGTAAAAAAGTGATTACTTTCAATAGGCTGATGCCCGAAGGGAGTGGGAAAAACCTAAAGCCAACGTTCTATTGGCGACTCAATCTTACGTGAGAATATGATATGCTAAAAAAACTGTTTCCCATGGATTTCGGGAAAAGTATAAAAGGATGTGCCCCATCGAACGATATAAAGAGAAGTATGGGCGTATGCTATTCGACACGAAGTTTAGGAGCTTGCCGCGTTTCGACGCTATGATTAATAAAACTTATGATTAGTAAAACTAGATTACCAGGGGTTCTGTTTGCATGATTTACGGGTTACTTGATTTATCGTTGTGGGGGCACGTTGTTGCCGTATTAATTCTTACGCATATCACCATTGCGGCGGTGACGATCTATTTGCATCGGCATCAGGCTCATCGTGCTCTGGAGCTGCATCCGATTGTCAGCCATTTCTTTCGCTTTTGGCTGTGGTTAACCACGGGAATGGTCACTAAGGAGTGGGCCGCAATTCATCGAAAACACCACGCCAAGTGCGAAACGGTGGAAGACCCCCATAGCCCTCAAATTGTAGGCGTTAGAAAGGTCCTGTTAGAGGGCTCTGAGCTATACCGTGAGGAGTCGAAAAATCAGGAAACACTAAACAAGTATGGCTTTGGTACACCGGATGATTGGGTGGAACGGAAGCTGTACACCCCCCATAGCGCATTGGGCGTCGTTTTATTATTGGCGGTTGATTTAGTATTGTTCGGGGTTGCGGGAATTGCGATTTGGGGAGTGCAGATGTTGTGGATACCCGTGTGGGCCGCAGGCGTAGTGAACGGCATTGGCCACTATTGGGGCTACCGTAACTACGAGACAGAGGATGCTGCAACCAACATTGTACCGTGGGGAATATTAATCGGTGGTGAAGAGTTACACAATAATCATCACGCCTTTCCAACGTCTGCGAAACTTTCCTCCAAGGCATGGGAGTTTGACATCGGCTGGCTGTATATTCGTGTCTTGGAAAGTGTCGGGTTGGCGAAGGTCAAGAAAGTCGCGCCAGAGCCACATTTAGTGCAGGGTAAGGAAAAAGTGGATAGTGAAACCGTGAGAGCTATTTTGCTTAATCGATTTCACGTGTTAGCGAGTTACTGTAGCGACGTGATTCGTCCAACGTTGCAGGAGGAAGTGAGTAAAGCGGCAAAGGAGGACAGTAGTTGGCGGCGGTTGCTCAAGCGCACCCGGACGTTGTTAGTGCGTGACGAGAATTTAATTGACGACAAATCGAGAAGCCGTCTAAATCTCGTATTGGACCGGAGTCAGGCGCTGAATACGGTCTACGAGCATAAATTGCGGTTACAGGAACTCTGGCAACGTTCCAGTGTTGGGGGAAATGAGTTGGTGATCGCGTTACAGGAGTGGTGTAAGCAAGCAGAGGCAACAGGGATCAAGTGCTTGAGTGACTTTGCCGCTAATCTACGCCGTTACGCTTTAAGGCCAAGTACTTCATAAGTTTTTCATAGGGAACAAAAAAACCCGCCATCGGCGGGTTTTTTTTGTTCCCTCGCGCAGGCGTATCGCTGCGGCGTTATTTGATCTTTGCTTCTTTGTAAATCACGTGTTTCCGAACAACCGGATCATATTTCTTGATTTCCATTTTTTCCGGCGTCGTCCGCTTGTTTTTGGTCGTCGTGTAAAAATGGCCCGTGCCGGCGGTTGAAACGAGTCTGATCTTGTCGCGCATCGTGTCCCCCTTATACCTTTTTGCCGCGGCTACGCATGTCAGCAAGTACTGCATCGATGCCGCGTTTGTCGATGATTCGCATCCCTTTTGTCGATATCTTCAACCGCACCCACTTTCTCTCACTTTCCACCCAAAAGCGATGGGTCTGAAGGTTCGGTAGAAAACGACGTCGCGTTTTGTTGTTGGCGTGGGAAACATTGTTCCCCGCCATAGGGCGTTTACCGGTTACCTGACAGACACGCGACATGAAGACCTCCACATATTCTTTCGCCCACTCTTTTTGGGCATATTAACGTAGCCAGACTTTATACCAAATATGAGCGTCCGTGACAAGATGTCGAGGGATTTCTACAGAGAGTTCGCCGAACTCGACCTGCATATCAGCGCATGGTTGACCCTATCCTGATTTACCTGGTCGTGATTTTAACCGGAACAAGAGGTTCATTTAAAAGGTTAATTTATTTAATAAGTTACGCAATTGAAAGCGTTGCTCAATCGTGACTTGAATGGCGTCCTTGCGCACTCATGCGGCGCCAGTGGTCATGCTTACATGCTTAATAGTGTTTGCCGGGATCGAATTTACGGCGAACATGTGCTTAAAAAGTGCGTTGCAACCGAGATGAAAGCGCGTTGGCTGTTTTGCCCGTGAGCGTTGTCTGGGCGCGGTGTCATTGGCTGCAAACCCTCGCTAAATAAGGCCGCGCTCCGCGAACGAAAAGACTTCGCCATCGCCGACGATAAAGTGGTCCAGTACCCGAACTTCGACGAGAGAGAGGGCTTCGGCGAGGCGTTTTGTTAGGACTTGATCGGCGCGGCTTGGTTCGGTAACTCCCGACGGGTGGTTGTGCGCAAAAATGACGGCGGTAGCGTTATGGGACAAGGCCCATTTAACGATCTCACGAGGATAAACGCTGGCTCCATTGACGGTACCGTGGAATAGTTCTTGAAACTTGATGACCCTGTGGCGATTGTCCAGGAACAGACAGGCGAACACCTCATGTGGGTAGTCCCTCAGATGTGCCGCGAGAAAACGCCGTGTATCGGCGGGGCTGGCGAGTCCCTCCCCAAGATTAAGGGTCTCCTGGAGGTGACGGCGACTCATTTCTAACGTTGCCTTTAGTAGCGCGTATTTTGCAACGCCTAAGCCGGGGCTGCGACAAAAACGCTGCTGATCAGCGAGCAAGATGGGGCGTAGTCCGCCATAGCCGTTGAGAAGGTCCATAGCGAGATCTACGGCTGTTTTGCCCCTGATGCCGGTTCGAAGGAAAATGGCGAGTAGGTCCGCATCAGATAAGGTGTGTGCGCCGTTAAGTAAAAGTTTTTCCCGTGGCCGCTCTTGTGCGGGCCAGTCTGAAATGGGCATTATGTTCTCCTTGCGAAAGGGATTATCAACGACGGAAAGCGTAGCGCGGCGTGCTCACGGCGGTAATGAGCGATTCTCGGTTTTTGTTGTGAGGATTTTTAGATAGTTGGCGCCGGAGATTTCGGTTGGCCGGACCGTAAACTGAGCTTTATTTAGGTATGTTTTTTGCCTTATGTTAGACTCGGCTGAATCACACGCAAAAGGAAGGGAAGGTTGCGACTACTCACTATTATTTGTTTCTTGTTTGCCTCTTTTGGTGCCTCCGCAGCGCCCCGTGGTTCATTCCCCGCGACCGTTGCCTATGTTATAGACGCGGCCACTTACGTCTTAGACGTCAATATCGACGGCAAATCCCAGCGCATTAGGCTGTCGTTAGCGGGGATAGAAGCCCCAAAAATATACCGTTCGGGTTGCGAGCAGCGAGCCGCGATAACGGCCAAGCAGTTTGTCAATACCATTCTCTGGCAACATGAGAGCGTCATCGTTTCGAACGTTCATCTGGACGACACGCGCTTTAAGGGAGATATCCTCTTCGAAGGCCGCGACTTGGCAAACGTTTTGTTGACGTTTAAGCAAGCGCGAGCCCAAGATATACAGGCGGGGCCGTGGTGCCAGAGCTAGCCTAATTGCTGCAACGTTGACTGACCGACTTGCCTGAGTTCGAAGGCGTTTTTCGATTGTTACGGATGCTCGGTGGCTGAAAGGACGCTCGGATTGGTTTATAAATCCGAGCAGCGATATCTTTCGTCGCGTTGACTATGAGGCATGCACCGACAACCTTACGGTGACTAAAGATTGCTTGAGTAGCGACCCGAACGCAGCGTAATCCTCAAATTGCCATGCTTACGAGAACGATCAACACCCCGGTTGCAATAGCGGCAACGATTACACTTAACGTTATGGAGTTCGCGGTCATTTTTGCTAGACGTTGTTAGTCAATTTGAGAACGGGTTGTTTACTTCGAAGCATATGCTATGCCAATGGTAGCCCGCATTTCTCAAAGGGGCGCGCGAATGTTGCGCAGGGGGTTGTTTTCATAATGGATTTCACCCCACAAGGGGGTGCCGAGGTCCGAACGAGTATAATAACAGCGTCTATTTCCGAGCGACCAAAATTCAGTGTGGAAGCAATAAACGAGCGAAATCGTGTGAATCCTATGAGAAATGCGGTCTATCTCTGTAGTTTTGCGGCGACGTCTTATGGAGTTAGAAACGTACGTTGTTGATTTTAAGATGGATGTGAGTGTCACTGTGGAAAGACGTTATACTAACCGTTGGGCTTTGACCGCGGTTGGATGTACGCGATACGCGTTTGCTTTAGGCGATTGTCAGTGGAATCGAAAATCTTATTGTGTAGCGATCTTGATCGCACCATTTTACCCAATGGCCACCAGCCGGAATCCAAGCATGCCCGGTTTTTCCTTGCTAACGTTGCACGTCGATCTCAGGTCCAGCTCGCCTACGTAAGTGGTCGGAACGAAGTGTTACTGCGACAGGCTATAGGGGAATATAAAATTCCAGTCCCTAATTTCGCCATCGGCGACGTGGGAACAACGATTTACGAGGTTGTAAAGGGTGAATGGCGCCCGTGGATCGAGTGGTCGGAAGAAATCGCGCCTGATTGGAATGGGGCGGGTTGGGGTGATCTCGCGCGTCTTTTCCACGACCTCGATATTCTAAGGTTGCAGGACGAAGCGCAGCAAAGTACGTTCAAACTTAGCTATTACGTACGTTCAACGGTTGACCCTAAGGCGCTTATCGCGGATATGCAAGAGCGCCTAACGCACAGTGGCCTGAGAGCAAATCTTATTTGGAGTGTGGATGAGGCCAAAGATATTGGTTTGCTTGATGTTCTGCCCGCCTCGGCGAATAAGTTGCACGCGATCCGGTTTCTAATGGAAAGGAAGGGAATCCCTGATGAGCGCGCCGTCTTTGCGGGGGATAGTGGAAATGATTTACCGGTGCTAGTCAGCGGAATGCAATCAATACTGGTAAAAAATGCGCACCCGGATGTTCGCGAAGAAGCATTGCGCGTTCTCGTGGAGAAAGACCAACGTCATCGGCTTTATATTGCCTCGGGCGCTTTTTTTGGCATGAATGGTAACTATAGCGCCGGTGTTATTGAAGGCCTTGCTCACTTTTTCCCCGAGGTGAACCAGTGGTTGGAGACCACGTAATTCAGCGTGCCTAGCGGTGAAGGCGAACTGGATAGCGTGACGCCCTCCTGGCGCCGTGCCTGATTTTAGCCGACGTGTCATCGACCAGTGCCAAGCACGGCGCCTTGCGCCCAAAAAAGTGTTGTTACGTTAGCGGATTTGTTAAGAAATGACAGGCTGGGTATTTAGGCCGAGCCAGAGATAGTTTTTTGCGCGGCGGTCGGGTATTCGTCGACGGTCGTGGAATTCTGGATCGGCGCCTCGGCTGGAACGGCGATCATAGTGCTGTCTGCGTCGGGATGCTCGTCGCTCAACGCCATCATGGTTGTAAGTGTACATAGCGTTATCCCCTATGTCGTGGTGGGCCCCAACAAGAAATAGCCTCTATATCTACATTAAAGTCGTAGTTGTTTTCAAATAGTAATTTTGTCCCTCTACCCCGTGTTTAATTATAAAGAATCTGTATGTGATGCCTACGGAGTGTTGCTACAGACTCGGGTAACGGTATGAATATCAATCTCTTAAGGTGCATTTCGAGGGCCCACACCATACCGTGAGCGACGCTGCATCGTAGCGAATAATCGCCTGAATCGTCCGATAAACGTGCGGATCAAGCGCCTATCGGTGGCTTTCAACATTCGCTAACCCCGCCCTTCGACGGATCCCGCGATCGCGTAGTGGCAACGGGTTTGCTTCCTAAACCTGGATTCAGGCGAGTGTTACCCAGGGATAAAACTCTCGTTGTGATGCCGTAACCAGGGCTCGAATTCTTCGCCGGGCATGGGTGGGGCGATATAGTAACCTTGTACCATGTCGCAACCCAGTTCAACGAGTTTGTCGAGCGCTTCTCGCGTTTCTACGCCTTCCGCCGTGACTGTTCGACCCATGTTGTGCGCAAGGTCTATGGTCGAGCGGACAATAACGAGGTCTTCATTATTTTCCACCATATCCAAGATAAACGATTTATCGATCTTGATTTCGTCTACCGGAAGTTGTTTCAAATAGGACAGAGATGAGTAACCGGTGCCGAAATCATCTATAGCTAAGCGAACGCCCATTTCGTGAAGGTGGCCTAGGATCTCTATCGTGTGCGGGGGATCAGACATGGCGGCGCTTTCGGTAATCTCCAACACCAGATTTTTAGCCGGTAACTCATATAGTTCAAGCAACTCGCTGATTTGTTCGGAGAGATAAATATCGCGAAGACTGTGTGTGGATAAATTAACAGCCACCGATATTTCGATATTCGCTTGACGGTAGGCGTGGCACTGTTGAAGCGCTTCGTTAATGGCCCATCGTGTAAGAGGATGTATTAGCCGTTTTTGCTCTGCCAAATGGATAAAAGAGTCCGGAGTCAATAATCCTCTATGTTGGTGCTGCCAACGGGCTAGCGCTTCCAGTTCGCAGATTTTGCCTGTCGCGAGATCAATTTTTGGCTGGTAATATAAAACGAGCTCATCACAGCCAATGGCATGGCGCAATTCGCCCATTAGCGCCAATTTGCTCACGCTATGATCGTCACAGGAGGGATCATAAACGCTGTATCCGCTTTTCGTACGTTTAGAGACGTACATGGCAACGTCGGCGTGTCGCATTAACGTTGGACCATCTGTTCCATGTTGTGGGTACAACGCGATCCCAATGCTTATTCCGACGTGAAAGCTCTGTTCCTCTAGAATAAAATCTTCCTCCATTTCTGCGATTAACTTCAGTGCCGCATGGCGAGAGTCCTCCGCCTTCGCCACGCCGGGTAGCAACAATGCAAACTCGTCACCACCGGTGCGAGAGATTGTGTCAGATTCTCGTAGTGAGCCGAGCAACCGTAGCGCGACGCGCTGTAACAACAAATCGCCCACCTGATGTCCAAGCGTATCGTTGATTTCCTTGAAGTTGTTCAAATCAAGAATCATGAGCGCAAGCGATTTGTTGTCGCGTTGCGCGGTTTGGATTGCCTGCTGTAACCGGTCTTCTAACAATACTCGATTAGGTAGGTCGGTTAAGGCATCGTGGAGCGCTTGGTATTTTAACCGTTCGTTGGCGGCGGCCAACTCTTGTGTACGCTGAATTACGCGTCGCTCGAGGTCTTGGTGTAGCGCCTTGATTTCGTCTTCAGCTTTCTTTCGTTCAGTAATATCCCGTATGACCGCAATGCAATGACCGCCATGCTGTATCGATAACGCACCCACCGAAACTTCCAGTGGGAACAAGCCCCCATTTTTACGACGCCCTGTAGTCTCAACGAATTTTCCTTGTTGGAGAGCCAGCGTAGTCTGTTCGTGTTCGCCACTCTGGATTAAGGCGCCTAAGCGACTTTTCCAAAACGTCGGTGTTATTAGCGTGTCGAGACTTTTCCCTAATAACTCTTGTTCGGGGAATCCGAAAATATTCTCCACGGCAGGGTTCAAAGCCTCGATATAGCCGTCTTGGTTGACCGTGAGTATCCCTTCTATGACACTGTTCATAATGTCGCGAGTATACATCTCACGGCTAGCAATCGCGTCGTTGGACCTGACGAGTTCGGCACGCATTGACTCAAGATTGGCGGCGAGGCTCTCTACTTCCGATATTTTTGTTGAGACATCCAGTTGCTTGGTTGCAGCGCCAGATGCAATTTCTCGGGCGGCGTCCCGAAGCCGGCGCAGCGGTCGCGTCACCTGAGAGCCCATTAACGTACCGAAAAGCATCGAAGCGAGTGTATAGGCGAAGGCGAGTAAAAGGCCGTTTCTGTAAGTCGAATCAATCTGCTCATGAATAGGAGATTCGTCATACCCAAGTTGCACCGTCGGCGCCGATAATGCCGCGGCGCCGTCTATGGGCAAGGCAATGTAATACACTTGATCCTCGTGTTGGCCGAAGAAGAAGTCCTCAATGAATGACATCTCCCGGGCGTCAAAACGCATTCCGTCTACAATAGTCCTTCCTTCGTTGATGACTCTGGCAAAGATTAATCGCCCTTCCAATAACGCTTCGTCAAGATAGGATTGGACTTCCTGGAGATCCGTGTGCCTGGCCAGCAGCGTTGAAAAATAATTGGCATCGGATCGGACTTGATCGATGAACCGTTCTTGGTACCCCTCTTTCACGATCGTCGCGATTCCGGCGAAAAGTAGCGGAATCAAGAAT
>CALZJI010000209.1 GCA_945787615.1 uncultured Chromatiaceae bacterium | reverse complement strand
TGCATTGGTTTTTCACGATGACGCTCAACCATGTGCGAAAGTTTGCTCGCCCCTCAAACCGATCCAGTGATTGATACACCCGCAACATCACATCTTGCGACACATCCTGGGCGTCGGCATGGTTATGCAGGCGAGCTAGGCAGACCTTGAGAATCCAACAACGATGTCGTGCGATGAGTGTCGCAAAGGCGGCTCTATAGCCGCGCCGTCTCTGCTGAAAATGGCGAATAAGCTGTTCGTCGCCTAACCGATTGAACGTCTTTTGTGGCCGATTCTCTACCTGTTTTGGTGTTCGAATTTGGATCGACATCGCGCACCTCCTTATCGTCCGAAACCCTTGGGTTGAGGATCTCGCTAAACCGAAGGACACTTTAAGGGGTGTACAATGATAAATAAAACTAAAAATATCTATCGATATTGATAATTTTTTTTATCGTAAATTGTTTGATTTAGAGAATTTACAGGCAGTTTTGCGGAATTAGTCGCACACGTCGCAAGTGCATTTGTCCAAGCCTACACATGCCTTTACTGAGATGTCTCTACGGAGATATAGAAAATGCCCATGAGCGCCTTTACTTGCACGTCTTAGGACGAGGGCTACTACGGCAGTCTTACAGGAGAAACAGCGAGGCCAGTCCCAGAAAACTCAGAAAGCCCACCACGTCCGTCACGGTGGTGAGTATTACTGCACCAGACAATGCGGGGTCGATACCTAGGCGGTGAAGCACGACCGGAATGACCACACCCGATGCCGCTGCAGCGAGCAGATTAACCAGCATTGCCGCAGCAATGACGGCGCCGATTCCCCATTCTTGGAACCACGCGACAGTAACCACAGCAACAACTACGGCCCAACTCAAGCCATTCAGCACTCCGACCGCAATCTCCTTATAGGCAAGCCACCGCAGGTTGGACGAGCCGATTTGGCCAAGCGCCAAACCGCGTATAGTCAGTGTCAGGGTTTGGCTACCGGCTATGCC
Organism: uncultured Chromatiaceae bacterium; assembly: GCA_945787615.1. GTDB lineage: Bacteria > Pseudomonadota > Gammaproteobacteria > JAADHS01 > JAADHS01 > CALZJI01. The sequence goes on along the minus strand of CALZJI010000209.1, from coordinate 2,585 downwards.
ACCCATGCTAGCGACAATAGGCATGAGCACGGCAAGCGCGACAATCTTGTCGAGGGCTTCCTCGAAGCGACCGATGACCCAAGCGGCTAGGAACACAGTTACTAGATTGATACCGAGCCATACGGCGCGCCGCTTGGCACTTGGTAACACCGGCGCGAACAGGTCCTCGTCCTTATCGAGCCCCGCCCGTTTCATAAATGCCTCGTCGGTTTGCGCCCGTATGACGTCAACGATGTCGTCAATGGTTATGCGGCCTAGGAGCTTATACGCGCTGTCTACAACCGCGACTGAAATAAGGTCACGTCTTTCGAACAATGCCGCTACGTCACGTTCGTCGGTATTCCCATACACCCAGTCAGCCTGCGCATGCATCGCTTCTTCCACCGTAGCGTCCGGCCGACCGGTGACTACATCGGCCAAGGAAAGTTTGCCGAGGTAGTCGCCATCCTCGGAAATGACCATGAGGGTATCGGTATGCGCCGGCAAGGTTGTTCGACGCCGCAAGTAACGCAAGACGACCGCTAATGTAACGTCTTTTCTAACGCTTAGTACATCCGGATTCATCAAGCGACCCGCAACGCCTTCATCAAAACTGAGGACAGCCTCCAATCGCTCGCGGTGGTCTTTTTCGAGGGTGCTTAGAATAGCTTCCGTAACGTCTTCCGGAAGCTCACCCATAACGTCGGCGAGGTCTGCCACCTCCATGCTTTCCGCCGCCACGACTAACTCATCTTGTGGCATCTCCTCAATAATGCCGGCTCGCGCCTCATCGTGAAGATACGCCAGAACGTCCCCTTGCTCGTCGAGCTCCACCAAAGCCCAAAGCCGCTTGCGTGCATCTGGCGGAAGCGACTCGAGAAGATTGGCGATCTCGTTCGGATGGAGTTCTGCCAGTTGAAGACGCACGGCGTTTTCGTCGTTCGCCTCTAGTTGCGCGTGAACGACATCAATAAGGTCGTATTGTTTTTCTGCTACATCACTCATTGGTCATTCCAACTTCATTCCGCCGATTGCCCGTAGCGAAAGCTTAAAACGGATATCGTTTATCACGTCAATAGCAGCTAAGTAACATGGTCTTCTGATTTACTCGCGCCATTGGGTTTGGGCTTGTCTTTCGAGTGCGATGATGTAGCCTCCGCGTGTTCTTCAGCTGATTTCTCCAAAAGCACACGCCCGACACGCCGATCATCGACCAACTGTACCGTTAACCGGAAACCGTCTTCGTCAATAGTGTCGCCAATTTCTGGCATACGACCTAATCGCACCATAAACAATCCGGAGAGCGTGTTGGCATCGAGTTCGTCCGCAACCTTCATTCGGATCACGCGCTCGATATCGGTCAAAGAAGAGAGCCCGTCCGCTTCCCAATGGTTTTCATCAATTTGTATAATGGGGTGTTCCGCCTCTTGGGTATCTGTCTCATCGTGTATGTCCCCAACGATTTCCTCCAACAGGTCCTCGAGCGTAACGATACCAGCCATGCCGCCATACTCGTCTACAACGAAAGCCATGTGAGCCCGTTGCGCCCTCATATTGTCAAACAGCGTGGCCACCTTCTGGCTCTCCGGGACGACCAAGGGTTTCCGACTGTGCTGCTGGAGTTCTTGCCACGGATCTTTTTCCCCGCGCAGCATTGCCGTAAAAAGGTCGTTGGCCAACACTACCCCAACAATCGCGTCATCGTTCGCGCTGTCCACCACCGGAAAGCGAGAATGCCCACTTTCTTGGATGATTCGGAGGTTGTCGTTCGGATTCCCATTGAGGTCCAACGTCTTCACTGAAGCACGAGGGATCATTACACGGCCGATGTGGCGCTGATCGAACTCGAATAGGTTATGGAGCATGTCGGCTTTATTTTCCTCGATACCGCCATGGGCCTTCGCCGTGGACACGAAACCCTTTAACTCTTCTCCGCTGTAGACTTCCGCGTGAGTGGCCTCTTCGACCTCGAATATATTTAGGATTGCTCGGGACGCGTAGTTCAGTGCCCAGTTAAGCGGAAAAGTAAGCAGATAGGCAGCGTGCAGCGGGTAGGCGACCCACATGGATACGGGCTCAGCCTTACGGATCGCGAAGGTCTTGGGCACTTGTTCACCGATAACGATATGAAGGGATGAAAACAATAAAAATCCGACGATGAATGCCGTCGTATGGAGAATCCTTTCAGGGACACCAAGGCTGCTAAACAACGGTTCGAGAAACGCCGCCACCGCAGGTTCGCCGACCCAGCCCAGCCCTAGCGAGGCCATAGTGATTCCGAGTTGGCACGCGGCGAGATAGGCCTCGAGATTTCCCTGAATACGCAGCGTAAGCCGTGCTGCCCCGCTGCCTTCGTTCGCGTACGCCTCAATACGGAATCCCCTAGACTTTACCAGAGCGAATTCCGCCGCCACAAAAAAGCCATTGGCGACCAAGAGTAATACGATAGCAGTAAGATTGATCGAGATGATCTCCATCGGATACGCGCCCTAACTCAAGAGTTAACGTTACTATTGACGAGCGGAATGGCCAAAAAGTCACGGGGAACTATTTAAAAAGGCGGCCCGTCTTTACTTGGCCAGCACTATGCGAATATCATTCGACGT
>CALZJI010000208.1 GCA_945787615.1 uncultured Chromatiaceae bacterium | reverse complement strand
TAACTTCGTATTTTTTGCGCCCAGATTCGGGTCAGATTTGGACAATCCGATTGAGCAAAACCGCAGGACTAGCCCGGCTAATTCGAGGTTTTTGCGATTGAGGATTGTTCAACGATGGCCCGAAGATGGGATGCGAAAATCGTAAGTTACTTATTCGCGAGCCCTTAGTAAGTTTTAGCGCGCAGTACTCACTGGGGCGCGTGAAAACCGCGTAGATCCTGTAAGAAATGCGGGCTAGTGGGGCATACGGGCAAGAACGCTCTGCCAAATGGTTGCCCAGCAGCACGCATGATCGGCGTCGTTGACGACGATGAGATGCGCGCTTGCTTGCGTCGCAATGGCTTTTTTTACGAGCGCGGGTGGTACCACCTGGTCATTGGTGCTGGTGTAGTGAAGCTGCAAAATATTGGCGCGCAACGGGTGTTGGGTTACGGGATTAAGCGAGCCATGCAAAGGCGTATAACCGTGGTGCCGGGTCCATGCATCGATGTCCAGGTTGCCGGCTAGCGTTACAACAGCGCGTGTTTTAGGGATCCGCTCAGCCAATAGCATCGCCAGGGTGCCGCCCCCGCTAAAGCCAAATAACATTACATGCTCAACGCCTTGCTTGAGAAGGTAGACGTTCAAGGCCTCCGCCATGCTTGCTACGACGTATTCCGAATAACGTTGGTGCGTCCACAATAGCGGATGGCATGGTGCATCACGGGCCGTACCATGATAACAGGGCCTTCCTAAAAGAATGCTGGGGTTGGGGTCTAAAGACATAAGTTTTAACATCACCGGATTACGTGGCGTGGGGTCGGCGCTAACCCGGGTCGATGTCAGCCACGGCGTGCCGTCGCCTTCTAAGTAGACGTGTAGAAACCGAGTATTCCGAGCGGTCTTGTTGAGGTACGCGACATGGCGGAAGTCGGTGCTCGATAATTCCCGTCGAGAATAATCGAGTTTTGTCGCCATCTTGTCAAACCGTTGGGCGGGTGTGGCACAACCCACCAAGAAAGTGAAAATTGCCACGCCAATCAAGTTCTTCACGTACTCCCTCATTCGCCATAATACCCGCATAGCCGTTTACACGTTGTTATCGAACTCATCACATATTAGCCCCTTACGGGCCGAGCTAAAACGAGACGTTTACCGAGCAACTGGATGCTATTTAGCATATTAGAGAGCGCTAAAGTTCCTATGGCGCACGTTTAGTGAGACATTACCTTAAAAAACGATGGCGCAGTTTTTGTTATAAACTATACGAAATGGACGGAGAAAATTTTCCGGAGATGGGGTGCTCAGCAACCGCACCCAGATGGTTGAACGGGCGCTTGGCCCGCCGATCCGATGTTCCTACGGCTGAAAATGCCATGATAAGGGCTCGCGCAGAAATAAGTTTACATTTTTGTGCGTTGAGGCGCCCGCCTGGCAAGGCGCGAAAACGCAGGAATATGTTTATATTTCAAGTTTTCGCAAAGCTACCGCGTCCTGCTCTCGCCCCTTACCTACGTCCATGTAGGCAACGCAGCCAGGCGCGATGGATCGATGTTCAAAATGTGAAGTTATTTTTGCGCGAGTTCTAAGTAGCGGTTTGATGGGGACTTGTGAGTACCCCCCGTATTCCATCGGCGTTAGCGTGGCGCGGCGCAGTGAAATATTCACAATAGTGAGCCGTAACTCGTCATATTCCCTGTTGTGAGGGTTTAGTAAAGTAATGACATAACAGGGTGCGGGGTTGATTCCTACTATTTTTCAACGGAACAACCTGTCTTACGACCCGCACGAGGACGAACTAGAGTGCTTAAATCGGAAAAAGGAGGAAAAATCATGAAACACATAAACGCGTCCGTGTTTTCGGTGTTATTACTAACGGCGAGTGTAAATTTTGCGACAATCGGTGAGGCAACAGCCGAAGAAAAACATTTTGGAACACGCACTCCGACGGTAACGGAGTTCGTCGACGGGCTTCGCCCGCAGTTGCGTTTTCGAGGAATCCGCCCAGCCAGCGCTACCGTTGAATCGTCATCGGTGTCGATGCAATTGACCTTCGCCTTCGATTCCTTTGAACTTACTGATAAATCAAAAGCTAGCCTCGACAATCTAAGCACCGCGCTGAAAACCTCTGACCTAGCTACCTATACCTTCAAGATTGAAGGCCATACCGACGCCGTGGGTAGTGAGTCGTACAACATGTCATTGTCTCGAAAACGCGCGCGCTCTGTAATGAATTACCTGGTTGACCAACACGGGGTCGACATGAACCGTTTGCGTGTTATAGGGAAAGGTGAAGACGACTTATACGATCCCAACAATCCTTCGAGTGAAGTTAATCGTCGGGTTGCTATTATCAACGTCGGCGACTAGAGGAACTCCGCTACGAGCCTATAGAGCCATTGGGAACTTAGCAAAATACCGAGAGTCGCAAATTGTAGGGGGTAGTGATTTATGGTTAGACGCAAGCATAGGCCGCAACGTATACGCGCGAACCTGATTACGCCCACGAGTCGCTACTCATGGCGGGCGGGAGTCTGGATGGTTTTCCTATTGTTTCTGCTTTCCGCGTGTGAAACGGCGTCGGTTAAGGACAGTCAAGTTAGCCCGTCGCTGATAGACGCCGCCGCGGATCCCTCAGTAGAGCGCCGCGATACCACGTTCATTGTCGATTGCCTGTTGCCGGGGAAGATCAAGAAACTTGGTTCTTCCTTCACCTACCTCACGCCTCGCCGCCCTGTGAAGGCCTCGGCGCTTGAATGTGAAATCAGAGGCGGAGAGTACGTCGCCTATGATCGGGCCAATTACAAGACGGCCCTAAAGGTCTGGCAGCCGTTGGCGGACGAAGGGGATATGGTGGCGCAAACCTATGTCGGGGCAATCTTCGAGAAAGGGCTCGGTGTCGACCCGGATTACCAGCAAGCCGCCGTCTGGTATGAAAAAGCGGCGACACAAGGCTATGCGAGAGCTCAGTTCAGCTTAGGCTATCTTTATGAAACGGGATTGGGTGTTGAGAAAAATCCTCAAAAAGCATTTCAGTTGTATCGGCAAGCGTCCGGCTTAGACGGTAAAGACCTCGGGTCACAGAGACTGGCTTTAGCTGAGCAGGAGAAGCAGAAACTTGCCCAAGCCGCAGAAGCCGAAAGAGCTCTGTTAGCGAAGATAGAGCAGCAAGTTGAAGAAAGAAAAGGCGAACTCTCTGATATCTCGGTACAGCTGCATCAGGCTAAATTAACCGTAAATCAGGAACGAAACGCACTGCGCAACGCTCAACAAGGAGACCTTCAACAGTTAGATACTCAACTCGACGAGCGGCGTCGTCAGGCGAGTGAGTTGGACGCGCAGTTGGTACAAAAGCGTACGAACTTGGCGCAGGTGGAAGAAACCTTGGCGCAGCAGAAACAAGTTGCGGCCACACGAGGTGCGGAATTAGACGCGCTGGTTAATGATATCGAACGTCGCAAGGAGGCGCTTCAAGCTGAGCTTAGCCAGCTCGCCCGGGCCAAGCAGGACGTTGACCGCCAGCGCGCCACGAGTACGGGACAACAAGAAGAGGGTGAACAACTTAACGCTCAGGCTGAAATCTTAACGGCGGAGGTGGCGGCAAAACAGGGACAGCTTGCGGAAGTTGAACGCGCGCTAGCTACGCAAAAAGCGCTTGCTGAAGATAAGGGGGCCGAGTTATTAACGTTGTTGAAAGACGTTGAAGGGCGACAAACGACGCTCAATGCCGAACTGGCCGAGTTAGAAAAGTCGCGGGCGGAATTGCGACGCAATCAACAGGAGGTCGAAAGACAGCGTACTGCAACTGAACAAGAGTGGCAGCGCGAGCGACAACGCCACGTTGCCGAGTTATCGCGGCAGCAAGAGATCATCGCTCAACTTGAAACGGTAGAGAGGCAGAACAAAGAGAAACTTGCTTACCTAAACCGCGCACAACATCAAAAGACGTTAGCGCTTGTTGCTCCCCGTATCGAAATTATCGATCCGCAAGTACCGATGGTTCGAAGCGCGAGTCCAGCTACTCCCGTTTTTTCTGTACACTCGGGCGTCGCAGAGCGCGAAGTGGTTGGGAAGGTTATCTCCGAGAACGATTTGCTCTTGCTGACGCTAAACGACAGAAAGCTCCCGGTTTCAACCAATGGATTGTTTAAGGCGGCAGTGTCCGTGGAAGACGCCGGTACGTTGGTAGATGTCGTTGCGGTGGATGTGGGTGGTAACCGAGGTGAAACGAAATTTGTCTTGGCGCCCGCAAAACAGTTACGCAACACTGTAACATCCGGAGATAGCGTTCAGGCCAAACCAGCGAAACCGATACTCCCGCCGGACATTGAGTTTGGCGACTATTATGCGCTCCTAATCGGTAATAACGAATACGAATTCTTGCCTAAATTATTGACGCCCATAAATGATATTGAAGCAACGGCGGCAATATTGCGGAACCGATATGGTTTCAAGGAGACAATTACGCTAAAGAACGCCTCCCGGTACGACATTATCACGGCGTTCAATACACTGCGTAAGTCGCTTTCCGAAAAAGATAATTTACTCGTCTACTACGCGGGCCACGGTGAACTTGACCGTATCAATATGACGGGACAGTGGCTACCCGTTGACGCTGAAACGGAGAATACCGCTAATTGGATTTCCAATAGCGCATTAACTGAATTGATCAACGCCATGTCTGCAAAACACGTATTAGTCGTGGCGGATTCGTGCTATTCGGGAATTCTGACGCGTTCGGCTTTAGTCCATATTGACGCGGGCGAAAGCGACGATGCCCGCACGGCATGGTTGCGGAAAATGGCGAAGAAGCGCTCCCGCACTGTGTTGACCTCCGGTGGTGTCGCGCCGGTTCTGGATGAAGGGGGCGGTAAGCACTCCATATTTGCTCGAGCATTCCTCCAGGCGTTGGAAGACAATATTGACATATTGGAGGGGCAACGGCTGTTCCGTCGCGTATCAGCTACGGTTACATTGGCTGCAGACCGTTACAGGGTGGAGCAAGTACCCGAGTATGCACCTATTCGCCATGCGGGACATGAATCTGGCGATTTTTTCTTTGTTCCTAAGAGTTAATCCGCGCCACGCGTAGCACCTTGACGAAGGGGGCATGCATGTCCGATTGCGCGCTGAGTGGCGTACCCGTTTTTATCGGTATGAGGCAGCGATGCCGAACAAGCGTCTTATGGCAAGTAATTATACGGTTTGGGATAATTCGATATGCCACGGCGTACGAAAGCGAGGGTTGGCAAGAACGTGGCGAGTACGGAGTCAAGTGGCTATGAGAACCGACAGACGGGGTACGGTTTCCGCAGCGCCGGTTCAATATTAAGTAAAACGAGGTTAAAGACAGGCTGCGAAAGGCGGGTGGATCGATATTATTGTTAGGGAAAAGAGGGGTCAGAGCCGATGGTTGTAAGAAAGAATCTAAATAAGTACGAGATAAAATCAGTGATCGGCAAAGGTGCAATGGGCGTTGTATACAAAGCCTATGATCCTCATATGGATAGGTTTGTTGCCATCAAGACGTTGCGTACCGACCAGCTCGACGACGAAGAGAAAACCAACTTACTGACGCGGTTTCGCGGAGAAGCAAGGGCGTATGGGCGCTTATTACACCCAAACATCGTAACGTGTTACAGCTGTGATGAAGATGACGGTACGCCGTTCATCGTCATGGAATATGTGGACGGGGAAACGTTAAAGCAGAAATTCGATCGAAAAGAAACTTTCGGCGTAGATGTCGCTGCCCTGATAATCGATCAACTCTTGGCGGCGTTATCCTACTCTCACGAACACGGCGTCATTCACCGCGATATCAAGCCAGCTAACATTATGATAGTGGAAGATAATCGCGTCAAAGTGACGGATTTCGGTGTGGCGCGCATAGACAGTACAACCCTCACTCAAACCGGTTTTGTTGTGGGTTCTCCGAGTTATATGTCACCAGAGCAATTCTCTGGCAATAAAGTCGATCATAGAACGGATCTGTTCTCTGCCGGCGTTGTATTTTACGAATTGATAACAGGAGAGAAGCCGTTTTCCGGATCAGACATTGGGGCGGCGCTTCACAATATTCTCTATAGTTCGCCACCCCCACCATCATCACATAATCCTAATGCGCCAATCGCTTTGGATCATGTTGTGATGAAGGCGTTAAACAAAGACCCATCAGAACGATTCGGGACAGCATTGGAATTCGGTAAGAGTCTACACCTGGCGCTGGGGCAGAGTGATCATGCGAACGGCGCGCGGCAAACCGGCATCGACTTGGACGAGACCGTTTTATCTACACCGTCGGAGCATATGGAGTCGACGACGACTCAGGTCCCCTCTTCATTGGCGTCGGCGACGCGTAGTAGCGATGCGGAAGAAGGCTCGCCACAGTTTGTTAGAGGTGGCCGTTCGTTGAAAACTAGCTGGATTGCCGCTGCCGTACTGTCTATTGGAGGCGTTGGTTTTATCGGGTTGTCGATGCTTGACAATGAGCGCCCTCAGACCAGTCTTTCCACGCCAGCCGTGCTCGGACTGGAAGGTGGATCGGCAGAAGCGAACCTGTCGGGGAGGCGAGTATCCACGAGGGATGAGTCGGTTGCCGTGTTGCCCGATGAGGAAGAACTCCGTCGATTAGTGAGCGGTTATCACTGTGCAAGCGTAGACGCGAGAGTGGACGGGCAGTCCGTAGAACTTTACGGTTATGTCGGCAGCGAAGGCGATGCGGCAGCAATCCGGGAAGCTGTGGAGGCCTTGCCGGCTGTACAAGACGTTAAAGCGAACGTGGAAGTTCACGCATGGCCCTATTGCGAACTTATCACGACCTTAAGACCGTTCACAGAAAATGCGATGTCCGACGGTAGTGGCGAAGCAGATCCTCTGTTACCGGGGGAAGAAAACTACGTGCGGTACAAAGAGGGTGATAATTTGCAGTTGGATCTTATCGCTCCTCGATATAATGCGCATATGTATGTGGACTATTTCTTGTTGGACGGAAGCGTTGTACATATGATGCCAAATCCATTGCAACAGGATAATAAAATGGCCGCTGGCGAATTTTTACGGATTGGGGAGCCCACGCCGGGTAAGCGCTTGTGGAAAGTTGAGCCGCCGTTTGGAAGAGAAATGATAACCATAATTGGCGCGAACGAACCCTTATTCGATGAACATCGGCCCGAAGTTGAGGAAGCAAAAGACTACCTTGCCGCGTTAAAACAACGGATAGACGGTCGGGGAAAGGGTGGGCTCACTGCATCGTACACTTACATTCTAACGGAAGCCGACACGCCTTAACGTCATCCAGAGTCGCTTTAAGCAACTTCGGTATTGTACGAAGGGGGAGTATTTGTGGCGCAGCATTTTGGAGTAAGCACGTAGTGATCAATGGTAGTAAGCGAAGCATCGATGCGGCAGCGGTAACGGATGTGGGTCGACGACGACGCATGAACGAAGACAACTATTGTATTGATCAGAAACTCGGCATGTTCGTGGTGGCAGATGGCATGGGGGGGCATGATGCAGGCGAGGTTGCGAGTCAGAAAACGGCAGCCGCAATTCAAAAATCGATCAGCCGCTTTTTTGTGGATGCTGTAAACACACACAGCACATTAAATAGTTCGTCTACACGTCAAGCAACGCCGAATAGGGAGGACAATAACGTTTTTGAGGCGCGGATTCTTGCCGCAGCTGTACGAAGGGCCAATGACGAGGTCTTTGGTTGTAATCAACAACGCGGCTATAGAGAAGGGCAGGGCATGGGTTCAACCGTGGCTGGGGTGTGGATTCCTGGCGATTCGAGAGCAGGATTCGTATTCCACGTGGGCGATTGTCGCGTCTATCTGTATCGGAACAATACGCTTAGCTTACTGACTCGTGATCATACGCTTTACCAAGAGTGGAAGGATCGCGGGGGAGACGGCACGCCACCTAGAAAAAACATCATTCTTCGTGCTGTTGGGCCATGGCAAAACGTGGAAGCCGACGTCAGTATATGGGAATTTCTGGACGGCGATACGTTGCTTATCTGTTCCGATGGCCTTACTGATATGCTCGAAGGTGGAGAGATTGAAGAGGAATTACGCGACATAAAACAGTCCACGCTAAGCAATACGTGCAGAAGACTTGTCCAAAGGGCCAACGATAACGGGGGGATCGATAATATTACAGCAATGCTTGTTGGTCTTCGCTGATGTGTTAGCGGCAACTAAAACAGTGCACCCCTGCATTTGGCTGGATTCCATAACGCACGGTGTTTCACTGACCGCTTGTGCGGCTATCGCGAGACCATTGGCACGTTCCCCGGTCGCTGAGCTATCACGAATAAACCGCGCTTAGAACTCCTGTTAAAAATACTCGTTGATCCATCTCGCTTTGTGAGGCTCAAACGAAATCGCGTGGAACCCGCGAGCAGTGCGGGTAATCCCCGTGCTTTACGCGATCTTGTTATTTCGACCAATCACCACCGAGCGGGAAGCTTCTCATTAATGGTGATGCTCGTCTTATCGACAGTAATATAGCCACCATCGCTTAGATCCTTTAAAATGCGGCTGACCATTTCTCTAGATGACCCGACCATAGCCGCAATGTCACGATGGGTTAAGCGTTGCTTAATAACTCGCTTCCCGTCAACGTCTTCGGCCATCGTGCCAAAGATACTTGCGATACGTCCGTAGACGTCTTTTAGGGCAAGATTCTTCACGTTTCCCGTAAGAGTCCGAAGGCGCTTCGTTAGGCCTCTCATGACGCGTAGACTCACTTCCGGGTTTTCTATTATAAACGCTTCGAATTGCCGTTTTGGGATAGTATAAAGCTTGCTATTTTCCAATGTCATGGCCGAAGCCGAGCGTGGTGCATCATCCAGTAACGAAATTTCACCGAAATAATCACCAGGGCCCTGGATATTGAGTATGACCTCTTTGCCGTCCTCGTCGCTTAAGAATATCTTTACCTTCCCCGTGTGGACGACATAAAGAGAGTCAGTTTCGTCGCCTTCGTTGACAATTATAGCGTTCTTCGGGAATGATCTTAGTGTGGCTCGTTGTGTTAAAGACGCCAACTCATCGGGCGACAGCTCCTCAAACAGGTAAACATTGGAAAGGACCGAGTTGCTGTGTATGTCCATCGTGATAACCCCCATCGCGTCACCGCGCAACGTATCGAAAAAATTCAGCACCGAAGCTAATGATAATAGATATTTACGAGCCCGTATATAATGCGCGTCTACCCGCTACGCCCCTATCGCGTATTTTAACCGGAGCCGGTCCCGAGGTCGTTAGGATTTCTTAGCGAAAAGTTGTAGGACAATTAACCATTTATACATACCGTGAACAGGTTTTCCCGGAAATGGCGACCCGATGAAGCGCCCTTGATCCTCCGCTAGGCCGAGGCGAAAACTGCCCTGACAGAGGGGCGCTGCGGGTCGAGGCTTATAGGTGTATTGCACGGCCATTGTGGGTTACTTGAAATGTAAAGTTAATGAAATTAAACGAGATTCAGCTCAGACTTTCCCGATCCGCCGTTGGCATCAGATGCGAAATACACTCTTAATCAGGCTTATACAGGCTCTTTTCTCGATCGTTGCGTTGTGGACCAGTTTGTTTTTCGCCTGGCATACACTAAGCCAAATCAATTTTACTTACCCTCTACTCCATGACCTTATCGCGATTGATGAAACGATCTCGGAATATGGCCCTCAAAACCGTTACAAGCGGGGATTTGAACTCACCACCGAGGATGAACGGTCTCGCCTGTTCAACGAGATCATCGTTGCCGTTAACCACGATGGCCAAGGGCTGGAGCGTATAGCCTACCGCAATCCGGAGGGCGAAACGCTGGATACGTTATTACGTCAGCCCGAAGTTGTTCATCTTAAGGACGTGGCGAACCTGCTAGGTACGTTGCGAACGATTTCTTATGTCGCTTTAGGTCTGTTGGTGTGTGGCATCGCAGGGTTTTGGAGATGGCGGCTACCGTTTCCGCGGATACGCAACGTTTTTGCGGGTACCCTCATAAGCTGCGCTGTGGTCGCCGTGGCCGTCGTAGCATACGGTGCCGAAGCGCTTTTTTACCAATGGCACACGTTGGTGTTTCCCGAAGGGCACCAATGGTTTTTCTATTACCAGGATTCCCTGATGACCACCTTAATGAAAGCGCCGGACATATTCGGTTTTATCGCGGGGTTGTTAGTCCTTTTCTCCCTCGGTTATCTTCTAATCACGCTTCGATTCGTCCGTTACGTGCTTACACTTCGCCCTTTGCCATGAGTTGAACCTTAATTCATGAACCTTTTATCAAAAGGCGCGTTGTTAATCGTTTGTTTATTTTGGCAAAGCGTATCCGTTGCAATCAGCGTGACTGATGACGAAGGAAACACTGTCGAGTTGCCTTTGCCCGCTCGTCGCATCATAAGCTTGGCCCCGCATATTACAGAGAATCTTTTTGCCGCAGGTGCGGGACCGCACATCGTGGGAGCGGTTGAGTATAGCGATTTTCCCAAGGACGCCACAAAAATACCGCGCGTTGGCGCGGCCAATGCGCTTGATCTTGAGATGATCATTGGCTTGAAACCGGATCTGGTCGTCGTTTGGGGTAGCGGATCGCTACGCGACCATGTCAAGAAAATGCGCGATTTAGGTTTGGTGGTTTTCGTTAGCGAACCACAGCGTATGGAGGATATTCCTAGGACCATTGAGCGCTTCGGGATCTTGGCGGGAACGGGTTCGCTCTCCGAGAATGCCGCCGATCGGTTTCGGACTCGGCAACTGCAGTTAAAGGCCCGCTATACCAAGCGTTCCTCCGTCAGCGTATTTTTCCAAATTTGGGATCGCCCACTGATGACGCTTAACAATTATCACGTGGTCTCCGATGTGATACGACTTTGCGGCGGTCAAAACATTTTTGGTGACTTAACACCTTTAGCCCCATCGGTAGATCTGGAGGCGGTGCTCGAAGGAAACCCGGAAGTCATTATTGCCAGTGCAAAAGAGGGTCAACGCCCGTTGTGGCTGGACGAATGGCTCCGTTGGGCTGAGCTACACGCGACCAAGCAAGGCAATCTTTTTTATGTTCACGCTGATTTGATCAATCGCCATGGACCGCGGTTGCTTGACGGCGCAGAGGTGCTGTGTGAACAACTAGAGCAAGTGAGGTTAAAGCGTGGACGGGATACGTTGGAGTAGTCTTATCGTCGCAACAGTATCACGATTTCCGGGGAAGCTGGTCGTGATGCGTATTTTGTATAGGGTACGTTTTGGATCTTCTCCTGGGCATGCACACGTTTTCAGCCGTCTAGCAGTCGATACTCAATAGGTAGCACGATGTCAAAGTCGTCGCCTTTAAGCCACTCGATAGCGCTCTGTAAGTGGGCGACTTTTCTTACGCTACGCAGTGCCGCTTTATCAAGGAGGCGAAAACCCGATGAATGGACCACGTGGAGATTGGCGAGCTTGCCGTTGGCCTCTACGCGGAGGCCGATTGTGACCACGCCTTGCCAACTGCGGCGGACGGCAAGCGTTGGGTAGCGAAAGTGTGGCGCAAGCGCTTCACGAATCAATGCCTGAATCCGCGGTTTGAGCCGTTCGTCCACTTTCGCTATGCGCCGAGTGCGCCGAGGTTGACTTTCTTGATCATGGCGTGCCGCGTTATCGCGGGATGGCTCGTTCTGGTGCAGGATTTGCCGTTTGTCTGGCGCCTTAACATTTCCATCTGTGTGGTTATCTGCGCTGCGAATTGTCGTCGGCGGAACGACCGTGTCCGATGAACGAGGCGTCGTGCTACGTTGCTTGGTAGGCTCGATAGTCCTGCCGGCGGGTTTCACATCCGCTCGCACCATCTTTTTCTGAGCCCTAGTCAAGGGCGTTATTGGTTTAGTCGCATGGGTCGTCGGCGGCTTGTCGGATCTTTGTGGTACAGGTAAGACAACATAGAGCGGCTCGCCAGCTAGGCGTGGCAGCTTCTCGGGCGCAGGCCAAGTGGCCAGTATTAGCAGGTGCAGTATTATTGAGAATAGAAAGAAAAAGCCTATCGTCTTCATCGATCACCCAAACGTTGCACACACCCCGTCGCGCACTGAAACACAGCGAAGTACGACAGGTGCGACATTGGCCGCGATAGGTGAGGTATCCGAGGCAACAATCTCATCCCGCCTCGCTCCGATGCCGCCTGTCCTCGCGACCACAACTTTAATTTTACCATTGTTAGCACCCGAATACCGTTAGACATCGTCGCAGTCAAGTTGCATCAGCGAGCCGTTAGGGCTCGCGAGAAAATAAGTTCGTATTTTTCGCGCCCAGATTTGGGTTAGTTTTGGACAATCCGATTGAGCAAAACCGCAGGACTAGCCCGTTAATTCGAGGTTTTTGCGATTGAGGATTGTTCAAAGATGGCCCGAAGACGGGATGCGAAAATCGTGAGTTATTCTTTCGCGAGCCCTTAGTAGATACGTCGATTGCGATCTGCGTATACCCTAACGTTGAATAAAAATGTGGATTCAAAAGCTTTTAGAGTGCGTATTCTCGGCCCAGCGCAGCGCTCCTGGACCGAGTATTTATGCAACGTTACGGCATAGCCATGCCCTTACCTAACGTGAATAACTAATTTGAGCATATACGGCCCGATCCTGAGTATTGAAACCATCTACCAGCACGTAGTCCTCGTTGAAGAGATTCTCAACTCTTCCTTGTAATTGCCAATGAGCGCTCAGGCTTAACTGCGCGGTTAGGTTCACCAGTTCGTAAGCGGGATTCACAATATCGCTAAAGCCAGAGTCCGTTCGTTTGCTGGTCATGAGAATGTCCGCGCCCAATTGGTAGCGCCCCCGATTGTAGACTAGGGAAGTTGTCAGGGTGTGTTCGGCACGACGTGCTAGCGGTTCGTTGGTCTCTTCGTTGACGGGGTCCTGAGCTATCGCTGTCATGGCCAGGTTCCAAGGACCGTTTGTCCAGTGATATTGGCCTTCCACGCCACGTATTCGTGCGCGGCCGATGTTATTCATCATGACACCATCCCATTCAATCAAATCATGAATGCGCGTATCAAACATGTGGACCGATAGCCTATGGCGTTTGCTGAGCGTGTGCCTTACGCCGAGCTCGATATGCCGTGATGTTTCTGGGTCCAGGTCAACATTGCCACCAAAGCCAAACCGATCCGTGGCGTCCGGTGCTCGAAATCCCGAGCCAATACCCGCGGTAAAGACGGTCCGTTGTGCTAATCGCAATCCGTATTCAAGGTTGCCCGTGGTTTTATTTCCAAAATCATCATTATCGGTGTAGCGGGCGGCTACAATGACGCGATGATCACCCCATGAAATATCATCTTGTAAGTAAATCGCGGTTACGTGGGTTCTCTCATCAAAGCCTGCTCCGAAAACTCGTGCCGAGGTATCTTCGCGCGAGAAATATAGACCTGCCGTGATGAGTTGGTTGTCACTTGCTTGAACATCATTTTGCCAATCGAGTGTTAGGCGCTCGGTATGAGCGAAGTCCGTACTCTGATTTTGGTCGAGCTTATCTGTTGCCCAACCTGCCTTTACCGTTGAGGCCCACAACGCATGGGGTGAAAAAGCGGCCGATAACGAACTTGCAATATTTTCAAAGTCTTGATCAACGGGAATGTTGCTAAAGTCTAGATATTCCGTGTTACCTTCCGTCTGCCAGTGGCGTAGTTCGACGTCTACCCCGGCAACAACCGTACCTGCGTAAAACTGGAAACCTGTGTTGTCATGGCCGTTGTCGATGTCTGATTGAACTTTAGTGGGAAACCCATCGGTTTCGGTGGCGGTTACCGTGAGTCCGAAACGTCCGATATCGCCCCCATGGTGGACAGCTACACTGCCGAGCAGCGTGTCGTTACTTCCGCCGCCGACGCTGACATTGGTTTGGGTGCCGTGCTCTACCTGGCGGGTAATAATGTTAATAACACCGCCAATAGCCTCGGAGCCGTATAGGGCCGAGCGCGGTCCCTTGACGATTTCAATGCGCTCGATCATGTCCGGACTGATATTTTGAACCGCCGGTATCCCGATAGTGCCGGGATTGATCTTTACGCCATCGACCATGACGACAACGTGGTTGCTTTCGGTGCCGCGAATGAACAGCGACGTAATTTGCCCGGGTCCACCGTTGCGGGCGACATCAATGCCGGCCTGAAAGCGCAACAGCTCGGCGACATCGGCGGCTTGGCTTCGTTCTATCTCATCTCGGTTGATGATCACTACGGGCGCCAAGGTTTCCTCGACGATCTGGGCCGTTCGTGTAGCGGTGACGACTATGGGTTGTTGATCCGCATTGATGTGAGGATTAACGACCAAGGTCATCGCGTTTGCCAGGGAGGCAGCAGCGACAGTTTTCAGTTTTTTCACGTTCTTGTTCTTCCGCGTGTAAAGCGCACGCCCGCGCGAAAATGGGTGTGCGGGGGAAGAACGAAGGAATCAGTATCCGAGACTGACCGCCCCTACTGCCCGCCGCAGCACTGATCACGTATGGCATCTCAGGCCGGTCTCCGGGCTCACGAGTCGGCGTTGCTTCCGTAATGAGCCGCCTTCCCACAGTATCTGCAGTGGCGTCCTGGCTCATTGTTTCCTCGTCTACCGTTGCGGGGGCAGCGCTGGCATAGCGAGTGTACACACTCATGCGCACCAGCTTCCCGTTTAATTCCGCGGGCGAATGCCGTTGGAACACCTGAAATGAGTGTAGCGCACTGTAAGTAGTGGCGTGCAGGTTGTCAAGGGGGAAGCGGGGTAGTGACAGAGGCTATTG
>CALZJI010000207.1 GCA_945787615.1 uncultured Chromatiaceae bacterium | reverse complement strand
GAAGGATGGCCAGAGGACGGCATCGCGGCGCGTACCCGTTGGGAAGATGTTCCGGATACATGGCATTGTCCGGATTGTGGAGCGACGAAGGACGATTTCGAGTTTATGGAGATTTAAGGGCTGCGGAAATAAATAATTGTCCAAAGATTGCGCCGGATTTTGGCTCAGATTCAAGGCGCGGCAAGGGGCGCATAATCGCTTTATGTAACCCTTGCAACACAGAAGCTGGGCCAAAAGACACGCAAGATTGGATGATTACTTGTTTCCGCGGCCCTAAGGGCTCGCGAAAAAATAACTTCGTATTTTTCGCGCCCAGATTTGGGTCAGTTTTGGGCAATCCGATTGAGCAAAACCGCAGGACTAGCCGGGCTAATTCGAGGATTTTGCGATTGAG
>CALZJI010000206.1 GCA_945787615.1 uncultured Chromatiaceae bacterium | reverse complement strand
ATTTAGGTGTCAATAGCACGCCCTCTTCATTCCATGTCTGCGTTGAAACTCCTCGCAATAGTCCGGCTATTACTCGTCATTTCGCCTTGCCACGAAATGAATATGACGCACTCTTAACACCAAAATCTCAAACGCCACGGGTATATTCTTGGCGAAGGGAGGAATTGGGTATGGTACACGAGGCCGGTCATCGAAACGGCGCATGCGGACTCGTGCTCTAGCGCCATCAAAAAAAAGGTTACGTACTTCGATTCCGGCAGCAGCACTCGAAATTTACAGCATAGCGCCGAGTTTAAGCGAATATTCAAACACATCCGTATTGGTCGCGATACGCTTTGATTGCTTCCAATGTCGCGTGGAGTTCTTGTTTATCCTGTAAATACGCCAATAAGTGGTTTAGGGTGACAATACTCGTTACCGAAATCCCATAGCTCTTCTCGACTTCTTGAATCGCTGAAAGCTCCGTTTGGCCTTTCTCTTGGCGGTCCATTGCAATGATGACGGCGACCGGCTTGGCATCGGCGTCGTTAATGATGTCGATAGATTCTCTTACCGATGTACCCGCTGAGATAACATCGTCGATTATCAGTACCTTACCTGATAATCCCGCGCCAACGATAACGCCGCCCTCGCCGTGATCTTTGGCCTCTTTTCGGTTAAAGGCGTAAGGCACGTCACGGTTAAACTCGTCCGCGAGGGCAACGGCCGTTGACACGGCCAGCGGAATCCCTTTATACGACGGCCCAAAGAGCATGTCGTAGTCGATGCCCGCGTGTTCGATCGCCGCGGCGTAAAAACGTCCGAGTCGGGCGATACTTTGTCCAGTGTTAAATAATCCACTATTGAAAAAGTAGGGGCTCTTACGGCCCGATTTAAGTGTAAACTCGCCGAAACGTAAGACGTTGGCACGGATAACGAAATCGATAAACTCCCGCTGGTAATCTTTTAATTCCATCTCAACCGCCTTAGAAGAAAATAATATTGTATCGTTGTTGGCTGTGTTGGTCGAATAGCGACGCGACCCTATGAATCGAGATCGCGGCTGTACGCTCTCGATGCGATAAGTTGGTAAGATAGGAATCCTTGTATATTACGTAATGTCGTAGCTTGTGTGTTATGAAGATAATTACCATTAACGTAAACGGCATTCGCGCCGCCGCCAAGAAGGGCTTTTTCGAATGGATGCAGGCGCAGCAAGCAGATGTCGTGTGTGTTCAGGAAACTAAAGCGCAGCTACACGTTCTAGGTACGGAGTTTACCCAGCAAGACGGATACCATGCTTATTTCCACGATGCGGAAAAAAAGGGCTATAGCGGGGTTGCCATGTATTGTCGAGCCGAGCCCGATCGTGTCGAGGCCGGGGTGGGCTGGCCCGACTTTGATTCGGAGGGACGGTATCTTCGCGTCGACTTCGGTAAATTAAGCGTTATCTCGCTTTATTTGCCTTCTGGCACAAGTGGAGAAGCACGGCAAGCGATCAAGTACGATGTCATGGCACGCTTCACCGAGCTGCTTAAAGACTTTCGTAGGCGTCGCCGCCAATTCATTATTTGCGGTGATTGGAATATTGCCCACAAGGAAATCGACTTAAAGAATTGGCGAGGCAACCAAAAAAACTCGGGCTTCCTTCCTGAGGAGCGGGCATGGCTAGACGAAGTATTTGGGCCGCTGGGGTTTGTTGATGCTTTTCGTGTCGTTAACCAGGGAGCTGAACACTACACGTGGTGGTCCAACCGCGGCCAGGCATGGGCAAGAAACGTCGGGTGGCGTATAGATTATCAAGTGATCACACCCGGACTCAAGGCGCTAGTGAGAAACGCGTCGATATATAAGGATCAACGCTTTTCAGATCACGCACCGCTTACTGTCTGTTATGAATATCCATTTCCCTAAAAACGAAGTAGGCGACGCCGCTAGCGGGTTTGGCCAGACATTAGTGCTGCAACGTTTAGGGCTCGCGAAAAAATAACCGCGTATTTTTCGCGCCCAGATTAGGGTCAGTTTTGGACAATCCGATTGAGCAAAACCGCAGGACTCGCCGGGCTAATTCAAGGATTTTTGCGATTGAGGATTGTTCACAACTGGCCCTAACCCGCGGGCACGGCTTCGGCCGCTTCTTCCTCGAATTCAGCGTTAGGCGTAAGGGCCATCTCGGTGTCATCAATATCACCTAACTGGCGGTGCAAGTTGGTTTCGAGTGTATCAAGTTGGCTGAGCTGTAATTCCAGCGATGCGCATTGTTTTTCCAGAAGCTCAATATTTTTTGCTAACGTTTCTTTCGTATCATTAATCTTACAGAGCGTATCGAGGTGCTGTTCCAGCAGCTGTTTATGCATATGGATTTGAGCGATCAACGGATTCATGATTTCCTTAAACCAGACTTCCGCTTCGTGATGAGCTTTGAAGAATACCTCACGAGTGTGGCTGACCAAAGATATGAAGAACTTTTTAACCACAAAGCTTTGTTCGGTCATTGTGGTTACGGTGCTATTACGAAATGCTTCGGCTTTTCTTGAAAGAGCTGCTAATTGTTTTAGGTACCCTTCTACGGAGAACTGGGGGAATTCCATTTCCGGTAGGCCGTGATCTTGGTGAAACTTATTGTATACCGATTCGACAACTTCATGTGCTTCGGATGTTTGACGGGCGACGACCTGCATGGTGTCACTAATGCCTTCGAAGAACACCTTCATGCCTTTCTTCAGGCCACCCGTTGTCCAACTTTCCGTCATGTCTTTTCGGGTTTTCGTTACATGGTAGTCAAATGCTTCGAGGCTGAGCTCATTCATAATTGCGGCAGAATGTTTGGCGATCGTACGGCGGCTCGATTGCATGTATTTCATGTTGTTGTTATACGCGATTTGCTGTTCCCGCGTTTTTTGGGTTAGATGTTTAATAACGTCCGTGTTTCGACCCGTGACGCCATGAAAAGTCTGGCTTTGATGGCGGAGTTTCTCAAGTCGTGCGCTGAGTATATTACGACTGTTGTTAATCATAGAGCCGACTTCGTGGGCAATCCTATTGCTGACAATACACCGTTTGGCGGGAATAATGTCATCTGCAAGTAGCGATTCAAGGGCCAGTATGCGGCTCTTCTCCAGCAGTACGGGATCTTGCTTTGCCTTTGCTACGAGTGCTTTTTGCGCGGATACAGGCAGGACATTAGTACTATCGATATTGAGCATTTCAGCGGTTTGTCGGCATTGCTTTTGGATGGCCTCTTCGATCTCGTGCTCATCCTTCATCTCGTCCCAAAGTGTGTCAATCTTATTCAGTGTGGCGATAACGCCTTTCTGACTTTCTGTATCGAGAGCGTTCTTTATATAGTACTGCCAAATATCGAGATCGCTTTTGGTCACGCCCGTGTCAGGCGCTAGAACGAACACTACGGCTTGTGCGGCCGGCAACATGTTGAGCGTGAGTTCGGGCTCCGTGCCGAGGGCGTTAAGCCCGGGTGTATCTAGTATTACGAGGCCCTGTTTTAATAAAGGGTGTGGAAAGCTAATAAGTGCGTGTCGCCATACAGGAATCTCGATCTCCGCCGGCGTGTCTTGACTGCTTTGAGTGGCGAGATCGCTATTGTCGTCGGAATAAAGCCCAAGAGACTTGGCCTCGTCAATGGATACGGTCTTGGCTCTAACGACCTCCTGAAGCGCTTCGGCCATCTGGTCCGGTGATTCCGTATTGAGTGCCAGCGTTTTCCACGAATTTTGGTCGCGTTTTAAGTCGGAAATGCTCGTGTCTTGCTTGCGCGTTTCAATGGGTAGTAGACGAATATAGGCGCCATTTTCCTCACTATCATAAAACAGTTCGGTGGGACACATGGTGGTGCGCCCAACCGTAGAAGGGAGTAGGCGACGTTTATAATCGGCGAAAAAAATGGCGTTTATTAGCTCCGTCTTTCCGCGGGAAAACTCGGCCACGAAGGCGATGGTGAGTCGGTCCGACTTCACCGTTTCAATGGAGTCGAAAAGCCGCACTTCCACTTCCGGTGTCTCCAACCCCGTTTGCTGCAACCAACTATGGTAGTCTTGGATAGCGCATACAACGTCGTTTCTCCAGCGGACTAAAGCTTGTATTTGAATTTTTAGACGGTCCTCGTCCATTCCTCATTACCGTAAGTTATTAATAATCAAGAGTAACCTGCCCAAGGCGCCTGTGTGCTTATTTAACGCTATCGGAAAAAACGTCAATTAATTATCGGATGAAAACGGTTCAGCTTTAGAGGAGGGAGGTAAATAATTTTATGTTTGCCTGTATTCTATGGCAACGGCGTTCACAGATCTGGCGGTGGCGGGACGATGCCGGGGAGCTGCGACGGATTCTCGATGCAGATTTTTTTTTTCGCGACCGCGTTCCCCGGCGATCAAAGTGACGTTGGATTTCGGCACCCTAAATAGCTCGGCAAGGTATTGTACGAGCTTGGCATTGGCTTTTCCTTCTATCGGAGGTGCGGTCAGTCGGACTTTTAGACGCCCGTTATGTACGCCGCCTAGCTCGTCCTTGGATGCGCGAGGCTGGACGCGAATTTGAAGAAAAAGCGAAGCGCCCTCCCAGCGATGCCAGCTTTCAGCTGTCACGCGAGCGTGCGGGCTAAATGTTCGATGGGAGGAAGCGCCAGCATTTTCGCGACTTGTATTACAAGGATGGCCACCAACGGCGACAGGTCCAAGCCGCCAATGGGCGGAATCATTCGGCGCGCAGGCCGCAGCACCGGCTCGGTGAGTGTATAGAGCACTGAGACGGCCGGGTTATAAGCGCCCGGGCTTATCCAACTGATGATGACCTGGATGATTATGGCGAATATGAAAACGTTGAGAAAAAGCGCAAGCAATTCCGCAATGGATAAGAAAAGCACGGCGAACACGCCGACGCTTACGCCCTGCATCAAAAAGATCAGGGTTTGAGCGAGCATTTGTAATGCCACCATCAGCGCAATCGATGCGACGTCCACGCCCGCAAAACCGGGAATGAAACGTCGCAACGGTTTTAAGGGGGGATTCGTAACTTTGACTAAGGCCTGAGCCAAAGGATTGTAAAAATCGGCGCGAAGCCACTGTAAGAGAAAACGCAGCATCACCGCGAGGATGTATAAGCCGAATATGACGTCGACAATAAAAACGACCGGATTGGTCCAATAAGAACCGCCCATTATTTTTTTCCTCCAAGCAGTTCGGCCAATTCGATAGAACGGCGATGGGCCGCCGTCAACGCGGTTTCAAATAGATTCATTAAATTACCTTCTTCAAGCGCTGTGATCGCTCGTTCCGTTGTTCCACCTGGTGATGTAACGCGTTGCCGTAAGACGGCCACATCGTCGCTGCTCTCCAACGCCATCTTGGCTGCACCAAACGCAGTCTGAAGCGTTAACAAGCGCGAGGCTTCCGTGGGCAGGCCTAGCCTAACGCCCGTTTTTTCTATAGCCTCCATGACTAGAAAAAAATAAGCCGGGCCGCTTCCTGATAGCGCGGTCACCGCGTCCATATGCGCTTCGTCATCGACCCAGATTGTAATCCCAACGGAACGCATCAGCGTTTCTGCGAGATTGCGTTGTCGTTCGGAAACCATAGCCGTGGCATACAGCGCGGTGGCTCCACAGCCAATGGATGCCGGTGTATTGGGCATCGTTCGAATCAACGCTACGTTGCCATTCAACCACTGATTTAGAATCGCGGTTGGAACCCCCGCAGCAATAGAGACGATGAGCGGATTTTTTTCCTGCACCGCGGCGGCGATATCGCTGCAAACCGCTTCGAGAACCTGGGGTTTCACTGCCAATACAACGATATCGGCGGCACCAATAGCGTGTCGGTTCTCGGGTGTGGTGTTAACGGAAAAACGATCCGCCAGTTCGTCTAGGCGCTCTTCGTTTGGATCTGACACCCAGACGCCTTCTGGATTAAAGCCGTGCGCGATTACGCCACTAATTAAACTGCCGGCCATGTTACCCCCGCCTATAAATGCGATGGTAGGTTCGTTCATCACTTTTATCTTCCGCCTTAGTTTGTGAAAAGTTAAGTTTACCCTAAAAATCCGGCTCGGACACGCGATACGGGGAGGCTCGTTCCAGTGTATAGTGAGCGAATACGTTCGCGATAGGCTAGCCTGCAGGTTTAACTCGTGAGCATTCACGGTCCCCGTAATAACCTACACGGGACAATGCCGGGGCCCAAACAGGGCAGTACCGATTCTCACAAACGTTGTGTTTTCAGCGACGGCAGCCTCTAAGTCGGTGGACATGCCCATGCTAAGCACATCAAGGTTGTGTCCGTGTCGGTTTAACTGTTCCATCATCTCTCGGACTTCGGCGAACGCCTCACGCTGCTCTTGATACTCGTCGCTTGGTGAGGGTAACGCCATCAGTCCGCGTAACCGTAACCGCGGTAAGGCCGTAACCGCCGCCGCTAATTCGATAAGTTCTTCGGGGCGGACTCCTGACTTGGTCGGCTCTCGGCTGATGTTGACTTGAACGCAGACGTTTAGCTGAGGTAGGTGCGCTGGGCGGTGCTCATTGAGCCGGCACGCGATTTTGAGACGATCAACACTATGGACCCAGCAGAAGTTCTCGGCAATGGCTTTGGTTTTATTCGCCTGTATGGCGCCAATGAAATGCCACTCGATATCCTGAGCGGCTAGCGTATGGATCTTATTCAAAGCTTCCTGAACAAAACTTTCCCCGAAGCGCCTCTGCTTCGCTGCGATTAAGGGCCGGAGGTTCTCCGCAGGTTGGGTTTTGCTGGCGGCGATAAGTTTGACCGAACCGGGTTTTCGCCCGTAACGATTCTCGGCCGCGGCAATACGCGCCAGTACCGCTTGGAGACGAGGTCCTATGCCGCTCATGATTGACGTAGTGTTGTTGCGAAGATGAACTCAATGTGAGAAACACATTGTAGTGGATTACGAACAACAACACATCAGCCCCGTCGCTCCAATGCGTTCTTATTCGCAACATGTGGGAACAGATCAAGAACTCCCAGCACGTGCCGTTAACACGTTGCAACGGGATTGTATTGATCATCGATTTAATGTTGTAACGCGAAAAACTTCTAATATCTAGGGAGATAGAGATGGACGTTGCTGATCTTTTGGCTTTTAGCGTAAAAAATTCCGCCTCCGACCTGCACCTATCGGCGGGTTTACCGCCAATGATTCGGGTCGACGGTGACGTTCGCCGCGTTAATGTGCCGCCGCTTGAGAACAAAATTGTGCACGGTATGCTCTATGATATAATGAGCGACAAGCAGAGGAAGGACTTTGAGGAATTTTTAGAGACGGATTTTTCTTTTGAGATACAGGGGCTTGCGAGGTTTCGTGTAAATGTATTTAATCACAATCGCGGTGTCGGGGGCGTGTTTCGAACGATTCCCTCAACTATTCTTACGCTCGAGGAATTAGGCGCGCCGGACGTTTTCAAAGGTATTTCTCAGAGGCCGCGGGGATTGATCCTTGTTACGGGCCCGACGGGTTCCGGTAAGTCCACGACCCTCGCGGCCATGATGGACTATAAAAACGACAACGAGTTTGGACACATTCTCACAATTGAGGACCCCATTGAGTTTGTGCATCAGAGCAAAAAATGCTTGGTCAATCAACGCGAAGTCCATCGCGACACGCTTGGATTTAACGAAGCCTTACGATCCGCCCTTCGTGAAGACCCCGACATTATTCTCGTGGGCGAAATGCGTGATCCCGAAACGATCGGGTTAGCATTAACCGCATCCGAAACCGGTCACCTTGTGTTTGGAACCTTGCATACCAGTTCCGCGGCCAAAACCGTAGACCGTATTATTGACGTGTTTCCCGCCGCTGAAAAGGAAATGGTTCGTTCCATGTTGTCGGAATCGCTGCAGGCTGTAATCTCCCAAACTTTGATAAAGAAGGTTGGCGGGGGGCGTGTAGCCGCTCATGAGATTATGGTGGGCACACCGGCTATTCGAAACTTAATTCGTGAAAACAAGATTCCTCAGATGTATTCAGCGATTCAAACGGGGCAAGCGTTAGGTATGCAGACTCTCGACCAGAATCTTCAGGAATTGGTGAAACAGGGGACCATAACGGTTCAGGATGCGCGCATGAAAGCCGCCAATAAAGACGCATTCTAGCCCGCATTTCTCACCGACAACCTCCGCGATTGTTCGGTAATTGCTCCTGCATTAACGTCCTGCATTGCTCTAACTCCTGCGGTCGCTTCGGGCTCCTGCCCTCTCGTGACACTCGCACGTCCGTGTGCGTCGTCCATGCGGTCGTTGCTCGGAAAGACACCGCGTATTCCTCTCGCTCAGACCTCGGTACCCCCATGTGGGGTGATATCCGTCGTGAAAACGATCTCCTACGCGATGACGTACATGGATGTACTAATGCGAGCGAAGGCAGGAGCCGAGAGCCGTCTTCGCGCGTCCCTGTGCGAAATGCGGGCTAGCCGGGCACAAAGAGCTCGCCCTTCTCATAACGCACCCTCGAAATAGGATGGTTGTAAAGCCGTTGTAGATTGGTTTCTGTGAACACGTCCTTACAAGGGCCGTAAACCGCTTCGCCGTTGCCAAACAACAGTAACGCCGTGTTACAAAAACGGGAGGCCATGTTAACGTCATGCATGATGATCATGGCCGCTTTGTGCCCGGAATTTACGTTATTCATAATAAGCTCAAGTAATCGGACCTGGTAATGTAGATCTAAGTGGTTGCCGGGTTCGTCCAATAAGTATATATCCGGATCTTGGGTAAGCAGCGTTGCCAGTGCCAGCCGTCGGCGCTCTCCCCCCGATAAGGTGTTGATTAGCCGTGACTCAAATCCTTTCAAGTCGACGCGGGCTAAAGCCGTTCGCGCCAGATCCGGATCCGACGGATTCTGCCAGAACCAGTGGTGAATGAACGGATGGCGGCCTATGAGCGCCGTTTCGAGTACTGTTGCAGGGAACGCGTCTTCGTAGTCCTGAAACATAACGCCTATGTGCCGCGCAAGTTGGCGTCTTGATAGTTGTGTAAGCAACGTATGTTGTATCTCGATCTGGCCTTGTTGTGGCGCGCGCAACCCTGCTAGGGTATGCAGTAACGTGGTTTTGCCAACGCCGTTACGACCTAAGATACCCCAGCACTCACCCGGTTGGATGCTGAGGTCTAATCCGTCACACACGATGACGTCAGCGACTGTTACGCGTAGTGCGTGGGTTTGTAGCAACACTATTACGATGACCTTGGTTTAGCAGGTAGAGAAATATCGGGACGCCCATCACAGCGGTTAGGATGCCAACGGGTAACTGTTGCGGCGCAATTATCGAGCGCGCGACGGTATCGGCGACCACTAGAAAGCTCCCGCCAAACAGGACGCAAGCCGGTAGTAACAAACGTTGATCATGTGCGCCGACCAGGCGTAGCATATGGGGGACAACAAGGCCGATAAAGCCGATGGTGCCGCCGACCATTACCGCGGCTGCCGTGAGCAGCGACGCAACCGTATAGATTTGAGTGCGCAGAACGCCAGTGTTGACGCCTAACGCTTGTGCCTGTAGGTGCCCATGAGACAGCACGTTAAGCGTTTGGCTGACGAGCATGACCGCAACGAGGGCTAGCGTCAGCGTTGCTAGAGCAAACCAGGGCGTATCGGTGCGGCTCAAGTCCCCCATTAGCCAAAATAGCATGCCATGTGTGTCGGTATTAGGGCTGACAACGAGGATAAAACTAATAAAGGCCCCCCAACCTGCCGCGACGACAACGCCTGTGAGTAACAGACGCGTTACCGTCCAACTTCCGTTACGATGAGCGAGTTGAAAGACGATGAATGTCGAGGCCAGTGCGCCAATGAATGCGCTCGCGTCAAGCAAAAGGCCACTTGCGCCAAGTAACATTGCGGTTAAGGCGCCACCTGCCGCGCCGCCCGCAGTACCTAAAATGTAGGGATCCGCCAGGGGATTGCGCAGCAGGATTTGCATTAACGCACCGGCCAGCGCCAGTGACCCACCCGCGGCAAAGGCGCTCAGCGTTCGCGGAAGTCGTAGTTCGAGAACCAACTGACGGCTAATGGCGTTGCCTTCTCCAACCAATACTGCAAGCACCTCTTGCAGCGGGAGTGCAGCGCTCCCGGTAACAAGCGAACCGAAAAAGCATAAACCCGTTAGGAGCAGCAAGCTCCCTATAAAGATGCGGGGCTGGGCTCGGCGAGTTTGATAATGGGCCATTGTTTCGCTTCGGCGTGGGCTTCTAGGGTTTCATCGGGGTTTACGGCGACAGGGTGTGTGACCAGTTCCAATAGGGGCAGGTCATTGTGAGAATCGGAGTAAAACCAGCTGGAGGCGAGGTTTGAACGATTTGTGGTCAGCCATTCCTCGAGTCGCTTTACCTTGCCGTCTTGAAAGCAGGGGACGCCCGAGACCTTGCCCGTATAGCGTCCATGTTGTTGCTCGGGTTCGGTGGCAAGTAGGTGTTTTATTCCGAACTCCTGAGCGATAGGTTCCGTGATAAACCGGTTTGTTGCGGTAATGATCAAAAGTGTATGGTCTTTATTTCGGTGTTGCTCGACGAGTTGGCGTGACTCGGTTGTGATAATAGGCTTAATTTTTTTTTCCATGAAAACGTCATGCAAAGCGCTTAGCGCCGCCATGTCATGTTCCGCAAGTGGTTTAAGAGAAAATGCGAGAAACTCGTAAATATCCAAAGTTCCCGCGTTGTACTCGTCGAAAAATCGTTGGTTTTCGCGCTCATAAAAGTCGCCGTCTACGAGCCCTCGTTCGACGAGAAAGCGTCCCCACAAATAGTCGCTATCGCCTGCCAAAAGCGTATTATCGAGATCGAAGATGGCGAGAGTATTCTTGT
>CALZJI010000205.1 GCA_945787615.1 uncultured Chromatiaceae bacterium | reverse complement strand
GGTCACTGGGGGCATGTGCACACGCGCAAGAATCACTACGAAGCGATGGTAACCATTGAAGCGCGGGAAGGTAACTGGAAAATCACGGGATTGGAGTTGCTAGAAGAAAAACGCATCGACCCCTATGCGCAGCAGGTTGCGCAGAAGTGATGAGTGTAGGGGTGTTTTGGTCTAAACAAAGACGTGTAGGATCTGATTGATTTAGAATGGGAGTTATTGATATTTATCCCCTCACCCCAACCCTCTCCCGGAGGGAGAGGGAGTAACTAACTGTTGCGACACCGGAGTAAGAAGGAACGAGAGCCCTTTCGTAAAGCCTCCCTCTCCCTCTGGGAGAGGGTTGGGGTGAGGGAATAGATAAAAAGAATGAGACCATTAGCCCGGGCGTTACACAAGAACCAAACAGATTCGGAGAAAATATTATGGCGACATCTACGCGATCGTCAGCCATAACGGTGAAAATTCCGACGCCAGAAAGCGGTTGAACACTAACTGTTATGATTCACATTCAATCCCTTAATTTCGCCTATCGTAATGGTGAGTTTGGTTTGAGTATCCCCGCATTTGACGTGACGCAGGGCGAAAAAGTCGCTGTTATCGGCCCGAGCGGTTCAGGCAAAACAACGCTGCTTAACCTTATCGCCGGTATTCTTACGCCTGACACAGGTTCTATCCAAGTAAACAAGATTAGTGTAAGCGAACTCAATGACGCCGCGCGCCGCGATTTTCGTATAACCCATGTCGGCTTTGTTTTTCAAGACTTTGAGTTGCTGGACTACCTCAACGTAAAGGACAACATCCTTCATCCTTATCGAATAACAGGCGCGCTGAAACTGGAGAAGGGTGTACATGCGCGTGTCGCGCAGCTTGCTAATCGAATGGGCATGGCGGACAAATTGAGGCGGCGCGCTGATGATCTGTCACAAGGTGAGAAGCAACGCGCGGCGATTTGTCGAGCCTTATTACCTTATCCCAAACTGATCCTGGCGGACGAGGCGACGGGCAACCTTGACCCGCGCAATAAGGCGCATATACTCGACCTATTGTTTGAAGCTGTCGACGAGCACCAGGCCACGTTATTGGCGGTGACTCATGATCATGAGCTGTTACCGCGTTTCGATCGTGTCGTGGATTTTCAGGATTTCCGTAGTGGGTGATGGAATGGTTGACAGTCTCTACATTGCGTGGAAGTACCTCACTTACAACAAGGTCAAGACCGGTATTCTGATCGCCTGCATTACATTGATCGCGTTTTTGCCCATGTCGTTGCAAGTACTGCTCGAGGAAAGCGAACGCCAGTTGTTGTCCCGGGCTGTTTCAACGCCGTTGGTCGTCGGCGCCAAGGGTAGTGCATTGGATTTGGTGATGAACAGCATCTACTTCGATGAAGAGGTGCCGGAGCTTATTAGCATGGAAGACGCGCGGCGAGTCATGGACTCCGGGCTCGCGAATCCCGTTCCCGTATACAATCGATTTCGCGCCCGCGGTTTCCCCGTTGTTGGAACAAGCATTGATTATTTTGAGTTTCGCGGGCTGAAGCTCGCCGAGGGACGCATGATCGCCGTTTTGGGGGAGTGCGTTCTCGGCGCTGAGGTTGCGGAGCGCCTTGGGCTCAATCCGGATGACAACGTGGTGTCTTCACCGGAGAACTTGTTCGATTTGGCCGGTATCTATCCGCTCAACATGAAAGTCGTGGGGGTGTTGGAGCGAACTCACACGGCTGATGATTCTGCGCTGTTTGCGGACCTCAAAACGGTTTGGGTCATCCAGGGATTAGGGCATGGCCATGATGATGTGACCACGATTCGGGACACATCGATTATTATTGATCGTACCGATACCGACGTCACCGCCAATGCAAAACTCTTGCACTTTACCGAGATTACCGAGGTAAATCTGAATTCCTTTCATTTCCACGGTGACTTGGCGACTTATCCCATCACTGCCGTCATTGCCTCCCCCCACGATGCTAAATCGGCCACGCTATTGCGGGGGCGCTATTTAACTGAGGAAGCGACGCGGCAGATCATCAGGCCCAAGGACGCCATTGACGGGCTGTTGGAGAATATTTTTCGCATAAAAAACATAATCGATGCGGTAATCGTCATCGTTGGCTTTGCCACCGTGCTCGCGATCGTCTTGGTTTTCGCACTTTCCTTACGTTTGCGGCAACAGGAAATCAACACTATCTTTAAGATCGGGTGCAGCCGCATGACCATCGCGAGGTTATTGGGTGCGGAGATCGCTCTTATCGTTGTTATCAGCGGGGTATTGTGCGTGGCCATTATGTTGGTGGTCAATAGCTACAGTAATGAACTGGTGCGTGCCATGCTGTTTCGTTAACGAGGTGAATGGAGCGCGGGTTTTCGGCGGTTGATAGGAAGCTTCGTTAGGGTGGGCGCATCGATAGTAGTCACTGAATTGATACGGCGGATCAGAGATGAGGAAAGAGCGTTAGCGGTTTTCCGTAATGCTAACGCGCGTCGTTAGGGTGAGAGAGGCATAGAGTACGGGAAGGAAAATGATAAAATCGATTGCGCCGCAATGGCAAATGGCTACGTTCCTACTCGTTAGCTTAGGAGCAGTGGGTATGCCCCCATCTGTGGCGGAAAGCAAGTTAAGCGTATACACTGTTAACTATCCCCTTAAATATTTTGCCGAGCGCATAGCTAGAGAGCACGCCGATGTCGTCTTTCCATTACCAACCGGCGTCGACCCGGCGTTCTGGATTCCGGATACGGCGACCATAGGTCAATATCAGCGCGCCGATTTGATCATTCTCAATGGCGCGAACTACGCCAAGTGGATCAATACGGTGACGCTGCCACAGCTTAAGTTCGTCAACACGTCGGCAAGTTTTAGGGATGAATACATTAAGGTTGACGACGTGGTGACCCATCGGCACGGCCCCGGCGGGGAACACGCCCACACGGGTATCGCATTTACGACGTGGCTTGACTTCTCAAACGCAGCCGTACAAGCCAAAGCTATTATGACAGCGTTGAGCCGTGAGCGACCAGAGCATCAGGCGGCCTTTGAGCGCAGCTTCGCAATATTAGAAAAAGAACTGTTGTCGCTGGATGATGAGATCAAAGCGATCGTTGCTAACCAGCCCAATCGACCGCTACTGGCGTCACGTCCCGTCTACCACTACTTTGCGCGACGTTATGGACTGAACTTGAAAAGCGTGATGTGGGAAGCTGAGGAGGCGCCAAGTGACGCACAATGGGCCGAGCTGCTGCGTGTGACGAAGGAGTATCCGGCTAAGTGGATGATTTGGGAGGGGAAGCCAAACCCCGTTTCCGTTATGCGCTTGCAGGAGATGGGGGTTGCGGGCCTGGTGTTCGATCCTTGCGCCAATACTCCACAACGCGGAGACTTTATGAGCGTGATGCGCGGCAATGTGGAGCGATTGAAAGAAACGTTTAAAAGATAAGCGTATGGCGAGACAACGATAATGGTTTACAAACGCATCTCGTTGCAAATCGTTTGGGCCGCATATGTGGTTTTCCTTGTTTTCATGTCTTCCCATAGCTCCCATGCCGCTCCTGATCAATCAATAGCCGAGGAACGTCCCAAGGTCGGGTTAGTGCTGAGCGGCGGCGGTGCGCGGGGAATCGCCCATCTCGGCGTCATTAGAGTGCTCGAGGAGAACCGTGTCCCCATCGACTATATCACCGGCACCAGCATGGGCTCGATAATCGGTGGCTTGTACGCCTCCGGAATGTCTGTCGCGGAAATTGAAGAGACGGTAAACCGAATCGACTGGGATGGTGTATTCAATGACAGAACTCCTCGGAAAGATCGGTCGTACCGCCGCAAACGGGATGATGATTTCGCGCTCATAAAGTCCAAACCTGGCATTGATGGCCTGACACTAAAACTGCCGCAGGGGCTTGTCCAGGGGCAAAACATCTCGTTACTTCTGGCCGAGCTTACCCTACCCGTCGCAACGATTAAGGATTTCGACCAACTCAGTATCCCATTCCGCGCCGTAGCAAGCGACATCGTGACCGGCGAGCCCGTAGTGCTAGGGTCTGGCCTTTTGGGCCAAGCGATACGCGCCAGTATGTCCGTTCCTGCGGCCATGGCGCCCGTGGAAATCGAAGGCCAGTTACTGGTTGACGGGGGGATCTCGATTAATCTCCCCATGACCGTGGCGCGGGAGATGGGCGCGGATGTGTTGATCGTTGTGGACATTAGTACGCCATTATTTGATCGCGAAGAACTGGATTCCACGTTAGAAATTACCATACAGCTTACCGGCTTGCTTACGCAACGGGGCACGCAGGCGCAACGTCGTACGTTGACGCCAAACGACATTCTCATCGTGCCCGAGCTGGGCGATATAACCTCAGGGGATTTTGATCGCGGGCAGGAAGCGATAACGGTGGGCGACAAGGCCGCGACTGAAAATATCGCCATTTTACGTGGCCTGGCGTTATCCGATGTCGCATACGCGATGCATGTCGCCGCGCGAGTCAAGCCCAGTAAAGACCTGCCCGTCATCGATTTTATCCGTCTCGACAACCAGTCTCGGCTGAGCGACGACGTATTAAGGGCGCGCTTAACGAGTCGACCCGGTCAACGGATGGATTTGGACGTAGTGGAAGCGGACATTAGACGAATCTACGGGATGGAGTTGTTTCAAAACGTGGTATGGGAGCTGGTCGAGGAAAACGGTCTTACTGGCTTGGTTCTGCACGCCAAGGAACGCCCATGGGGTCCCAATTACTTGCAGTTCGGTCTCGATATCGAAGGTAATTTTGAAGGGGATAACCAGTTTAATTTGAGTCTCGGTTACTTGGGCACGGCAATGAATAAATTGGGCGGGGAGTGGCGCGCTTTGTTGCGTCTCGGTGAAGAGCCGGGCATCTTGGCTGAGGTGTATCAACCGTTGGATGCGCACTCTCGATATTTTGTTAATCCAAGCATCGAGGTCGAGCGCGATAACGTTAACCTTTTCGAGGACGGTGATGTGCTTGCGGCGTTCCGTGTTAAGCGCAGCGGGATAGTGCTCGCGGCTGGCCGCGAGTTCGGTACGTGGGGTGAGTTTCGGCTGGGTTGGCGGCGCTTCACCGGCGAGAACGAAGTGCGCGTAGGCGACCCCGCTCTACCGACGACTGATTTCGACACGGGTCAAGGATTCGTGCGTTTCAGTGTCGACGAATTGGATAGCCTTTATTTCCCCCGTTCGGGCCTCTTCGGCAATTTCGAGTGGCGGTTTTCTCGGGAAAGTTTGGGTGACGGCGCCAACTACGAACAGTTTTTATTTAATGGATTTGGGGCTAGGTCCTGGGGACGCCATACGCTTATTGGTGGTCTACGTTATTTAACAACGCCAGAGGATGATGCTCCCATCGAGAGTCTGTTCCGGGCGGGCGGTTTCTTGCGTTTATCAGGGTTTCAACGTAATGAGCTTAGCGGCCAGCATTACGCTCAGGTGGTAGGAGTCTATCAGCGTCGGCTGTTCGATTTTAATCTCATGCCCACTTACGCGGGTGTATCAGTGGAGATCGGCAACGTATGGCAGGATCAGGACGATATTACGTTCGATGATACCATCACCGCGGGCAGCATTTACGTGGGGTTCGATACCTTTGTGGGGCCGATCTACTTCGCTTACGGTTTAGCGGAAGGGGGCAATAGTAGTTTTTATTCATTTCTCGGGACCATCTTTTAATTACGGGCGTGGGCCGGAGATTGTCGCCTAGCGAAACACAACGTGACCTACTGATTGCGACTATTATCGCTGGTGTGGTATGAAGTAGTTGAAGGTGCATCCGTGAAAGGCGTAAGGGGTTATGCGTATCGATCGAAACGCAAACCTATGTTACCCCAAGATTGAGGAGCGATGTTCTCGCGCTTGACCGGGAATTCGCAGTTGGGGAATCCAACACAGATAACTGGCGAGGGCGTTTCGGCTAAATGGTGATATTCACCGTCAAAGGGGATACGCTTTGATCTCAAACGAACGTCGAGGGCGCGGGTTCTTGGGTAAGCCCGCCAGGGGAGCGGCGCACGAAAAAGATCGTGGATTCTCAGACCTTACTTTAATGACCTCTTCCGCAGAATCTGTGGGTATAGTTTACGAAAACATTGCATAACATATTGATTATAATGCGATATATCCGTAGGGTGCCCGGTTAATTTATGGTTGCACAATTAGGATGTTCAATT
>CALZJI010000204.1 GCA_945787615.1 uncultured Chromatiaceae bacterium | reverse complement strand
TGGATCGATGTTCAAAATGTGAAGTTATTTTTGCGCGAGTCCTTAGGATTGGCAAGGAAAATGACCGGAAGCGTACAGGGCAGTATGTTGAGGACGTTTTTCGAGCGTAACAACGACGAAACCGCAGGGCGATGTGGCTTCGTTTTAGTTTTCCGATTAGGCGTGCGGGCTGGAGGGTTTGGTGTAGAATAAGGCGCGTTTTATAGCCTTATGGCTTGTGTCATAATTATTTCACGATTTTGGGCGTTGAGCCGCTCGCCTGGCAGAGCTTCCGCGTCCTCGATTGCTGTTCCCGACGCAATTCTACCTCCTGCGTCCGTGCAGCCGTGCTCGCGCCCCTCGTCTACATCCGTGTAGGCAAGGCGCAAAAACGCTGGAATATAAATATTTTTCAAGTTTTTGCAACGCTACCGCGTCCTGCTCTCGCTCCTTACCTACGATCCACGTAGGCGACGCAGCCCAGAGAGATGGATCGACGACCAAAATGTGAAGCAATTTCGACGCGAGCCGGTAAAACGGGGGATTGTTGTTGTCACAACTTTTGGCAATAGCCGCGGGCGGAGCCGTGGGCGCCGTGGCGCGTTTTTGGGTGTCCAGCGGCGTTTATGCTCTATTGGGGCGCGGTTTTCCT
Source organism: uncultured Chromatiaceae bacterium (assembly GCA_945787615.1). GTDB lineage: Bacteria > Pseudomonadota > Gammaproteobacteria > JAADHS01 > JAADHS01 > CALZJI01. The sequence goes on along the minus strand of CALZJI010000204.1, from coordinate 5,013 downwards.
TACGGTACGCTCGTTGTTAACGTTGTGGGGTCGTTGGCCATGGGCTTTCTATACGTGTTTTTTTTGGAACGATCAAGCATCAGTGCGGAATGGCGGGCGGTGATGTTGGTCGGCTTTTTGGGGAGTTTCACCACGTTTTCGACGTTCTCGATGGAAACCGTGGCGTTGTTTGAAGAGCAAGCGCACTTAAAAGCACTTTTGAACGTGCTCTTCAGCGTTATACTCTGTTTGGTGTGCGCGTGGGTCGGGGTAACGATGGCGAGGCGCTTATGAAAACCAGCGAAGTCACTGTGGTGCGTATCTATATTTCTGAAGCGGACGGCAAATTGGAACCGTTGCTAAAACGGCTTCACGACTGGGAGAAAGTTAAAGGGGTGACCGTATTCCGCGGTATTTCGGGTTTTGGTGATTCCGGTGCGGTTCATACCTCCCGTCTCGTCGATCTATCGCTGGATCTTCCTATCGTGGTTGAATTTTTCGATGACCCCGTCAAAGTAACCGATATTCTCGAACACATTAAAACCAACTTTAAACCTCGTCATGTTATATGGTGGCCGGCGACGGTCAATGACGCGGTTTAGCTGGCTAAAAACTAATTAGAAAAGCGCACCTGTAAGCGGTATTGGAAAGGAAAGACATGCTTGATCCACATCTTATCCGAAATGAACTTGACCACGTGGCAATGCAACTTCAACGCCGAGGTTTTGAGCTAGAGACCGCGACCCTGGCTGCACTTGAGGCAAAACGTAAAGAAGTCCAGGCGGAGACGCAACGTTTGCAAAGCGAACGTAATACACGCTCAAAGGCCATCGGGCGGGCTAAAGCTCGCGGCGAGGACATTGCGCCATTGTTGGCAACCGTGAGTGAACTGGGTGATCGGTTGAAGGATATGGACAACCGCCTCGACGAGATTCAGCGCTCGCTCAACGAAATCGTTATGGGAATACCTAATCTTCCTCATGAGAGCGTACCCTATGGATTTGCCGAAGCGGATAATGAGGAAGTGCGGCGATGGGGTGAGCCGCGGAAGTTTGATTTTGAAGTCAAAGATCACATCGATACTGGCGAAGCGCTGGGAATGATGGACTTTGAGGCGGCGGCGAAACTCAGTGGGTCACGTTTTGCGGTAATGACTGGACCGTTAGCGCGTCTTCACCGCGCCTTAATTCAATTTATGTTGGATTTACATACCAACGAACACGGCTATCGCGAAATATACGTGCCCTATTTAGTGAATAGCGACAGCTTGCGTGGTACCGGCCAGTTACCCAAGTTCGAAGAAGACCTTTTTGCCATTCGGGATCACGATTTCTATTTGATTCCCACCGCGGAAGTTCCTGTGACAAACCTGGCACGGAACACAATTATGGATACGGAAGCGATTCCGGCGAAGTATGTGGCCCACACGCCCTGTTTTCGCAGCGAGGCGGGTTCCTACGGCAAGGATACTCGCGGCATGATTCGCCAACACCAATTTGAAAAAGTGGAACTGGTTCAGCTGGTGAGACCGGAGGAGTCCTACAATGCGTTGGAAGCCTTGACGGGCCACGCCGAAACAGTGCTGCAGCGTTTGGGTTTGCCTTACCGGGTGATGGCGTTGTGCTGTGGTGACATGGGCTTTTCCGCCGCCAAGACTTACGATTTAGAAGTGTGGTTACCCGGTCAGCTAGCTTACCGGGAAATCTCCTCCTGCAGCAATTTTGAAGATTTTCAAGCGCGTCGTATGTTAGCACGCTGGCGAAATCCCGAAACGGGCAAGCCCGAGCTGGTGCATACCCTTAACGGTTCCGGATTGGCGGTAGGCCGTACATTGGTTGCGGTGATGGAAAACTACCAGGAGGAAGACGGAACGGTTCAGATACCAGAAGTGCTCCAACCTTATATGGGTGGTGTACAGGTGTTACGCAAAGCGTAGAAATGCCACGACGTGTGATGTCAGGTCGCCGATGGACGTCCTACCGATTTCGTTAAATATAAAGGGACGCGCGTGCCTTGTCGTAGGGGGGGGCGAGGTGGCCGCCCGCAAAGTCGCGTTGTTGTTACAGGCGGGTGGTGATGTGACCGTGGTGGCGCCGTCGCTATGCGTGAAGTTATCGAGTCTGGTAAGTACCAAGCGTGTCGCCCACTTAGGGCGGGCGTTCGAGCCGGGAGACGTGGTGGCCAAAGTGTTAGCGATTGCCGCAACTGATAACGAGAGTGTGAATCGCCAAGTGGCCGACGCGGCGCAGCAGCAGGGGCTGCCGGTCAACGTTGTTGACCGTCCCGATCTTTGTACATTCACCGTGCCCTCCATTGTCGACCGTTCACCCGTGTTAGTGGCCGTTTCAACGGGTGGCGCTTCTCCGGTTCTTGCGCGGTTGCTACGGGCACGTTTAGAAAGCATCATTCCATCAAGCTATGGGCATCTCGCCAAATTACTTGAGGGTTTCCGTGGCCAAGTTAAGCAAAAGTTTCACGATACGGTATCCCGGCGTCGTTTTTGGGAGCGAATACTGACCGGGCCCGTGGCCGAGTTAGTCTTCTCGGGACGAGAGAAAGTCGCAGCGGAAGCATTACAAGCCGCTATCGATCAAGACAGCGCAACACAAACGAAAGCTGGCGAAGTCTATCTCGTTGGCGCGGGTCCCGGCGATCCGGATTTGGTTACATTTCGCGCCTTGCGTCTAATGCAGCAAGCGGATGTCGTGTTATACGACCGGTTAGTCTCCGAGGAGATCCTGGCGTTGGTCAGGCGCGATGCGGACCGTATTTACGTGGGCAAGCACCGTTGCGTGCACACCATGCGCCAAGAAGACATTAACCAGTCTTTGGTGCGCCTTGCCAAAGAGGGTAAACGGGTGCTGCGGTTGAAGGGAGGCGATCCGTTCATCTTCGGTCGGGGCGGCGAAGAGATCGACACGCTTGCCGCCGAGGGGATCACGTTTCAGGTTGTCCCGGGTATTACAGCGGCAGCAGGGTGCGCGAGTTATGCTGGCATACCGTTAACGCACCGCGATTACGCCCAGTCGGTCGTGTTCGTTACCGGCCAACTGAAAGACGGGAGCGTTGATCTAAATTGGCGAGCGCTGGTTCAGCCACGTCAGACTATTGTTATCTACATGGGTCTCGTAGGTGTCAATATCATATGCAACGAACTCATTGCCCACGGGATGGGTGGGGACACGCCGGTGGCTTTAGTGGAACACGGTACGACACCGGAACAGCGCGTCTTGGTCGGAACCCTTGCGAGCCTGCCCGATATTATGGCGCACGCGCAGGTAAGCGCGCCAACATTAATAATCGTCGGCGAAGTCGTCCGTCTACACGAGAGACTGGCTTGGTTTAGTCCGCATAAGCATCCGTCTCGGGATGAAGCGTAGAGGGTTGCGGCGTGTCGGTGGCGAATTACTAATTTTCGCTCAAAAACAGTCTCTTCGCCTGTGTGTTGCGAATTCGTAAGCGACGTTTTAAAACAGTGACTTACGACCGCTTGCCAAAACACATCAATACGGTATGATCTTTACGATGCGCGCGCTATTCGAATTCACCGTTCATTTATTGATCACTTTATTCACGCTACTAAAACCCGGTGGCGTGAAAGCGATTGCTTCTGAAAACCTGATACTCAGGCAGCAACTCATCGTTGCTCAACGCTGTCCGTGGCGAATTAGTACTCACGCCGCTATCGGCGTTTGATACAGGCCTCGACAATGTGACTTCCACTGATAATCATCGATGTTCGCCTCGCCCAGCACATCATTTCCGCTGACGCTTAATGGCGTCTTGCCCTCCAGCGCGGCGTGAACACGGTAACCGTTATAGTAGTCTTTGAATGCATCGAGTTTCTTTTCTAAATCGTGCACGTTCCAAAACAAGATGTGATCAAGAAACTCCCGGCGTACGCTCCCAATCAACCTTTCGACGAAGGGATGCGATGTGGGAACGCGGGGAACAGTCTTTATTTCGTCGATCTCCAGTATGCGCAAATTCGCTTGCCATTGATGATAGAGATACAAAGGATCGTTATCTGTGCTGAGATATTTCGGCGTACCCATTCGCGATATCGCCGCGTTAAACATGCGACAAAGGTTGGGCCCATCTACGTCACCGGCATGGATACCAAAACCAATGATCCGTCGCGTGTACTGATCCATGACAACCATCACCCAGTGGCTTTTCAACACAATGGACTCGCATCGAAATAGATCAATGGACCAAAGACTATCCTTGGCGTGACCGATAAAAGTGAGCCATGACGGTCCGTTACCTCCAGAGCCCGGATGATAATGCTTGGCGAGAACACGTCGGACAACATCTTTATCGATTTCAATACCAAACACCGTTGAAATTATCTGAGCGATGCGCGGACAACCGTAGTCTGGATTACGTTGCTTGAGTTCAACAATTGCGCGAATCATTTCTTCGGATGGGCCTTTTGGCCCGGGTTTGGCTTTTCTTTGCGATGAAAACAACAGACGATACTTTCGCTTAACCAAAATCTTATGAAAGTGCAGAAGCGTAGATGTCTTGAGGATGACGTTACTTTTTAATAACCGCGCTGGTTTCATATATAGGGACCAAAACCCAAATAGGAATCGATCCAGCGCGCCGAGATTAGGTGCTCGCCGACGGGGCCGATTGATCACGATAAGTTGATGCTTAATAAGCAGAGACTCCGCGATCACTGCCCGCGCACCACCCGGCCCCACTAGTTTTGCGAGAGAGGTAACCAGATGCACAACGAGCAATATCACGGTTCTCATAGGTCTCGATATTACGCGCGTCCGTGATAACTACAGGACTGGCAAAGGTACTGTTTTTGAGCGAGAATTAGAAATTCGCCACGGACAGGTGGAAATTACATTGCCAAGGTCTGTTTCAAACGCCGATGGCGGCATGAGTGTTAACTCGCCAGCAACAGCCCACCACCGGATAACTCTAATCGTAGCGGCCTTGCCATCGCACATACCCCATTTCCATAATATCAAATATAGACCAGAAATATGTGATTGCAAGACCTGACCCCATGTTTCC
>CALZJI010000203.1 GCA_945787615.1 uncultured Chromatiaceae bacterium | reverse complement strand
TCACTCAGCTTCTGCGTTACGGCAAGTGTTACATATTTCAATATGCGCCACTTGCCGCGCCTTGAATCTGAGCCAAAATCCGGCGCAATTATTGGATAATTATTATTTTCCGCGGCCCTTAGGCTCTACACTCCATCGCCAGCCACTTCAAATGAAGTTTACATTCTACGTTCCAACAAAGAAGTCGGATTTAGGTATTAAAAATGCCCTCTCCACGCCCTAACGTGAAACGCACGCGTCATCACCTGCTACAGCATCGAACAGAGCATCCAGACGACGCGAACATTATTGCGCTTCGAGCTCTTGTGCGTGACGATCAGACGAAACCAACCTTATGTTTAAAAAGAAGAAATACGTTAACTAAGGATTAACCGATAGACCAGCCACTGAAGGTTTCGCATACCCTAACATTAAATCCATAGTTCGGAAAGAGACTTTTTTGGGAAAGCGCTTATTTCCTTAACGTAGACTGGTTATCGAGGAACCAATGATAGGTCGCCAGTACCCCTTGCTTAAGAGTGGTCTTCGCCGTCCACCCTAATCCATTCAATCGTGACACGGCCATGAGCTTTCGCGGTGTACCATCGGGTTTGCTTCGGTCAAGAACGATGTCGCCTTGGAATCCCACAATTTCGCGAACCAACTCGGCCAATTCAAGAATAGACACATCCTCGCCAACACCGACATTGACTATTTCTTCAGCGTCGTAGTTGCGCATTAAGAAAAGTGCCGCATCCGCCAAGTCGTCCACATATAAAAACTCGCGTCGTGGTTTCCCTGTACCCCATATCTCAATGTGACTGGCGCCTGAGGTTTTCGCGTCGTGACACTTCCGGATCAAGGCCGGAAGTACGTGAGACTTTTCTAAGTCAAAGTTGTCACCTGGGCCGTATAGGTTCGTCGGCATCAAAGAAATGGCGTTGAAATTGTATTGACGCCTGTATGCCTGGCACATCTTTATGCCGGCGATTTTAGCGATTGCATACCACTCGTTAGTTGGCTCCAGCGGCCCAGTTAGCAGACTGTCTTCAGTCATAGGCTGTGGAGAAAGTTTAGGATAAATGCACGAGGAGCCTAAAAACACCAGCTTCTTAGTCCCAAATCGATACGCCGCGTCAATCACGTTCGTTTGGATCAGAAGGTTGTCACGAATAAAATCCGCAGGGTAACTGTCGTTTGCTAAAATACCACCTACTTTAGCCGCGGCGAGAATGACGTACTGGGGCTGCTCTTGCTCAAAGAATGTTCGGACGGAAGCTTGGTCCGTTAAATCTAATTGGCGATGACGCCTGACGATGATGTCTTCAAAACCATCCGCTTGCAGTTTGCGTAGTATCGCCGAACCCACCAACCCATTGTGGCCAGCAACGTATATTTTTGCAGTACGGGATAAATCCTCACCATTCATTAGCGGCATACTAGAATCCGAATCAGAAAAATTGAAATATCAACTGGCTAACCGGAAGGATTATACCACCTTAGAGATACGACCCCTCGTTCGACCGTATGGGCACCGCCAGCCTACAAACGGATGGCCTCTCCGCCGCTACGGCGTGCAACGATCTCGCGAAAAAGCAAAGCAGCAACAATGTGTTAGCGTTAAACGACTCGAGGCCAGCGAGCCGCGTACACCGCTACTATCCTATTCGTGATAGCTAAACGTCTTAAATCCCTCGCGCTTGCACAGCTCATCCCTTTTGGCGCTCTCAAGGTCTTCCCGAACCATCTCAGCAACCAATTGCTCAAAAGTCGTCTTGGGCTCCCAACCTAGCTTCGTTCTCGCCTTGCTGGGATCCCCGAGCAACGTTTCAACCTCGGTTGGACGAAAATAGCGTGGATCGACGGCAACAAGGCATTTACCGGTCGCTGCATCGTACCCTTTCTCCTCAACGCCAGCCCCTTCCCAGCGCATTGAAATATCCAACTCTTTAGCCGCAGCATCCACAAAGTCGCGAACGGAATATTGCACACCCGTAGCAATGACATAGTCCTCTGGCTGCTCTTGCTGTAACATCAGCCACTGCATTTCGACGTAGTCGCGAGCGTGGCCCCAGTCGCGTAACGCATTAAGATTTCCTAGGAATAACGTCTCCTGCAGATCCAACTTCATTCTCGACATCGCTCGCGTAATCTTCCGCGTAACGAACGTTTCACCTCTTACGGGTGATTCGTGGTTAAATAGAATTCCATTGCACGCGTAGATCCCGTACGCTTCTCTGTAGTTTACGGTAATCCAATACCCATAAAGTTTTGCCACCGCGTAAGGCGAACGCGGGTAGAACGGCGTAGCCTCGGTCTGGGGAACCTCTTGCACTTCTCCGTATAATTCGGAGGTCGACGCCTGATAGAAACGCGTCGTTTTCTCTAATCCCAATATGCGGATTGCCTCCAGCAGCCGTAACGTGCCTAACGCATCGGCATTTGCCGTGTACTCGGGCGCCTCAAACGACACGGCGACGTGACTTTGTGCGGCAAGATTATAAACTTCGTCTGGCTGCACTTCCTGCATCACACGAATCAGGTTCGTCGAGTCGGTCAAATCACCGTAATGAAGGATAAAGCGCCGGTCTTCCACATGGGGATCTTGGTAGAGATGGTCAATTCGATCCGTGTTAAACAACGATGCGCGGCGCTTTATTCCGTGAACTTCGTATCCTTTGCTAAGTAAAAATTCGGCTAGATACGCGCCATCCTGACCCGTTATTCCTGTGATCAAAGCCTTTTTCAAACCTCATTTCCTCCGTATACTGTATGACCGATTCAATTAAAAGGGTGCCTCAAGGTCACGGGCACCATCAGACCTCACGAAATGAAACACCCAATGGCCAAGCCCACCAGAAGCAACACGTTATACGGTGTTTCGACAAAAACTTTAAATTTAACACACTCTTAATTGTTTTTTCCGTGCGAGCTTGCGAGAAAAGTTCGAGAAAAGTTGTCGAATTATGTCGCAAAGACTTAAAATAGGAAAATAAACCATGCGGGGTAGACCATCAACGTATACCAATAGGGTATAACTACATCGGCCTGAGAGTTGTCTTACTTTACTCAACCAAAAGCGAATATTTTCTGCTAATTTACTGCTACGAGATCTCATGTTAAAAAAATGCTTATTCCCCGCGGCCGGCTACGGCACACGCTTCCTACCCGCCACCAAAACGATGCCCAAGGAAATGCTCCCGATCGTTGACAAGCCGCTGATTCAATACGGTGTGGAAGAAGCGATGGAAGGCGGATTATCACACATGGCCGTGGTTACGGGTAGAGGTAAGCGCGCCATTCCGGATTATTTCGATGTCAGTTACGAACTGGAGCATCAGATTCAGGGCACAGAAAAGGAGAAGAAACTCGCGCCTATCCGAGAGATTATCGACCAATGCGTGTTTTCGTTCACGCGGCAAAAGGAAATGAGAGGTTTAGGCGATGCGATCTTAACGGGAGAGACGTTAATCGGCAACGAACCTTTCGCAGTGGTGCTTGCGGATGACTTGTGCGTCGGAAATGCCAAAGGTGTTCTGTCGCAAATGGTGGATATCTATAACCAACACAAATGCAGTATCGTTGCCATCGAAGAGATCCCCATTGACGAGACCGATAAGTATGGCGTCATTGCGGGAGACGCCCTTGCCGGTAATTTATATCGAGTCAGCAATATGGTCGAAAAACCCCATCCATCGGACGCGCCCAGCAACTTAGCAATTATCGGGCGTTATATTTTTACGCCTGATATTTTCGATATATTGCGGGAAACGCCACCAGGAAAAAATGGCGAAATTCAGATTACCGATGCGCTCTACGTTCAGGCAAAGCAGGGCCGCGTACTCGGTTACAAGTTTTCGGGAAGACGATTTGATTGCGGCAGCGTAGAGGGCTTCGTCTCGGCCACCAATTTCTTTTACGAGAACGTTTATACGCCTTAATTCTAAAACGCAACCCGTTGCTCGCAGCTAGCCGGCATTTCTCACGGTATCCACGCGATCTCGCTAAACGAACCAAGAGTTAGGGCCGCGGAAAAAAATAATTATCCAACCTTGCGTGCCTTTTGGCCCAGCTTCTGTGTTGCGGCAAGGGTTACATAAAGCGATTATGAGCCCCCTGCGGCGCCTTGAATCTGAGCCAAAATCCGGCGCAGTCTTTGTACAATTATTTATTTCCGCGGCCCTAAAGCCCTGCCGTGTTTCATCCAAAGCAAATATGCCAAACGCCCAAATCTTATCCCTGCTTGCCAGTCAAGAACGGAAATTAGTTGCAAGTTCGTATATAAAAATTCAGAAATATGCCTTAAAATCAATGCCCTTTTCGACGATACAACGTCGTTTTTCTTGGTGCTTTCGACGTGCTCGCACGATAATCACTTCTCGCGACACCTGAACCAACAATTATTCAATCCAATCAGGAGCATGCAATGGTCTATATCGATGCCTTCAATGGCGATGCCGACGGAATTTGCGCATTGCAGCAGTTACGGCTGGCAAACCCCGTCGACTCTCAACTTGTGACGGGCGTAAAGCGGGATATCCAACTGCTGAGACGCATCGATGCAGCGCCGGGCGATCAGATTACCGTGCTGGATATCTCGCTAGATAAAAACCGTGATTCGTTAACGTCAATCTTGGAACAAGGCGCCCACGTCACGTACTTCGACCATCATTTTGCCGGCGATATCCCACAACACGTAAACCTTGCGGCCCATATCGATACTTCATCCGATACGTGTACAAGTTTGCTGGTAAACAAATACCTGCGTGGACAATTTGCCCACTGGGCGGTTGTCGGCAGCTTCGGGGATAACTTCGACGACAGCGCAAGAAACGCGAGTGCGACCCTGGGTTTACGTGAGAGCGAACTTCTCGCATTGCGCGAATTGGGAATCTGCATCAATTATAACGCCTACGGAGCAACAATAGAGGATCTGCATTTCGCACCTGATGGACTTTTTCGCAGCCTACATCCGTACAAGAATCCTTTGGATTTTATCGCTCGCGACGAGACATTTAACCGGCTACGCGACGGTTACTACAACGACTTGACCAAGGCCGACCAAATCAGCGCTGAATTTATGAGCGCTACGCACGCGGTCTACTTACTGCCTGCAGCGCCGTGGGCCCGGCGCGTTAGTGGCGTCTTCGCCAATCGGCTCGCCCAAGAATCGCCAAACCGTGCCCACGCGTTACTCACTCGTCGCGACAATGGCGGTTTCGTCGTTAGCGTCCGCGCTCCACTGACGACGAAGAGCGGCGCGGACGAACTATGTCGTCAATTCCCAACGGGCGGAGGACGAAAAGCCGCGGCAGGAATTAACGACCTTCCCAGCGATCAACTTGACGCGTTCGTCGCCGCATTTAGGCAAGCATATCCGTAACGTAAACCATCACGGATTCGCGGCCGTAATTGATTTAAACGCGATTACGCCAGGCATCGTTAAGCGAACACGTGTAGTATAGGCTCCACAACGATATTCGCAGATTACCGAATCCCTGAACGTACTTCGATCTGATGGTCTGCTGAAATCTATTTGCTTAATACGAAGAAGTGAGACTCATGGGCTGGGAAGCTTGGTTTACGTTAGCCACGATTGCGGTTTGCTTTTCAGTAATGGCGACCAATCGTGCGGCGCCGGACACCACGTTAATAGGCGCCCTTACGCTATTGCTCCTATCAGGCGTCCTGACACCGGCGACTGCATTTGAGGGCTTAGCGAATGAAGGCGTAATAACGGTCGCCGTACTGTATGTGGTGGTCACAGGGTTGCGCGACACCGGCACCATCGCGTGGCTTGGCCAAGCCGTGCTAGGGCGGCCGAAATCCCTGACATCTGCGCAAGCGCGGCTCATGGCCCCCGTCGCCGCCATGAGCGCTTTTCTTAATAACACACCTGTCGTCGCCATGTTTATTCCTGCGGTAAACGACTGGGCAAGGAAAAACAATCTCTCCGTTTCCAAATTAATGATGCCGCTCAGCTATGCTGCCATCGCCGGCGGAACGTGCACGCTCATTGGCACCAGCACCAATTTAGTCGTCAATGGCCTCTTGCTGTCGGAAACCGAATCGAGCGGTTTACGAATGTTTGAACTTGCCTGGATCGGATTACCCATCGCGGCCATCACGCTGGTGTATGTCCTGATTTTCCACAAATGGCTACTCCCTGAGCGACGCCCTGTCATCAGTCAGTTTGCCGACGTTAGGGAATACACCGTCGAAATGTTGGTCGAACGCAATAGCCCATTGGAAGGTAGAACAGTGGAAGAAGCCGGTTTGCGCCAGCTTCCGGGTTTGTACCTTGTTGAGATTGATCGCAAAGGACAACTACTCCCTGCCGTGTCGCCTCATGAACGCCTGAGGGGGGAGGATCGACTCATTTTCGCCGGCATCGTCGATTCGGTCGTGGACCTTCAGAAGATTCGTGGCCTTAAACCCGCTACCGACCAGGTTTTTAAGTTAGATTCACCCAGGGAAGACCGTTGCCTCATCGAAGCAGTGGTTTCCCATAGCTGTCCACTTGCGGGAAAAAGCATTAGAGAAGGCGGCTTTCGCTCTATGTACAACGCCGCAGTGATCGCAGTGGCGCGCGACGGAGAGCAAATAAAAAAGAAGATCGGGGACATCGTTCTGCTACCTGGTGATACGTTGTTGCTCGAGGCACACCCGAACTTTATAGCCCAACAACGCAATTCCCGCGATTTCTACTTAGTCAGCCAGCTGGAAGAATCAAGCCCTCCTCGCCACGAAAAAGCCGTGCTGGCGATTTCTATACTCTCGTTGATGGTTCTAAGCGTTGCTTTTGGATGGCTCTCTATGTTGCTGTCGGCACTGCTAGCGGCCGGACTAATGATCATCACTCGGTGCACGCGGGGACGCAACGCGAGGCGAAGCGTGGACTGGCAAGTTCTTCTCGTGATTGCCGCCTCGTTTGGGATCGGAAACGCGCTGGAATCGTCGGGCGCCGCAAAAGCCGTCGCCGACACGTTGTTTTCCCTATCCGGTGGCGCGCCCACGGCGGCGTTAGCCATCGTTTTCATCGTAACGTCCATGTTCACAGCACTGGCGACCAATAACACCGCCGCTGTGCTAATGTTCCCGATTGCGTTGGCGACCGCGAAACACCTGGGCGTCAATTTCTTGCCGTTCGCGATTACCATTATGGTGGCGGCATCCGCCAGTTTTGCAACACCAATAGGTTACCAAACTAATCTCATGGTGTACGGCCCTGGCGGATATCACTTTTCGGATTACGTAAGAATGGGAACGCCGCTCACCGTATTAACCGGTATTTCGACAGTCGTATTAGTCCCAATTATCTGGCCGTTTTAGGGTCGCGGAAAATAATAATTACCCAAAGATTGCGCCGGATTTTTGCTCAGATTCGAGGCGCGGCAAGTGCCGCATATTGGAATATGCAACACTTGCTGTAACACAGAAGCTGAGCAAAAAGACAAGCAAGGTTGGATAATTATTTTTTTTCCGTGGCCCCTATGTAACAATCCCCCGCACCGTTAGTAAATTCAATACCTTCTCCGCTGACGCTTCCAAAGAAAGCTCCCCGGTATTAACCTCTAATTCCGGATCGACAGGCGCCTCGTAAGGTGATGAAATTCCTGTGAACTCCGGAATCTCGCCAGCGCGCGCTTTCTTGTATAATCCTTTCACGTCGCGCTCTTCACACACGTCCAATACCGCCGCGCAATAGATTTCCAAAAAATCTCCGTGCGGCATGATATTTCGAACCGCTTCACGGTCCGATTTTAAGGGTGATATAAACGCGGTTAGCACAACGGTTCCCGCTTCGGTAAACAGCTTCGCCACTTCACCGACGCGCCGAATGTTCTCGGTGCGATCTTCAATAGAAAACCCAAGATCACCGCATAAGCCATGACGCACGTTATCGCCGTCCAACACAAAGGTGCGGCAACCCTTCTTGTACAGCGCTTCCTCGACGGCGTGCGCCAACGTTGATTTCCCTGAACCGGAAAGCCCTGTAAACCATAGAACGGCGCTCTTATGGCCGTTGAGTTCTTCGCGCGTTTCACGCGTAATCGTCGCGTGATGCCATACCACGTTGCTGCTTGTCTTCTGCGATGCCATTATGAAAAACCTTCTAACTTAATGTTTAAACGAGCCGTCATTCTATTTTTTCGGCCGCCGTAGCACAACATCTATGATCCAAAAATACCTTGGATCCAGATATCGCCTTCACGATTATAGCTGCAAATCAGAACCTTACACCACTTATTCG
>CALZJI010000202.1 GCA_945787615.1 uncultured Chromatiaceae bacterium | reverse complement strand
TTAATAATAAACACCAAAGCCCGAATGTGTTGTGGTATCCCCTCCAACCAGGCGTTGTATTCGTCGCTGTAATCGGACGCTGGTGTTAGGAGCCGAATTACCGAACCGAGCGAGCGGTTCGGATCGAGCAGGCGTCGGCTCTTCTTGCTGGAGATATCACCGTCGCCAAAGCGAGCCGAGTAGTCCTTGCCTACGATCTCCTCGACTAGATCGAGATCTGCTTTGAGATCGCCCACGTACAACGGTCCTGATATATACGTACCGGCGATCGATTTCGAAATCTCTGATTTACCTCCGCCAGAAACCGTGCAGGGCTTATGGCAAACGGTGCCTTCTGCTTCCGTTCCAATGAGTCGCCAGGATGGCGCTCCCGGATGCTTCTCCATATTCACCTTGTAGCCACACGGATAAATGTAGGTCTGGTCCGCTAGTAGCTTGATATTCTGTTGAAGGCCGTTACGATACCAGCTAATGCTTTGTTCTTGCAGGTCGAAGCGCGCGGTTTCAGGAAGGTAAACAACAGTCGGATAGTCCTTATCGACTGCGTATCCTTGGTCTCGGATATCCATGACGGCGCCAAACCGCGCGACCATCTCGTCGAAGTTATGGTCCTCCATACGTACCCGGCTGTCCGGTTGGAACACGTCGCCGAGGTTATAACGAGCAAAAGCTACCGCTCCCCCCGAGTGCTCTTCCTCACCGCCCCCGTAAAGATTAGAGGCGTAACTGATTTGCGATTTTATTTCTTTTTTACTGTAGCCAAAATAGTTGTCGGCGATGAGTGTCACGATGACGCCTGTCTTGTCACGACACACGATCTTAAAGGATTGACCGTCATTATAAAGCTCCGTCGGATCCTTCCAACACATACCGTCGCGGCGTTGCCGCGGCGTTGCTTCATCGTGACACGGTAACCCCACCTCCTTTTTTGTTAATCCTACTAATTGGGGCGCAAGAATAATGCAACCGGTATGCCCCGTCCAATGATAAACGTCGAGTGCCGCGTCATTCTCCGGCAACAATGGATCACCCGCATTACCGAAAATTCTTTCCACAAAATCCAAATTGGACACCAAGCTTCCGGGCGCGAAGAAACGCGTTTCCATGCTCTTTTCCAATGCCACACCGGGTACTGTAGGGCTTACAACGGGCCGCAGAAGTAAGGAGACCCAGACGCTAGCTTGTGCTGCTTGATTACTGGTAAAAGGCAAGCGAAGCAGATTCTCAGGAGGATTGAGTGCTCCCTTTAGTAGCTGCGCGAACACCGCCACAGGCACGGCTTTTTTGTCCAACGGTATGGGAAGCCCGCCGTCGACAATATGGAATACGCCGCTGGTCGTACGCCGGTCGTTCACCGGGTTATGCAACACACCTTGTTCCACCCGATAAGACTTACCGCACTGGGATTCGAAGTAATCGTCGTCAGCCGGAAGCGACAGCTCGCGGGCTAAATTTGGCTGATCTAAGATAAACGTCTTGTGCGGCAATGACGCCTCATAACCTAGTCCGTGCCGATCAAAGATTGCGTTTAAGTAGTTCTCTATTCGTTTATCCGGAGGGCAACGGTAGCCAGCGAGCAACCGACGTTGTTCTTGGAAATTTCGTAACAGATCGCTAGCAATTTCTAGAAAACCTTGATCGGCTATGCCTGAAAAAGTAGGTTCGTCAAGGGCCGCCAACTGCAGATTGATATGCCGAATAGTATTGAGACGCGCGAGCGGTATGTCGTTGCTTGGTTCGTCATTACACATTTTCACAGAATCCATGTTGCACTCCCCCTATGCTAGCCAACCACCCGCGGCCGGCGAATCCTCAGACTTCTACAACCAGATCATTTACCCCGTCTCCTCAGCGTGGCTCAGCATCGGGCTGTACGGAAAACCGCGCAATTGGTAATACTTAAGGGCCGCGGAAAATAATAATTAACCAAAAATTGCGCCAGATTTTTACTCAGATTCAAGGCGCGTCAAGTGGCGCATACTGGAATATGCAACAATTGCCGTAACGCGGAAGCTTAGCGAAAAGACAAGCAAGGTTGGATAATTGTTTTTTCCCGTGGCCCTAAGTCTAAGCCCTGATAACTCCGGTACAAGCCCAGAGCTTGATTGGTACAATCCGCCAATAGCCATTTCCTTATGTCCTCCACTGCGCTATTCGGCTATCCTATCCTAGCCGGCATCTTTCAGTAAAACCGTCGCCGCCGCCCCGTGACGAATTCACCACTAACGATCCCTTACGCAGAGCCACGCGCGTTAACCCGCCACGGGTTACGTATACTTTTTCGCCAGACAATATAAACGGCCGTAGATCGACATGGCGTGGCTCGATGGCATTATCACACAGCGGCGTAATCAATTCATCGAACAGGTCACCGACGGGGTAACCACTGCATTATACAGTCATGTTTACTTAGGGCTCGCGTCAAAATTAATTCACATTTTGGGCGCTGAGGCACCCGCCCCTAAATGGGGTCTAGGGCCGGGACGTTTAATTCAAGAAATCGGCGCTCTCAACATCTCGCACCTTGGCCTAATATTCACTTGACTTATAACGCGATCGCCGCTAACGTCTTCCTTTAATAATGATTATTGGCGCGAGCGCGGAGCGATCGTAGCGCTCTGTCTAATGCTTTCAATCCTCCAAAATATTTCAACTGAAAGTATCCAGCCCGCATTTCTCATCAAGACGGGGGATGATCGCGCAGAGATTTGTTTTCACGCACGGTATTTCTGAACGAGAGGAATACAAGGTGTATTTCTGGGTGACGACTGCATGGATGCAGGAGATAGGGTAACGCAGGACGCGGCTACCGAAGAAAACCCTGCGTGGAAACATAGATCAAGCGAGAACGACCGGATCTGGTGAGAAATGCGGGCGAGCATCCGCCTGAAAGAGCGCGGCGATCGGCGCCCTGGCTTGGCGGTAGTATGGAGAGAAATCGTGGCGATACACGTTGGCATCGAGCATGTAACCTGCTACCGGTATGACCGCCCAGTCGCCCTGTCTCCCCATGTCATGCGCCTTCGGCCAGCGCCGCATACGCGCACGCCGATACATGACTACCATTTTAAAGTCAGCCCCGAAAACCGTCTATACTGGCAACAGGACCCCTTTGGTAACACCGTGGCTCGAGTCATCTTCCCCAAACCGGTACGTGAGCTGCGGATCTCCGTCAGGCTGGTCGCGGAGATGACCGTTATCAACCCCTTCGACTTCTTTGTTGAAAAGTACGCCGAAAATTATCCGTTCCAATATGACGCCCTATTGAAGCAAGAGCTTGAGTCTTATTTTGAAATCACCGAGAGTGGTCCCCACCTCGCGGCCTGGCTAGACGGGGTCGAGCGCAAGAAACGCCATATTAATCTCTTTTTAGTGGCGCTTAATCAACGACTGCAGAAAGACATTGGCTACGAGATCCGGCTCGACCCCGGTATTCAGTCCTGTGAAGAAACGTTCGACAAACGTATCGGTTCCTGTCGGGATACCGGCTGGTTGCTGGTGCAAATCCTACGACACCTGGGTCTCGCCGCTCGCTTCGTCTCCGGCTACCTCGTCCAACTTACCGCCGACCAAAAGTCGCTCGATGGGCCCTCTGGCCCGGAGCATGACTTTACCGATCTGCATGCGTGGGCCGAGGTTTACATCCCGGGCGCCGGTTGGATCGGCCTCGACCCAACCTCCGGCCTGTTCGCCGGCGAGGGCCACATTCCCCTTGCGTGCACACCGGATCCGGTTAGCGCCGCACCCATCACAGGCTCTTCGGACAAGTGTGAAGTTGAATTCGACTACCACAACGAAGTGCGACGCGTCCATGAAGATCCGCGTGTAACCAAACCCTACACCGAGGCCCAATGGTCGGAGATCCGCCGGCTCGGTCGTGCCATAGACGATGAACTTACCGAGTTGGATGTGAGGCTCACCATGGGCGGTGAACCCACTTTTGTATCCATTGACGACATGGAAGGGGCTCAATGGAACACGCAGGCGCTCGGCGCTCACAAACGCGAACGGGCGGGTGTCCTTCTGAAACGCTTAAAGGATGCGTTCGCGCCCGGTGGATTGCTGCACTATGGCGAAGGCAAATGGTATCCCGGCGAACCGTTGCCGCGCTGGGCGCTGGGTTGTTATTGGCGAACCGACGGCCAAGCCCTGTGGCGCAATGAAGCGCTACTGGCCGATGAGCAACGCAACTACGGCGCCACGATCGACGAGGCGCAGCGCTTTGGCGAATGCCTCGCGGGCCACCTTAGCGTTGAGGCCCGCTTTCAAATCCCCGGTTTTGAGGACTGGCTGCATTACCTGTGGCGCGAAGCACGGCAGCCCCTCGACCTGGACGCGATCGCGATCCCTTGGGCGCGCCAGTTTCGTGATGATGTGAGCCTGGCGCTGGCGCGCGGCCTCGATAAACCCGTCGGGTTCACCTTGCCGCTTCTCTGGGACTGGGAGCAGGGTGGCTGGCGCTCGGGACGTTGGCAGTTCGCCCGCAACGCCATGTACCTGTTTCCGGGCGGGTCGCCCATGGGGCTACGGCTCCCGCTAAAGCAACTGCCGTGGATAGCAGAAGTCGAACAAGACATTTTTGAATCCGGCGCTGAGCCGGCGCGTAGGGGGCCACTGGCAGCCGGAGCCAGTATCGAGCCCGTTGATTTTAACTTACCTCTGGCCGCTGACACCAAGCCCGAACTGATCCGTGAACGCTACAAAACGTGGGCTGGCGTACCGCACACGGCCCTATGCGTTGAACCGCGTAACGGCCGGCTTTATGTCTTTATGCCCCCGTTAAAAGAGATTGAGCATTATGTGGCACTAGTCACGGCGATCGAACAAACGGCAGCCGAGCTCGACATGCCAATTATCATCGAAGGCTATCAGCCGCCGGACTCTCCGCTGATCGGATTCCTCAAAGTCACACCGGACCCGGGGGTGATCGAGGTGAATATCCATCCGGCCGGCAATTGGGACGAACTTGAGCATAACACGGTCACACTTTACGAAGAGGCACGGCTGTCGCGACTGGGCACCGAGAAATTTATGATGGATGGTCGCCATACGGGTACTGGAGGCGGCAATCACGTCACGCTCGGCGGAGCGACGCCCGAAGATAGCGCTTTTCTACGTCGTCCGGATCTACTGCGCTCGCTACTTACGTATTGGCAACACCACCCGTCGCTTTCATATCTCTTCTCCGGCCTGTTTATCGGCCCAACCTCGCAGGCGCCACGCGTCGACGAACGGGGCGTCGCGCTACTCGACGAACTCGAGCTGAGCCTGGAGGAAGCCGAAAAAGCGGGTACACCAAAGGTATTAAATCGAACCCTACGCAGTTTCCTCACTGACCTAACCGGCAATACCCACCGCGCGGAGTTTTGTATCGATAAACTCTATTCTTCGGATAGCGCGACCGGCCGCCAGGGGCTGGTGGAATTCCGCGCTTTCGAAATGCCCCCGCATGCGCGAATGAGTTTAGCGCAAATGTTACTGTTACGCGCGCTCGTCGCCCGCTTCTGGAAGCAGCCTTATCGTCATCCGCTCGTGCACTGGGGTACGGCGCTGCACGATCGGTTCTTACTGCCCCATTACGTTTGGGCCGACTTCGCCGCCGTTATTCAGGAACTCAATGAAGCCGATTATCCGTTGCAGCTTGAGTGGTACGCCCCATTCCTGGAGTTTCGTTTTCCGGTCTACGGTCGCGTCGCCTACGGCGACGTGAGGCTCGAGCTACACATGGCTCTGGAGCCGTGGCATGTTTTGGGCGAGGAAGCCTCCGCCCAGCGAGAGGCGCGCGTGGTGGACTCGGCCATCGAACGACTTCAAGTGACATGCCATAGTTTCGACGCCGAGCTTTTTATACTGACGTGTAATGGTCGTCGGCTACCTCTGCAGCCAACCGCCGAGGCCGGCACGTTCGTGGCTGGCGTACGCTACAAAGCGTGGAAGGCGGGCTTTGGTCTACACCCAACGATCGATATTCACGCGCCGCTGGTGTTTGATATTCATGACCGACGCCTAGGCCGATCGGTCGGCGGCTGTGTCTACCATGTGACCCACCCGGGCGGGGTGGGTTATGAGGCGTTTCCGCTTAATGCTTACGAGGCCGAGAGCCGCCGCATCTCGCGCTTCTGGAGCTGGGGCCACAGCAGCGGTGAGGTGGCGCCGCCAAGCTGGGTAACGAAACCGCAACAGCACTTTCCATCGGCCAAACCTAACCAAGCGCGCGACCCGGCGCCGGAGAGACGTAACGACGAGTATCCATACACTTTGGATTTGCGACGGCTAGCCCCATGAGCACACGCATTGCACTGACACAGCGTTTTGCATATCGATTTAGCCGCCCGGTACAGCTGTCGACCCACTGGCTACGGTTGCGTCCCGCGCCGCATACGCCCTGCGCAATCGCTGCGTACTCACTGCGCGTGGAAGCCGATCCTAATTGGCTCAACTGGCTCCGCGATCCCTTTGAGAACCACTTAGGCCGCCTCGATATCCCTGAGCCTACCTCGAAATTGGCCATCGAGGTGGAACTCATAGCAGACCTTGAGCCGGTTAATCCCTTCGATTTCCTGGTCGAGCCGTTCGCTTCCAAGTATCCATTCGACTATCCACAACAGCTCCGTAAAGAACTCGCGCCGTATTTGCGCGTTGGGAAAACGGGCCCGCGGCTAACCGCGTGGTTGGATGGGCTAAGCCCGACCGCTGGCTACATCATCGAACAACTCGAAGCCATTAACGCTCAAGTGGCGAAGTCCTTGGCGCCCACCGGTCCCGGCAGACCTGGCGCGGTAGACGTGGAGGCGGTCCTCGAATGCGGCAGTGGCTCGGCTTGGGAACTGGCGTGGCTCTTGACCTTGGCTCTGCGCCGCCTTGGGCTTGCCGCGAGATTCACCTATGGCTACCGCATTCTGCTCGACCCAGCGGGTCAGGCGGATAAGGCAAACAACCATGCCTGGAGCGAAGTGTTTCTTCCGGGATCAGGTTGGGTGGGGCTCGATCCGGTCGCCGGGCTTTTCACTAGCGAAGGTCATATCCCACTGGCCAGCGCCCCGGAGCCACTCAGGGCAGTGCCGATAGTCGGTTATCGGGAGTCTTGCGATGAAACACGCAACGATGAAATTCGCATACGCCGCCTTGTACCGCTACCCCCGTCTTGGCCTTACAGCGAAAGCCAATGGGCGGACATCCAAGGGCTAGGTCACCGCATCGACACGGCGTTGCACGGTGAGAACATCGCCCTGTCGGTGGCGCGCGGGCTGTGTTTCGTCTCGACTCGCGACGCCGACGCGCCCGAGTGGAACCTAACCTCGCTGGGATCGGGCAAACGTCGCGCCGCGGAGGAACTGCTGCAGCGCCTCTGGCGGCGGCTAGCTCCCGGCGGCGTACTCCATGTTGGGCAGGGTGAAACCTACGGCGGCGAGGCCTTACCACGCTGGAATCTCAGCTGTTTCTTGCGCGCCGATGGATTCCCTATCTGGCGTAATGGGGATTTACTCGAGTGGGGGAAAAAATCCGAAGGCGGCGTTACCTCGCAAGACGCTAAGCGCTTGGCGCGGGCGCTCACCGAGGCGCTTGGTCTTTCCGAGGAATTCGTCATACCGGCCTACGAGGACGGTCTGCACGAGTTGTGGATGAACCGGGCCCTGGTCGACTACATGCCGTCGACAGAAGAACTGCGGGATCCGCAACAGCGTCGCAATCTCGCTTCGCGCCTCTCTTCAAGCCAAGGGGAGGCGGTCGGCTACGTGTTGCCGCTGCGTTGGGACCCAACAGAGGAACGTTGGGCGAGCGGAAAGTGGACATTTCGCCGCGACGGGCTTTACCTGACGCCAGGCGACTCACCCATCGGCTATCGGTTACCCCTGGAAAGCCTGCCCGTCGCTGACGGCGCGCCCGTGGAGACCGAGCCAGAACGTTGCCAATTCGAAGATCGCCCGCTACTCCCCGATATTCACGGCGAATTAAGCGCTCGCCTGACCACCCTAAGCCCAGCGGATGCCAAGCTCGAAGCGGCCGATGCGACACCCGTTCCCGGCGCTGGAGCCCCGCGTACGGCACTATGCATTGAAATCCGTGGCGGCCGCCTCTGCATCTTCATGCCTCCACTTACGCACCTGGAGCACTACTTGGATCTGGTCGCCGCCCTGGAAACTGCCGCTCAAGCCCTAGCGGCGCCAGTGACGTTCGAAGGCTATGAGCCGCCGCAGGATTATCGGCTACGGCGACTCACGCTCGAACCGGACGCGGGCATCCTTAAGGTATGGCTTCCCGAGGCACCAAGTTGGGCGCAGCAGCTCGAGGTCCTAAACGCGACCTATGACGAAGCGACGCAAACAGGTCTACAGGGCGAACGAATCATGGCCGATGGGCGGCGCCTACCGCCGGGTGGCGGCGCGGAGCTGTTACTCGGTGGCGAGCGCCCCATCGACAGCCCATTCTTGCGCCGCCCCGAGCTACTGCGTTCACTGATCGTTTACTGGCAACAACATCCCAGTCTGTCATATTTCTTTGCAGGTCGGTCCATAGGTCCTGGAGGGGACGCGCCTCGCCCTGACGAAGGCCGCGATGAATCCCTGTACGAACTGGCTATCGCGTTAGAACACATCCCCCCGGGAGAAAGCCACTACCCGTGGATTCCGGACCGCTTACTTCGCCATCTACTTGCCGATCCGGCCGGGAACATGCGTCGCGCGGAGATTCGCGTCGACCAACTCTATGCCCCCGATCGCGCAGGTTTGCGGCTAGGCCGCGCCATCCTGCGTAGCTTCGAGACACCACCCGATCCAAAGCTAGCCGCACTGCAATCACTTTTGGTATTGGGTCTGTTGGCTTATTTCGATCGCCAACCTCAAAAGGCGAAACTCACCAGTTGGGGCGCGGCGCTACAAGACCGCTTCATGCTACCGCGCCTGTTGTGGGAAGACCTGTGCGCAGTGCTGCAAGATCTGAACGCCACCGGTTATCCGTTTCAAAGCGATTGGTTCGAGCCCTTTCTCGCGCTTCGTTTTCCACTGCTGGGCGAGGTACAGCTCGGCGACATAACGATACAACTACGCAGCGCCCATGAACCGTGGCCGATATTGGCAGAACAAACGACGGCTGCAGGCGTCGCACGCTTTATCGACTCTGCCAACGAGAGACTGGAAGTGCGCGTCGCAGGCCTTACGCCATCCCGTTATGTGCTGGCATGCAATGAACGGCGAGTCCCGTTACAAGCAACCGGAGTTCGCGGCGAGTACGTCGCCGGGGTACGCTTTAAAGTGGCGAATCCGCCGTCCACATTGCATCCCACTATCCGCCCGGTCGATGCGTTGGCGTTCGACCTCATCGATACCTGGACAGGCCGTACCGTGGGCGGCTGCACATATATTCCGTCTCGCCCGCCCATCTCGGGACCTGCGGGTGCACCGTTGCCCATACAGGACATCGACGCTGGCCGGGGGAAAGTGTTGCCAATACCTCCTAGTGTGTCTATGCCGCCATGGGGCAGCGGCGGCAAGTTCATCCCCAACGGCAGCGGTAGGGACAGTCTAGCCCTTGGCGATGATGCTCACGACACGCGCCGCCCGTATCTGCTCGATCTAACCCGCACATCCATGCCGAGTTAGCCGTTCGTGAAGAAACGAAACTAACCCGTCGTTCTCAGTGGCAGAGATGAAATCACGCAACCACTCACCGCAGATGAGATCACACTGGTCAAGGACAGCTTCGCTAAGGTTGCCCCGATTACCGAGGTCGCGGCGACAATATTTTATCAAAAACTGTTCGAACTCGACCCTGAGCCGAAACCGCTATTTAAAGGCGACATGAAAGAACAGGGGCGCAAACTCATGCAGGTTATTGGCGTTGCGGTCAATAGTCTGGACAAGATCGATGAGATCGTGCCGACGCGTGGGTTACGACCGACTCCATCCCCGATCACATCGAAGGTTGGACTGAAGCTTTGCACTACGGGTACGACCGTACTCGTGTTTTGGTGAGCGCAACGCACTATGCGGCGGGTGAGAAATTCTCCCGGGTTTCGCTCACGCTCCACCCGGGCTACATGGATAGGTGGTGATGAGCTAGGCGATAACTTTTCGTAGGCGCATTGTTCATTTTCGCTCTAACGCGCTGCTGCACCGCCAGCAGAGTTGGAAATTACCCGGGTTTTCCTCGCCGCAGTGCCGGCACTTGATTGATTTGATATCCCCCACGGGGGTTTCGTACTCCTTGATAATGCCCCTGGCACGCTCGAGGTCATTGTCGCACTCAACCCAGACCTCTGGGTAGGCGTTCAATGGCAGCTCGCCGAGCGCGCCTTGGGCATTCTCGTTGAAGACCTTGGCCGCGATACCCTCGTCAGCCAACAAATTCAAAACATGGTAGGCCTCGGCCAAGTTCGCTGCGGCGTATACTTTCTTCATTCACTATCGCCATAATAGCTAAGGGCTCGCGCAAGAATAAGTTTACATTTTGGGCGTTGAGGCGCCCGCCTGGCAAGGCGCGAAAACGCAGGAATATGCGCATATTTCAAGTTTTCGCAACGCAGCCAGGCGGGATGC
>CALZJI010000201.1 GCA_945787615.1 uncultured Chromatiaceae bacterium | reverse complement strand
TTTTTCGCGAGCCCTAAGGGCATGTGAATACCCGAAACCGCTAGCCCGCATTTCTAACCGGGAAGCGTCGACTAAAATTCTTTGTGGACCTCGGTACGCCCTTGCGGGGTGAAGACCAAGGGACGGCGGCCCGATATGGTGAGAAATGCGGGCTCGCTGTGTTTCTGCCAAGAAACAGGCACGGGTCGTCTATTTGAGTCAAAGAAGCACAAGCGAAACCACGCGGCGGGTCGTTTCCCGTGCTTGGTTTCTACTACTGTAATGCGGGGTTGTCGTAGGGGCGATAACGTGTCGTTGTCGTTTAGGTCCGTAACGTTTGGCTACGCAATAAAAAAAAGCCAGCACGATGCTGGCTTCTAGGAATACAACAGATTCTTGTAATTGTGCGTTTGCTGTTAAATCGCTTTACTTAGCCAGGCCGAGAACGAAGTCAACCAGCGTTTCGATGTCAGCGTCAGCAACACGAGGCGAGTAAGGAGGCATTGGAACACCGCCAGTCACTTCGGTCCAGTTACCCTTACCGCCAGCTTTTACTTTACCGATCAAAGCGTCGCGAGCAGCAGCGTCACCCTTGTATTTGTCAGATACATCCTGCCAAGCAGGACCAACAACTTTCTTATCTACAGCGTGGCAAGCCAAGCAGCCGCTCTTCTTAGCCAAGTCTAAGTCAGCACTCGCCGTACCAGCAACACCAATCATCATTACTGCAGCTGCAGGAACACTCAACCAACGTGCTTTCATGGTTATCTCCTCTATCTTGATTTTATTAATAATAGTTTTAATAAGGTGCGCGCCGCCCTACCTCCCTCACAATTATGCGACGGCTAGGTAAAATATACCGTAGGATGGACGTTGACGGATCACCCTCCCGTTAACCGTATATTTATTTTTGGGTACAAGCACCCTTCCGGATAGCCTCCCATCGGCTTCGGGACTAGTTTATGCCACGCGTGCGAAAAAGTGTCAAGTAACCGCTAGGCCCCACTATTGTCTCCGATAAGCGACCTTTTGGCAAATTAGGTGGTTTTTCACTCGCGATTGATAGGGTATTTGCCGGGTTTTCCGACGAATGGGAGTGTCAACATCCGCGGCAAAGTGAGATACTCAGGACTCTGAAACTGCTCTAAACCGATCTCCATTTTTTCATGACTATCAATGGGTTGTGCTATATAGGTGCCAAATAGACGGTCCCACCATGAAAGATTGAATCCGTAATTGCTGTTCGTTTCCACCTTTATGCTCGAGTGATGTACGCGGTGCATATCTGGCGTCACGATTAGGAGACGTAAAAAATTATCAATTCTTCCCGGTAGGCGGATATTTCCGTGATTAAACATGGCTGCCGAATTTAAAATAACCTCAAATATTAGCACGGCGAGTATCGGTGGCCCCAATGCGGCAATGGTAGCAAATTTTACTACCATCGACAGTGCGATCTCGATGGGATGAAAACGCAATCCCGTCGTGAGGTCATAGTCGAGGTCCGCATGGTGCACCATATGTAAGCGCCATAGCGCAGGCACTGCGTGGAAGAGTACGTGCTGTAGATAGATAACCAAGTCGAGGGCGATAACGCTGAGTACAACGCTCAACCAGAAGGGTAAAGCGAGAGTGTTAATAAACCCCCATTGGTTTTGGTCGACATACACGGCCATCCCAACAGCAGCCATAGGAAAAAGTAATCTAAGTAAGAGAGTGTTTACCGCGACAATGCCAAGGTTGTTGAGCCAACGTAGGGCAACCGATTGATTGCGTCGGCGACGTGGCGCGTGCCTCTCC
This sequence comes from uncultured Chromatiaceae bacterium, assembly GCA_945787615.1. Taxonomy (GTDB): domain Bacteria; phylum Pseudomonadota; class Gammaproteobacteria; order JAADHS01; family JAADHS01; genus CALZJI01. The sequence goes on along the minus strand of CALZJI010000201.1, from coordinate 20,277 downwards.
CACCACGCAATCAGAAAAAACGTCATTAAAAAAAAGGATATTCGTATTAGCGTCTCGTGTTCCACTCATCCGGCTCCATGGATCTTTAGTAACAGAGGCTGTTTTGTTCTACTCAAGTTTAGGCGTGTTCGAATCCATGTTGTGCAGCGTTTCTCTTTGTAGGCCGCTTATATTATACCGTTCTGAACATTATGTGCGTTAGACGGATAGTCTAAATGCGGGCTATTGTTTAAACGGATCAAGTTGAGCCAAATAGCTGAATAAAAACTCCTCGATTTCGACGCGATTGTATGCTTCTTGTAGCCCCGCACCCCAGACGGTGGCGCCGTGATTACGTATATCAAAGCAGGTAAGGACGGCGCTTCTGCAGTGAATTGACTCTCAATTTGTTGCGAAATTAGGGATACGTCGAGATGATTCTCGAATTCGGGCAGTGACGGGTTGGCTACCTCGCCCCAGGGGCCTAGCCCTTTCAACATCTCTAAGCCGTGAACCGAGCACTGAGATTTCCTGCAGTGCACAACATCCATCCCCGAGCGCAAAAACGACGTGTGATTTCAAGTAAAGCCTCTCGAGGCGGAAGAAGATCAAGAGATTTGGCCACAGCTCGTTCCTTTGTTGTGTTAGTCGTTTGCTTTTCGTTGTAATCAATAGTGTTCTTGCGTAGCGTGGATTTGGCGTCATTGAGCTAAGCGCTCGCATTTCTCACAGGACCCGCGCGATTTCTCACGGTGACGCCCAAACGGTGTGTGTTCGACCACGGATACGGCATAGCTTACAAAACTTAGATTGTCTATCAAACCTAACTTTTCGGCCTACTGAGTCCTCTGATAATGCGTTATTAATTTACTAACCGCTCGCATTTGGCGTATACTGTTCAGTAATTAGCGGGCGCAACTCTATTCATTTGAAAAATAGAGGGTAATCCTGTTTTTCAACACCTTAGGGATGGTAGAGCTATTGGTGCCATTTGGAAGTACCAACGGGCTTTTTAGACCATAAAATAAAAAATAATCTATCGTAGTACTTGAAATGTATCCCAGTTTGGGCTAACAATGTAAATTAGAAAGATTACCACAACACGAACGTCCATAATATTCTTCAAATGTTTATGCGGTGTGTTTATCCAGGCTCTGGGAGGGTTCCAGTGTACGATTACCTGGGTATACGTGGTAAAGCGTAGTACATGAGGAAGTAAGTGGGTGGTTTACGTGCAGCGCCGGGCAGGGGGCTTATTGCGTGAGTGAAAATATTGTCTATATCGGTGATCCGACATTTGAAGACGAGGTATTAAAAGCAGAAGGGCCAGTGTTGGTTGACTTCTGGGCAGAATGGTGTGGTCCGTGCAAGATGATCGCTCCCATTTTAGACGAGATTGCCGATGAATATTCGGGCAAAGTTAAAGTCGCCAAACTGAATATCGATGAGAATCCGGCTACGCCGCCCAAGTATGGCATCCGCGGGATCCCGACATTAATGTTGTTTAAAGAAGGGAATGTAGAGGCAACCAAGGTCGGTGCAGTCTCCAAGTCACAGCTGACGGCGTTTATTGACAGCAATATCTAACGAACGATTTGGTTTGATTTGATGGGGGGTAGACGCCACTGTCGAATCGTGGTAGCGTTCCCTGAAAATCAAACTAAGTGCTTTTACAGTAGCGCCTGCGAAGGCAATCCCTCAATTTCTCGATAAGTCCGGGCTTGGCGGCCCGGCTCGTCGATCCTGGTCTTCACCTGTTTTTTGACGAATAGATCCAAATCTAGCGAACCAACTCCGGAAATGACAACGTATGAATCTTACTGAGCTTAAGAAAAAGCCAGCGGCAGAATTAATCGAGCTCGCTCAAACACTTGGTGTTGAGGGCATGGCGCGGATGCGCAAGCAAGACATTATCTTCTCTATCCTTAAAGCGCACGCGAAGAAAGGGGAGGATATCTACGGTGACGGCGTGCTGGAAATACTCCAGGACGGATTTGGTTTTCTGCGATCGGCGGATAGTTCTTATCTCGCTGGTCCTGATGATATCTACGTGTCGCCGAGCCAGATTCGGCGCTTTAGCCTGCGTACGGGAGATACCGTCGAAGGTAAAATTCGCCCGCCTAAGGAAGGCGAGCGTTATTTTGCGCTCCTAAAAGTCAACAAAATAAACTTCGAACCGCCCGAAAACGCAAAGAACAAGGTGCTTTTCGAGAATCTGACCCCGCTGTTTGCCAATGACCGGCTGACAATGGAGTTAGGCAATGGTAGTACAGAAGACATCACCGCGAGAATTATTGATCTGGTATCGCCTATCGGTAAGGGCCAACGCGGAATGCTCGTTTCGCCGCCCAAGGCCGGTAAGACGATGATGCTACAAAATATTGCTCATTCTATAACCGCCCAACATCCCGAATGCTACTTAATTGTCCTGTTAATTGACGAACGTCCGGAAGAGGTCACCGAAATGGCTCGATCGGTGCGCGGCGAGGTCGTATCAAGTACCTTTGACGAACCGGCAAGCCGCCATGTGCAAGTCGCAGAAATGGTCATCGAAAAAGCAAAGCGGTTGGTAGAGCACAAGTTCGACGTGGTGATACTTCTTGACTCAATTACACGCTTAGCTCGTGCTTACAACACTGTAATTCCTTCATCAGGAAAAGTGCTAACAGGGGGCGTGGATGCCAATGCACTCCATCGACCTAAACGATTTTTCGGTGCGGCTCGTAATATAGAAGAGGGCGGTAGTTTGACTATTATCGCTACCGCGCTAATCGACACTGGATCACGAATGGACGACGTAATTTACGAAGAGTTCAAAGGCACTGGGAACATGGAACTCCACCTCGATCGGAAGATAGCGGAAAAACGCATATACCCGTCGATCAACATTAATCGGTCGGGTACACGGCGTGAAGAGTTGCTTACTAGACCGGACGAGTTACAGAAAATGTGGATTCTACGCAAATTGCTTCATCCTATGGAAGATATTGGCGCCATGGAGTTTTTGCTGGATAAGTTAAAGGCAACGAAAACAAACTCTGAATTTTTTGATTCGATGAAGCGCTAAGAACATTGCTTTAGGCCCGCCATCTCCGCCTTGTTGTAAAGCTGTGCCAGTTAGTTACTCTTGCCCGCATTTCTCACAGGATCCGCACGATCTCGCTTAATATTTAACTGCTTCCTGGGTTCTCTGGCTCCTGCCGTTACGTTGCGTTGCTGCCCTCTAATGACACTCGCACTTCTCATCGACGGTTTCGCGAGTCCTTAGGGCCACGGAAAAAAATAATCATCCAACTTTGCTTGTCTTTTCACTCAGTTTCCGCGTTACGGCAAGTGTTACATGTATAAATATGCGCAACTTGCCGCGCCTTGAATCTGAGCAAAGGCGCAATATTTGGATAATTATAATTTTCGCGGCCCTTAGCGCGAGCTTATAACTTCTCGCTCGGGTTGAAATCAATGTGAATCGGCTTAGTTTGCCAAATTTCCCCGGCGTATTCTGCAATTGTACGGTCGCTGGAAAACTTACCCATGTTCGCTACATTGAGGATGGCTTTACGGGTCCATTCACGTTCGTTGGTATAGAGTTCAGCAACCTTTTGTTGGCAGGATAGATACGAGTCGTAATCGGCCAACAGTAGATAGTAGTCTCCGCCCGTCGTCAGCGAATCGACAATAGGTTGGTATAGATCCGGATGATAGGGGGAGAAAAAGCCGGATGCAACCATGTCGAGCGCTTGTTTTAGTTCCTGGTTACTATCGTAAAAATCCAAGGGACGATAACCAGCCGCTTTTAGTTCCACTACTTCCGAGGCGGTGTGGCCGAATATAAAGATATTCTCTTCGCCCACCTCTTGAAGGATTTCCACATTCGCGCCGTCTAGCGTGCCGATCGTCAGCGCGCCGTTTAGTGCAAACTTCATATTCCCCGTCCCTGACGCTTCCGTGCCGGCAGTGGAGATCTGTTGTGACAACTCGCAGGCGGGGATAATTTGCTCGGCAAGCGAAACGTTGTAGTTGGGGAAGAAAACCACCTTTAGTTTATCGCCTATAACGGGGTCGTTATTAATGATATCCGCGACGTCATTAATAAGCTTGATGACTAGTTTCGCTAATTTGTAACCTGGGGCGGCTTTCCCCGCGAAGATGACCGTTCGCGGCACGCATTCTTCAGCGGTGTCGTTGCGAATTCGGTTGTACTGCGTGATGACGTGGAAAAGATTAAGCAATTGCCGTTTATACTCATGAATGCGTTTTATGTGCACATCAAACATGGACTCAGTATTTAGCGTGATGTTTAGATTCTTTTTAATTAGATCGGCGAGATGACATTTGTTGGAGTGCTTCGCGGCTCGGAACTCAGCGCGGAACGCGGCGTCTTCGGCAGCAGGAACAAGTTCTTTCAGTTTATCGAGATCTGTGATCCAATCATTACCGATCTTCGTTGTTATTAGCTGGGACAGCAACGGGTTGCAGTGGTTTAACCAGCGGCGAGGGGTAACGCCATTGGTCTTGTTAACGATTTTCTCAGGGTAAAAACTATGAAAATCTGAGAAAATCGTGCCCTTCATAAGCTCCGTATGCAACGCGGCAACACCGTTCACCTTGTTACTGCCAACAACGGCGAGATGGGCCATACGAATACGGCGTTCGCCCCCTTCGTCGATAATTGACATACGTCTTAACAGATCCACATCACCAGGATGGCGGTGTATAATTTCGTTTAGAAAGCGCTGATTGATTTCATAGATGATTTGTAGGTGGCGGGGCAACATCTTTTCAACCAACGATACGGACCACGTTTCCAAAGCCTCGGGAAGCAGAGTATGGTTCGTGTAGGCGAACGTGCGGACGGTAATGTCCCAGGCGTGTGTCCACTCCAATTTATGTATGTCGACAAGAATGCGCATGAGTTCGGGGATCGCGAGAACGGGATGAGTGTCGTTAAGTTGAATAGCGACTTTGTCGGAGAGGCCGTCGAAATTATGATGGTGTTTTAAATACCGGAACAAGATATCTTGTAGCGAGGCGCTGACAAAGAAATACTGTTGTTTCAGTCGCAGCTCTCGGCCCATCATTGTTGTATCGTCCGGATAAAGCACTTTTGATATATCTTCGGAGATGTTCTTATCTTCGACGGCTTTAATGTAGTTGCCCTCGTTGAAATATTGCAGGTCAAAGTCCCGCGTGGCCTTGGCGGCCCACAAGCGCATGTTGTTTACCGTATTGGTGCGAAAACCCGGAATGGGTGTATCGTAGGCCATCGCCATGACTTGCTCTGTGTCAATCCAGTGACAGCGGCGGTGCCCGCTTTCATCATGGTAATCAACCACGCGGCCGAAAAATTTCACGGGATAAAGGACTTCCGGGCGAGGGAATTCCCACGGGTTGCCGTAACGGAGCCAGTTTTCAGGATGCTCGACTTGAAACCCGTTTTCGATACGTTGGGTGAAAATGCCGTATTCGTACCGAATGCCGTAGCCGTAACCGGGAATTCCTAGCGTGGCCATGGAGTCGAGGAAGCATGCGGCGAGCCGTCCTAATCCGCCATTGCCCAACGCGGCGTCGGGCTCTTGTTCGCGAATCGTTTCCATATCCAAGCCGATTTCCAGTAACGCTTCGCGAAACGGGTCGTGGATGCCCATATTGAGAAGACTATTGGTCAGTGTGCGGCCGATAAGAAACTCCAAAGACAGGTAATAGACCCGTTTCGCATCTTGCTCGTAGTACGTGCGCATGGTTTCCATCCAGCGTTCAACGAGGCGGTCCCGGACGACGTAGGCGGCAACGTTAAACCAGTCACGTGTGGTGGCGGTGTAGAGGTCCTTGCCCACCACATACTCGAGGCGGTTGGCCATGGAGCGCTTAATAGCGTTCGCATCGAGGCCCTGAAAATCGTATTTGAATGACTGTAACACGTTGTTTTTAGACATCATTTCTCTCCAATATGAGAAAGTGCCGGCTCGAGAGCAGCGACCCAGCGTCAGATAAGGGCTAAAACATAGAGCGTTTTCTCTCGGGGCGTCAATGGTTAAGTTGATATTTTTGTATGTATTGGAAGGCAAACGGGTGATGAGCAGGGAAGAGGAGCGCTACCAGCATCTTGTCCTAACTAGCGGAATCGTGTATCATGATCTGTTTTATTTTTGTGGGCTTACGTTTATCTTTAGGGGTTTTACAATGAAACCGGAAATTCATCCAGCATATAAAGAAGTGGCGGTGGCGTGTAGTTGTGGTAATACTTTTACGACACGCTCCACGGCTGGGCGCGACTTACAGCTCGACGTTTGTTCCTTATGTCATCCTTTCTACACCGGCAAGCAAAAAATGCTCGACACGGCGGGCCGCGTGGACAAGTTTAGGCAAAAATATGGGCTGAAATAATCCCGACTCAAATGGGGTTTGGGACGCGAGCAAGAAGGGCGCCTGGTTGGGGCGCCCTTTTTCGTTTTTTGGCGCTACTGACGTGGGGGACAGTTATTGTCGGGCCCGCGAGTCTTCGGTTTGCGGTCGGGTCGCAGATCGATTGTCGGGCAGACCGGATCGATGCTTGGGCGCGTGTTGCTTTTGTTTACGACGGGGACACCGTTAAATTAAGCGACGGTCGTAAGGTTCGCTTTCTTGGCATCAATACGCCTGAAACTGGTCGAAAAGGTAAACCTTCACAACCGTTTTCAAATAAGGCTCGCACAGCCTTGCAGCGCATGTTGGCTCCTTCCCAAATGATCGGTTTGCGTTACGATAAGCAGAAGCGCGATAAATATGATCGTCTGCTCGCCCACGTTTATATAGACGACGAAACGAATGTTAGCGCGCGTTTACTGCAACAAGGATTGGCTGCGACGTTAGTCGTGCCGCCGAATACGTGGAATATTGACTGCTACGCCGCTGTGGAACAACAAGCGAGGCGAGTAAAAAAAGGAATTTGGCGTTTACCCGCTTATCACGAAACCCCCGCAACATCATTGGACCGTCAAACCCGTGGTTTCTATATCGTCGCGGGGAAGGTGCAGCGAGTGGGGTATAGCCGTCATGCCCTATGGTTAAACCTTAACGGTGGATTGGCGCTTCGCATATCCGAAGAAGACTTAGGCTACTTTAGTGGTTTACGACTAGAAAGCCGATCGGGCCAGACGATTAAAGCGCGCGGATGGATACGCCGGTATGGCGGTAAACTGCAAATGCGGGTACGTCATCCCGCATCGTTGGAGGTAGCGGATTGACGGCGCCATTGCGTCCCGGGCATAGTTTAGTTATGACAGCGTTCGTGCGCCTATTAGCGCTATGTAGTTTAGGCTTACTAAGCTGCGCGTGCGCCGTTAATCCCGCCACCGGTGATCAGGATTTCGTCCTAATGTCGGAAGAGGACGAGATAACAATGGGTCGAAAAGCCCATCCGGACGTTGTGCGCCAGTTTGGCCGATATGATGACGATGTATTGGCCGGTTACGTACAACGTGTAGGTGAGCAATTAGCCTCGAAGAGTCACCGGAGTGATCTTATTTACCGCTTTACGGTTTTGGACACAGACCAAGTAAACGCGTTCGCACTACCGGGAGGGTATATTTATGTCACGCGCGGATTACTTGCATATTTGAATTCAGAAGCGGAACTGGCCGCGGTCTTAGGTCATGAGATAGGACATGTCACAGCACGACACAGTGTGAGGCAGTTAAGTATGGCCCAAGCCACGGGTCTTGGCTTCGGTATAGGCTCGATTTTCGTTCCTGAGTTGCGTACGCGAGCCGCCCAAGATGTTTTCAACGTTCTGAGCGCGGCTTTTATACGTGGGTACGGACGCGAGAACGAACTGGAGGCGGACAGGCTTGGGGCACAATACCTTGCGCGCAGCAATTTCGATCCCCAGGCCATGATCAACGTAATCGGCGTGCTAAAGGACCAAGAAGAGTTCGAGATTCAGCTGGCAAAGGAGGAGAATCGCGAACCACGGGTGTATCACGGGGTTTTTTCGACTCATCCCGATAACGATCGGCGACTGCAGGAGGTCGTTGCGACGGCCGGAAAGCCGCAGGGTGACGGCGCAGGCGTAGTTGATCGTGATGCCTATTTTGATGTTGTGGACGGGCTCGTTTTTGGCGATAGTGAAAAAGATGGTATTCGTAGAGGCCGCCATTTTTACCACAAGGAGTTGGGTATTGCGCTGAGTTTTCCGGACGGATGGCGCATTCGAAATCAGCCTAGCCAAGTCTTTTCCCATCCGACCACCAACGATGCGTTCATTCGAATGACCGTGGAAGATATCGATAAGCGCATAAGTCCCGAAGAATTCATGAAATCCCGCCTCAACCTTGATAAGCTGTCGGAGGATTACCCCATCATGCCGAACGAGTTGAACGGCTATTCTGCCGTTGCTAAGGTAAAGACGCCGTTCGGTGTTCGGCCCGTTCGTTTTAACGTGATCTATATCAAGGATAAAGCCTATATTGTGGGAAGTGCGGCAAAAAACGATGAATTGCAGAGAATTTATGAGGATGTTTTTACCGAAACCGTTGAAAGCTTTCATCGATTGAAGAAAAAGGAGTACACCTTGGCGGAAGCCTTAACATTACGCGTCATTGAAGCGGATGAAAATACGACTATTAGTGGGCTGGCGAAGAAATCCGGTATTCAACATCATCCCGCTGATCAACTGCGGTTGCTAAATCAGTTTTTCCCTGTTGGCGAGCCCGAAGTAGGTCAGAAACTAAAAATAGTAGAATAGCTGGCGGAGTAAGCGCAATGAGCAGCGATTTTAAGAAGCAAGCCCTCGATTATCATTCCCAGCCTCCTGCTGGAAAGATAAGCGTCACCGCTACCAAACCGTGTGAGACGCAGCGTGACTTAGCGCTGGCCTATTCCCCCGGAGTTGCAGAGCCAGTACGGGAAATCGCGAATGATCCTGAGGCGGCTTACCATTACACGGCAAAAGGTAATCTCGTAGGGGTGATCACTGACGGGAGTGCCGTATTAGGCCTGGGCAACGTCGGGCCCTTGGCCGGCAAGCCCGTGATGGAAGGGAAGGGCGTGCTTTTTAAGAAGTTTGCTAACATTGATGTATTTGACATCGAGGTACAAGCGAAGTCCCCCGAGGAATTCGTAGAAACCGTCGAGCGAATTGCGGCGACGTTTGGCGGGATCAATTTAGAAGATATTGCGGCACCGCATTGTTTTCTTATTGAAGACGAATTGATCGAACGTCTGGACATTCCCGTTTTCCATGATGATCAACATGGCACTGCCATAATTATCGGTGCAGGTTTGCTTAACGCTCTGGAGTTGCAGGGAAAGTCAATTGATACGGCAAAAATCGTGTGCGTCGGGGCCGGCGCCGCGGGAATTGCGTCGTTACGTTTGTTGGTGGCACTTGGCGCACGAAAAGAGAATATCGCACTTGTAGATCGTAAAGGCTTAGTCCGTAGTGACCGTGATGACCTTAACGTTTTTAAACGGGAGTTTGCCGTTGATTCAAAGAAAAGTACGTTGGCTGATGTGATGCATGGTGCCGACGTGTTTATAGGTGTTTCGGGTCCGGACATCGTGAGTCCCGAAATGTTAGCGGTCATGGCGCCGAAGCCCGTTGTTTTCGCCCTATCCAATCCCGAACCCGAGATCAAGCCGTCTGTCGCGAATTCGGTACGCGATGATCTCGTCATGGCGACGGGCCGCAGCGATTTTCCCAACCAGGTTAACAACGTATTGGGGTTTCCGTATATTTTTCGAGGCGCGCTTGATACACGGGCGACGCGCATCAATCAAGCCATGCAGATTGCAGCTGTACACGCTCTCGCCGCGCTGGCTCGCGAGCCGATTACCGACGAGGTGCTTCGCGCCTATAGACTGGAAAAACTAGAATTTGGGCCGGACTATTTTATCCCTAAACCACTTGATACGCGCCTTATGGAATACCTGCCGCCGGCGGTGGCACGTGCCGCCATAGAAAGCGGCGTTGCTCGACACGATTATCCCAATTGGTATCCAAAGCGATGAAGGTCGTAACCGCTATGGGATTTGACGCAATCATGACTGAACGTGTATGAAAAAGTAGCACTGTTCCGGCGACCGTTACGACGCGATTCGGAGGAGCTGGACGGGACTGGATGAGATTGCCAAACGACGTTACGCGAAATACTAAGTTATGAGGCTGCTTTAGGGGGGGGAATGAAGAAAGATACGCTTACGATTAAAGATAATTCGACAGGTAAGAGTATCGAGCTCCCTGTGAGGCGCGGGACCCTGGGTCCACCGGTAGTTGACATCACGCGCTTTTACAGGGAGATGGGCTTTTTCACTTTCGATCCTGGTTTTTTATCGACGGCCAGTTGTCGGAGTGGCATCACGTATATTGATGGCGACGACGGTGTATTACTTTACCGGGGATACCCTATCGAACAGTTGGCGGAGAAAAGCACGTTTATTGAAGTAGCGTATCTAATGCTTTACGGCGACTTACCTAACGCTAAGCAGATGGACACTTTCTCGCACTTGATACGCACACACACCATGATCAACGAAAGCTTGAAGAGCTTCTACAACGGTTTCTATCATGACGCCCATCCGATGGCTGTTATGGTGGGTGTATTCGGCTCCCTTTCGGCTTTCTATCATGATTCGCTCGATATACGCGACGCGGACCATCGAGACTTGGCCGCACTACGAATGATTGCAAAAATGCCGACCATCGCGGCGGCAAGTTATAAGCACTCTGTTGGCGAGCCATTCGTGTACCCGAAAAATTCTTTAGGTTATTGTGGCAATTTACTCCATATGATGTTTTCCGTCCCTAGCGAAGATTATGAGATTGATCCAATCGCCGAGCGGGCACTGGATCTGATTTTTATTCTCCATGCTGATCATGAGCAAAACGCGAGTACCTCAACCGTAAGGTTGGCAGGAAGTTCTTCCGCCAATCCGTTTGCATGTGTGTCGTCCGGAATTACAGCGCTATGGGGGCCGGCACATGGGGGAGCGAACGAAGCGGTCCTCAATATGTTGGAAGAAATTGGCGACGCTAAGAACATATCGACGTATCTCGACAAAGCGAAGGATAAAAATGATTCATTTCGGTTAATGGGTTTCGGCCACCGTATTTATAGAGAATACGATCCTCGGGCAAAAATTATCAGGGAAATGTGTCACGAAGTATTGAAAAAACTTGGTAACGAAAACGATCCCTTTTTTGAGTTAGCGCTCAAGCTTGAGGATGTGGCGCTCAATGACGACTATTTTAAGGAACGCAGTCTCTATCCTAATGTCGATTTTTATTCGGGTATCATCTATCGGGTTCTGGGGATACCGACGAATATGTTTACCGTCATGTTTGCGGTGGCGCGAACGGTAGGCTGGGTTGCTCAGTGGATGGAGATGATTTCAGATCCCGATCAACGTATCGCACGGCCGCGCCAGATTTACGAAGGCGCTGGAATTCGTGATTACGTTCCGCTCGACAAGCGCAATTCCGATACTTAGGGCCGCGGAAGCTTTGCCAGGCGGGCGCCTCAACGCTCAAAAATGTAAACTTATTTTTACGCGAGCCCTTAGCCCGATGCGCTAATGTCTCAGGGTAGTTCATCATTCTCTAGCAGCGCTTTGACGACTTGTGTCGAAGCGCGCTCTATCGTTTGTCCGTCGACAGTCGTACGAGGTGCCTGACGTAAACCTTTGCTGGGAAAAACCGTTGCTTCGATTGGCGTGTCGTCGGCGATAAAGCGGTAAGCCGGGTATGTTTGTTGAGTATCACTATGAATAAAAAACCGTTTATTGACCACTTTATGGGGGATACTATGGTTCATGAGGAACCAGTCCACCTCTTCGGCGGTCTCAGCGAAAAGATGGAGGCAGACTTCAGCGTGCTCGGTCGCCGTTCCATTAAGTACCGAACCCACCAAACGAGGTTTAAATTGTTCGAAAAATAGCATGGCATTGAGCGCCGTTTGCCGTAGAGCGCGTAAGCGAAGACGCTGCTGGTCGCCGTAGAAGAGGCGTTGATAGGCAATGATTGCCTGCTCAACTTCTTCATTACTAGGCAAGGATCGTGTGCTGGGTATACCCAATCGTCCGGCTGCTTTCTGCTTGGCCACCTGGTAGCTCGTGCTTCGCTCCCTGACGATAATACGCGCCGCTTCCGTCGCGAGGTGTTGGCGTATCTGTTGCTCCTTGCGTACCCCTGCGGGCGATTTCCTGCGGCGTTTTTCCTGACTCGCTGATTTCATAGTTGGGGATCGGCTTTTTCTAGCGATTTAAAACAATTGTTCTGGAACACGCGTTGGCCCCGTTTGGCTTCCGTTTGTTCGAGGTATCCGATGAGCATCAACGCGCTGTTTCGGAACTTGTTCGGTGCGAAAAGTTTCAAATATTGCGTTCGGGGTGTCGCTGCTGGCCCTTAAGCCTGTTTCAGGGTCGATACGTACGGTGACCAGTCTGGGAGGTTGTTCTAATTGTCTGCTAGGTTTACCATTTAGCGCTCGTTCCATGAAATACATCCACATCGGTAGGGCTGCGCGGCCTCCGGTTTCCCGATTCCCCAAAGGCTGCGCACCATCAAAGCCAACCCAACTAATGGCGACCAAATCCGCGTTAAACCCGACAAACCACGCATCTCGTTGGTCATTGGTTGTCCCCGTCTTTCCAGCTAAGTCGGTACGCCCCAACTTCATCGCCCTCCTTCCTGTGCCACGGCGCACGACGTCTCGCATGATGGAATTCATAATATAGGCGTTTTGAGCGCTGATAACACGCGGTGCCGGGCTGACTTTTTGCGTTAGCTCAGAGAGGTCCTCGTTTTGCGCAAGGCTCGCTTGTGTTTCAGTGGCCGCTTCAACATGGGTCTCGCTTGAAGGTTCGCAGTCGGGACATACCTGTGTTGGCTGAGCTTTCATGATGACGTTTCTAATAGCGTCTTCGATTCGTTCGATGAAGAAGGTATCGATTAAGTAGCCGCCGTTGGCGAACACCGCGTGCGCGCGTGCCAGCTCCAAAGGGGTTATTGAACCGCTTCCTAGCGCCAGTGATAAATTGCGCGGCAGCTTTTCCGCTTCGAAACCAAAATTTCTGGCATGGCCGATGGTGTAATCAATACCAATAGCGCGTAACAACCGTATGGAGACCAAGTTACGTGAGCGTACTAATGCTTCTCTAAGTCGTGTTGGACCAAAGAATTTGCCACTGTAGTTTTCCGGTCTCCATTCAGCTTCCAAGCCTGGATCTTCAAATACAACGGGCGCATCGTTGATTAAACTGGCCGCGGTATACCCTTTTTCCAAAGCAGCCGAATAGATAAACGGTTTGAAACTAGATCCCGGCTGGCGCTGTGCTTGGGTGATTCGATTGTACTTGCTTTGGAAGAAATCATAGCCTCCAACAAGCGCTTTGATCGCGCCGTTGTGGGGATTCAGCGAAACAAGGCCGGCACTCACCGCGGGAACCTGGCTGAGTTGCCATTGGTCAGAGGGAAGCGCGAGAACGGTTATCACATCGCCCACCCGTAGAATATCTTCAGGTTTCTTGGGCTTGGGGCCGCGGCGGTTTTCATCGATATAGGGGCGTGCCCATGACATACCCTCCCACGGAATCTCAACGACCTGCGTTGTTGAAAGATAAACGCTGGCCGTTTGCTCCGTTAGCGATATGACCAATCCCGGGAGGAGAGTCGCTATTTTCGGGATTTTATTCAATGCTTCCGTCCAATCGGTTGGACCCGCGTTGATTGCCCAAGCCAAGTGCTGTATCGGGCCACGATAACCGTGACGTTGATCGTACTCGATTAAGGCCTGGCGGAGCGCAGCGTTGGCGGCGTTTTGAAGCGACGACTCAAGGGTGGTGTAAACTTTATAGCCCGCATTGTAAGCATCATCTCCGTATCGCGAGACTATTTCTTTTCGGACCATTTCGGCGACATACGGTGCTTCCGTTTCAATATTGAGCCGATGCAACTCGGCGGTCAGTGGTTCAGCGAGGGCAAGTTCATAAGTCTCATCATCAATAAATCCTAAAGAATGCATACGGCCTAAGACGTAGTCTCGTCGAAGTTTGGCACGTTTGGCATTGGCGATGGGATTGTAACTCGATGGCGCCTTTGGCAATCCAACGATCATTGCCATTTGTGAAAGGGTAAGTTCGGCTAGCGGTTTACCATAATAAACCTGTGCAGCTGTCGCCACGCCGTAGGCACGATTTCCGAAATAAATTTTGTTCAAATAAAGCTCGAGAATATCTTCTTTGCTTAGTTCCCGTTCGATTTTTAAGGCGAGTAATATTTCATTGATCTTACGCGCGTAAGTCTTCTCGCGGCTAAGGAAGAAGTTGCGCGCCACTTGCATGGTGATGGTGCTGCCACCCTGTGATTTTTCTCCTGTCAGTAAGAGTATCCACGATGCGCGTAATAGACCGTGATAATCCACCCCAGGGTGTTCAAAAAAGCGATCGTCCTCGGCCGATATCAACGCCTTAACCATTAAATCCGGAATATCTTGGTACTTAACCGGAGAACGCTTTTTTTCGCCAAATTCGGCGATGAGATCGCCCTCCGATGTGTAGACGCGCAGCGGCACCTGAAAACGTACATCTTTGAGGATCTCTGGCGAAGGAAGTCGGGGCGCCAAATATAAGTAGACGCCGGCGGCGGTTACAGCGCTAATGAGAAACAAGCCAGAAAGAATAATGCTGGCTCGACGGATAGCTGTGCGTAGTTTGCTCATACGGGTCATTATAAACGAGGACTAAGTTTCAGAATTACAAGGTTGTTGTGAGTTTGCCTAATGTTTCGCGGAACGCGACCGATACAGGGACACGTAAGTAAGATATTTTAAATAGTTTCAGGGGCTTAATCTCTAAATTTTTTGACGGGACGGCCGATTTACTAGCAGATTTAGGGCTTCGACTAACACTGACCTATCGCATATACAGAAATGTTACCGTTTTTAAAAAGGAATACCTCTTGTCTTCTCGGGCTTGATATTAGCTCGACGGCAGTCAAGTTACTGGAATTGAGTCAAAGTGGCCCTCGTTTCCGAGTTGAATCCTATGCGGTGGTTCCTTTACCGCCCCACGCCGTGGTAGAGAAAAATATAGCAGATGCCGAGGCCGTTGGCAGTGCTATCGGTCGGGCCGTGAAACTTTCACGCACACGTTCGCGCAATGCCGCTGTTGCGGTCGCAGGGTCTGCGGTCATCACTAAGGTGATTACTATGCCTGAGGCGCTCACCGATAGCGAAATGGTAACTCAAATTGAGCTGGAAGCCGATCAATACATCCCATATCCCCTGGAAGAAGTCAATATGGATTTCGAAGTAATTGGTCCGTCAGAGAAGAAACCCGACTCTGTGGACGTGCTTCTCGCCGCTTCCCGAAGCGAAAACGTGGATGTACGGGTTGCCGCTGTCGAACTAGGCGGTCTTTCCGCAAAGATCGTTGATGTAGAAGCCTACGCCTTGGAAACGGCGTTTTCCTTGCTCGGTCAGCAGCTTCCCGAGCACGGCGTCGGTAAAACGGTCGCTGTTGTCGACGTCGGCGCGACGATGACGACATTGAACGTATTGCATGATTTCAACATTATCTACACGCGTGAGCAGGTGTTTGGCGGCAAGCAGCTAACGGAAGAAATTCAACGTCGCTATGGTTTGTCCTATGAGGAAGCGGGCATGGCGAAGAAGCAAGGGGGGTTGCCTGATAACTATCTCCCCGAGGTGCTGGCGCCTTTTAAAGAAGCGATGGCGCAGCAAGTTAGCCGTTCCCTACAGTTTTTCTTCTCATCGAGTCAGTACAACAGCGTCGACCACCTTGTTTTAGCCGGTGGTTGTGCCTCTATACCTGGGATCGACGAGCTGATTGAGGAAAAGTTAGGCACCGCAACCTCGCTAGCGAACCCGTTCGCGAGCATGTCTTTAGCATCAAAGATCAAAGCTCAATCATTGAGTGGTGACGCGCCTGCCTTAATGATTGCCTGCGGCTTGGCGATGAGGAGTTTCGATTAATGACAACGATTAATCTACTGCCCTGGCGTGAAGCGCTACGTAAAGAACGGCAGAAGAACTTCTTAATAACCTTAGGTGCTTCTGCAGGGATTATGCTAGCTGTTGTTGGCGCGGTGCACATGCAAATAGGCGACATGATCTCATACCAAAATGCGCGTAATAACTTCATCGAAACACAAATCACGCGGGTAGAGAAGCAGATCGAAGAAATAGATGAGATCGAAAAAGAAAAACAACGATTGCTCGCACGAATGAACGTCATCCAGCAATTACAACAGGGCCGACCACAGATCGTGCACGTCTTCGACGAGCTGGTCAAAACGTTACCGGAGGGTGTTTACCTCACCAGTGTCAAGCAAAACGCCGACTCCTTGGCTGTTCAAGGATTTGCTCAGTCGAATGCGCGCGTATCTGCCTATATGCGTAATCTCGACAATTCTGCTTGGTTCAAAGATCCCAAGTTGAGTGTCATCGAAGCGGCCAAATCCGATCGCGTTGGAAACCGTAACAGTAAATTTACCTTAGACGTCGGGCTGGTGAACCCATTACACCAAGAGAATGAGGCCATTTAATGGATATCTCAAACCTAAATCTTAACGAACTAGATATTAACGACGTTGGCGGTTGGCCTCTACCGGTTAAAGTTGTCGCGATCGGGCTGGTTTGCATTGGTGTAATAGCCGGTGGTTACTTTCTCGATACGAAGGATCAGTTGGTGACGCTCGAGAGTATTGAGAAGAAGGAATCGGAGCTAAAACAAACATTCAAGTTGAAACAGAACAAAGCTGTAAATCTACCGCTATATAAGCAACAAATGGAAGAAATGGAACGCTCTTTTGGTGCCATGTTGCGGCAACTACCAAGTAAAACGGAAGTTGCTGAGTTGCTTGTGGATGTGTCTCAAACCGGTTTGGCAAACGGGCTGGAATTTCAGCTGTTCAAACCTAAGGATGAAGTGCCCGAGGAGTTCTATGCGGAGTTACCCATTCAGATTCGCGTTACTGGGAGCTATCACGATTTCGGAGAATTCATTGGTGATGTCGCGGCGTTACCGCGTATTGTCACGTTGCAGAATATTGCCATTCAGCCCAAAGTAAAAGATGGAAAAGAGGGCTCCACGGAACTTGTGATGGATGCCACAGCAAAAACGTTCCGTTATCTAGATGACGATGAATCGTAGTTATGTGACCGTTGGGTGTTGAGAAATGCAGCGAAAACTTAAACAGATCAAAACTAGTACGCAATGGCGAACGTGGTCCGCGAGTATTATGGCGTGTATGTTGCTGGCGGCTTGTACTAATACAGACGTGAGCGACTTGGAGAGCTTTGTTGAAGAAACGCGGAGGAGTCAGAAAGGGCGTATCGATCCGCTACCCCAGTTTAAGCCATTTGGCACGTACGAATACAGCGCGGGGGATTATCGTGATCCATTCTCGCCTTGGGAAGATATAAACGAGGCCGCGAATGAGCGGCGCGGCGTGAGCAAAGGTCCGCAACCCGACTTCGACCGCCGCAAAGAATTACTCGAAAACTTTCCACTGGATAGTTTACGTATGGTGGGAACATTAGCTCAAGCCGACGGTAGTTGGGCAATTGTTAAGGCCCCGGATGGCATGGTCTATCGCGTAAGAGAAGGGAATTTTCTTGGCCAAAATCACGGCAAAGTTCTCCAATTACGCGAGGAAAAAATCGAGTTAAGGGAGTTGGTGCCAGACGGTTTAGGCGGCTGGCAGGAACGAAGCGCTTTTTTAACATTAGTTGATTGAACCCACAGATAGGGGGCAACGGTTTATGACAGTATCAAGACTATCACCTGCGAATTGGGCTGCGCTGCGAACCACGTGTAGGGTGATACAAGGACGGACCCACGCGAGTTCTAGGGCGGTGATCTTAGCCATAGTTATGGTGTTCCTGCCACTAACAGCATTGGGGCAGAATGGTAACTCACTATTAGACGTTGGGTATTCTACCCTATCCGGAAATCGGCTGTTGATCAAATTATCCCTTGAAAAGCCCGTAGAAGATCCGAAGAGCTTCACTATTGATAACCCGGCGCGCATAGCCTTTGATTTTAGAGGCGTCACCTCAAAGCTCGCCAACAAAACCCAGGACATCGGTATCGGTGCCGCGCGCAGTATCAGTGCCGTTGAAGCGGCTGGCCGAACCCGCGTTGTTCTTAATTTGGTAACGTTAGTTCCTTACGAAACGCGCGTTGAAGGCAGTGATGTTTATGTGACGTTAGAAAGTCCGGCTGCCGTCACGGCCGCATCATTACGGAATGCGGAAGCTTCCGACCAAACGATCGGCAGTATCGATTTCCGACGCGGAAAAGGGGGCGAAGGCCGTGTTACGGTAACCTTCTCTCGCCCTAATGTCTTGGTCGATGTCCAGCGTGAGGGTAACAAGCTTGTCGCGAGTTTCCCAAATACGAAGCTTCCGTCTCACCTGGAACAACGTCTAGACGTCATTGATTTCGCGACGCCGGTTTCACACTTGGACACCTTTACACGAGGGAACCATACTCGAATGGAAATTGCGGCGCAGGGCCACTATGAGCATATCGCGTTTCAGGCAGAGAATGTTTTTACCCTCGAAGTAAAGCCGGTTTCCGAAGCGGAAAAGAAGAAAGCAGAGAAGGAAGAGTTCGGCTATACGGGAGAAAAATTATCCCTGAATTTCCAGAATATTGAAGTACGCGCTGTGTTACAGCTTATCGCAGATTTCACCGGCTTAAACCTTGTTGCCAGCGATACCGTGTCTGGTAACGTCACGTTACGCCTCAAGAATGTTCCGTGGGACCAAGCCCTGGATATTGTGCTAAAGACCAAGGGGTTGGCGATGCGCCAAATGGGTAACGTCATTTTGGTTGCCCCTGCCGAGGAAATCGCGGCGCGGGAGAAGCAAGAACTCGAAGCGCTGCAACAAATACGCGTCTTGGAGCCGTTACACACGGAACTAATACAAATCAATTATGCAAAGGCCTCTGAGATCGCAACCTTGTTAAAAGCACAAGAAAGCTCCATGTTGACGGAGCGTGGCAGCGCAAGCGTCGACGAGCGCACTAACACACTCCTTGTAAAGGAAACCAACAAAAAGATCGGCGAGATACGCGACTTAATTGGAAAGCTGGATATCCCTATACGCCAAGTGCTTATTGAGTCGCGGGTTGTTATCGCAAACGACGATTTTACGAAAGACATCGGTGTTCGTTTTGGCGTCACCGGCGTTGATCCCAGCGATGATGGCTTGATCGGCGTGACCGGCGGTATAAACGGAACAAACACCATGATTAATAGCGCCGTTGACAATATTCAGTCCTCCGGGACAGCGGCGCCAGTGGATTTGCCCAGTCTGACTGATCGATTAAACGTAAGCTTGCCGCCAAGCGCGGCGGCGGGTCGTATCGCGTTAGGTATTCTGGGCCCTGACTATTTGATCGACTTGGAGTTAGCCGCCATGCAGCGGGAGGGACAAGGAGAGGTCGTGTCGAATCCTCGCGTTATTACGGCCAACCAAAAGGAAGCGGTTATAGAGCAAGGGGTCGAAATCCCTTATCAGGAAGCATCTTCCAGCGGCGCGACCTCAGTTTCGTTCAAGAAAGCGGTCTTAAGCCTAAAAGTGACCCCTCAGATTACACCTGATGATCGGGTCATCATGGACCTACGTGTCAATAAAGACAGTGTAGGTGGGTTGTTTGCGGGGGTGCCGAGTATTAATACCCGAGAGATAAATACCCAGGTGCTTGTCGACAACGGCGAAACGGTGGTGCTAGGGGGAATATTGGAGAAGTCTCACTCTAAAGATACCCAGAAAGTGCCGCTGTTGGGTGACCTGCCCATCGTCGGTCGCTTATTTCGAAACGATATTAACGTTGATGATAAAGAAGAGTTGTTGATCTTTATTACGCCGAAGATCTTGAAGGAAAGCCTTAACGTTCAGTGAAGTTGGGAGTGTGATCGGAGATACCGAAGAACCACGCCTGTTAGTTCGCTTTCCGGAACGGATCATAAGGATTTCTATCAGCTTTAAAAACGCGCTCGGTTGCTAAGGTGCTTAGGCTACATAAAGGGCATATCAACCGATAATTTAACGGAGTTGCTTGAGTGATGTGTCGAATCGTAAAGTTTACTATTTTGGCCTGGATTATTTTGTTGACCGGCTGTGGTGGCAGCGACGGCTTTGTCTCGTCGGGTTCAGGAACCACTGAGACGACCGATCCTGACGTGGCCACTGTGGAGCTACTGTCTAGTAGTCCACAGTTACAGTCGGGGGACGATAGCGGCATTACCATTAGTGCAATTGTCAAAGACGCGAATAACAACCTGTTGGA
>CALZJI010000200.1 GCA_945787615.1 uncultured Chromatiaceae bacterium | reverse complement strand
GAGGAAACGGGCTGACCATTGAACGTTTCCTTCTAGACCTCCACAGTGGCCGGATTCTTGGCCGTGGCGGCGAATTCGTGGTTGATATGGCGGCATTATTGATGCTGGCACTAGCCTTCACCGGTCTCTGGCACTGGTTACACCGCAAGCGAAGGACAGGTTAGGGCTCGCGCAAAAATAAGTGTACATTTTTGAGCGTTGAGGCGCCCGCCTGGCAAAGCTTCCGCGTCCTGCTCTCGCTCCTTACCTACGTCCATGTAGGCAAAGCTTCCGCGTCCTCGATTGCCGTTCCCGACGCAATTCTACCTCCTGCGGTTACTTCGGGCTCCTGCCCTCTCGTGACACTTGCACATCCATGTAGGCAACGAAGCCAGGCGGGATGGATCGATGTTCAAAATGTGAAGTTATTTTTTTGCGCGAGTCCTTAGGGCCGTGGAAAATAACTATTATCAAACGATTGCGCCGGAATTTTGCTCAGATTCACGGCGCGGCAAGTGGCGTATATTGAAATATGTAACACTTGCCGTAACGCAGAAGCTGAGTGAAAAGACAAGCAAGGTTGGATAATTATTCTTTTCCGTGACCCTAACTTGCTTTATCAACTCGTTGATTCGACTAGGCGCCGTAAAATACGGGTTAACTCATGCCACGTAAGAGATCGGTTTTCAGATCATCAACATCTTCAAGACCCACAGAAACGCGGACCAACGAGTCGGAAATACGGGCCTCTTGGCGCTGCTCCGGGGTTAAACGCGCGTGGGTAGTGGTTGCTGGATGGGTAATCGTCGTCTTCGTATCGCCTAGATTCGCAGTGACTGAAACAAGCTCGCACGAGTCGACTAGGCGCCAAGCCCCAACTTTCCCTCCGCGCAGCTTGAAGGAAACAATCCCGCCATAACCTTGTTGTTGACGTGCTGCCAATTCATGTTGAGGATGAGACGGTAAGCCGGGATAGTACACTTTCTCGACAACGGGTTGCTGCACCAGCCATTGGGCGAGTATCATGGCGTTTTCACAATGAGCCTGCATACGGATGCGTAGCGTTTCCAGCCCTTTTAGAAACACCCACGCGTTAAACGGGCTCATCGTTGGACCCGCCGTCCGCAGAAAACCAAAGACCTCTTTTCCAACGATGTCCTCGCTTCCGATTACAGCCCCCCCTACGCAGCGACCTTGCCCGTCCAAGAATTTCGTCGCAGAGTGAATCACTAAGTCGGCGCCCAATGTTAACGGTTGTTGTAACGCGGGTGTGCAAAAGCAATTATCAACAACCAGTAAGCAGCCGTTGTCATGAGCAAGTTTAGCCAGCTCGCCAATATCCGCCGTTTCTGTTAGAGGGTTGGAGGGCGTCTCCAAAAAAAGCAACTTTGTGGACGGTTGTATAGCACTCGCCCACGCCTGCATATCTGTCAACGAAACGAATGTGGTGCTCACCCCATATTTCGCAAGGTAATTATTAAACAGAACCGTTGTCGTTCCAAAGATCGCTCGCGACGATACGATATGGTCACCATGCTGCAATAGCGCCATGCAGGTTGCCAGAATCGCGGCCATTCCCGATGCCGTCCCAACACACGCCTCGCCACCTTCCAATGCGGCCAATCGATCCTGGAACGTGCGAACGGTGGGATTAGTAAACCGTGAATAGATATTGCCCGCGAGTTCACCAGAGAACCGCGCTGCCGCCTCGGCTGCACTGGAGAACGTGTAACTGGAGGTGGTAAAGATGGGTTCCGATTGCTCGCCTTCGGCGGTACGTTTCTGCCCCGCCCTTACTGCACGGGTAGCAAATCCATATTCTTCTTCATGATCACTCATCCGGCCCTTCCTCGCATTATCAACTTCAGCAGCGGCCCGAACGAGCCCGCTTTAGCTGTATTTGTTATGCGCCCGCAAGCTGAAAATCAAATCGGCGCGTTGAACATCCACTAAATACCGAGACTACGTTCCGTCTGGGTACTTGTCAAGCTTGTGGCAAACACCTCGGAGTAGGAGTAACAATGGGTGAACCAATGGCTTATCAACGCGTAGGCGCCGCTACGATTTGTTACCAAAGTGCATGCACTACATGCGTTTCTGCGTAATAGATTTTCGTTGTGGCCGGATTGCCGCGCCCGCTCCAACGCCTCACCACAATGCAACACTGGGTTGGTTGCGACGATTACGTGCTGCTCAGATGACGTTGTGCAAATCTATCACGGTCGCATCGCCACTAACCGCGTCACGCTGTTCGTTTTTAGCATCGTCGGATCGCTTTTCACCAATGGCAGCTAAATAACGACTGTCCACATCGCCGGTTACATATTCCCCGGTAAAAACCGACGAGTCAAAACGCGTCAACGCCGCGTTACGCGTCCTTACAGCGTTTTCTAAATCCGCTAGATCCTGGTAGATCATCCAGTCGGCCCCGATAGCTTCCGCCACTTGCTTTTCCGTCCGATTGTAAGCAATGAGTTCATCGGCCGCCGGCATATCGATTCCGTACACGTTGGGATGCCGCACCGCAGGTGCCGCTGACGCGAAATAGACTTTATTAGCGCCCGCTTCACGTGCCATCTCAATAATCTGCTGGGAAGTGGTTCCCCTGACAACGGAATCATCTACCAGCAGCACGTTCTTGCCCTTAAATTCCAGGTCGATGGCGTTTAGTTTTTGGCGAACCGACTTCTCCCGCATCCGCTGACCAGGCATTATGAATGTGCGACCAATATAGCGATTTTTTATAAAACCCTCCCGATAAATCACGCCTAATCGGTATGAGAGTTGTAAGGCGGCGGTGCGGCTTGTATCGGGAATCGGAATCACGACATCGATATCGTGATTGGCCCGCTCGCGAAGTATCTTTTCCGCCAGGGCCTCGCCCATTCGCAAACGTGCCTTGTACACGGATACGTCGTCGATTATCGAATCGGGGCGTGCGAGATAAACGTATTCGAAGATACAGGGCGAATACTGGGGATTTTCCGCACATTGCTTGGTAAAAAGATTACCGTCCCTGTCAATTAAGACGGCTTCTCCAGGCGCGATATCCCGAATTAACTCAAAACCAAGCACGTCAAGGGCGACGCTCTCGGAGGCGATCATGTACTCGACCCCCACCGGTGTCTCTCGTTTACCAAACACGATCGGGCGAATACCATATGGGTCGCGAAAACCTACAATGCCGTACCCGGTTATCATAGCTACCACGGCATAAGCGCCTCGGCAACGGCGATGAACGCCCGCGACGGCTTCAAAAATATCGACCTCGTCAACCCGCAATTTCTCAGAGCGCTGCAACTCGTGGGCAAAAACGTTTAACAAGACTTCGGAATCAGATTCCGTATTGATATGGCGGCGGTCTTCCAAAAAAAGATGCCGCTTTACCTCTTGATCATTGGTTAAATTACCGTTGTGTGCTAGCGTAATGCCAAAGGGAGAATTGACATAGAATGGCTGCGCTTCGGCCGAGGACGAGCAGCCAGCCGTTGGATAGCGGACGTGACCAACTCCCATAGGGCCTTTGAGATCGATCATGTGGCGAGTACGAAAAACATCTCGCGCTAATCCGTTATCCTTGCGCAGATATAGTTTATGCCCCTCACAGGTGACTATTCCAGCGGCATCCTGTCCGCGATGTTGCAAGACAGTCAAACCGTCATATATCGCCTGATTCACATTCGTTTTACCGACAACACCGACGATGCCGCACATGTCATTTTCCCTCTAATCCATTGAAAAAAAGAGATTTCCCCCTCGCCACCAACGATCAAGGAGTGAATAGTTTGCCGCTACCCAGCGCTAGCGTAGCCGGCTTATACTTAGCGGAGCATCACGAAACAACTTGAGCGAACCTCATACACACAGGCGAGGCAGCAAGACAACGATTAGGCGCGCCCCTGCGCTTTACTTGTAAACTCTTCCGGCAAAAACTCCTGCAACCAAACAGCAACATCTTCAAAATAGCCAATCAATGTGGAGTTCTGCCACCACGTATCTTGCGCAAATGGCGTATAGGTTCCCAATAGTACGACCACACTAATAATGATCACACCGCGCGCCAATCCAAATAGTAGACCAACAATACGGTCCGTCCCACTCAGGCCATTTTTCGCAATGATGCGATTGACAAGAAAACCCACCATGCCCGCCAAAAGCAATGCCGCAATGAATAGTATTAAAAACGATACCGCAGTACGCAACGGGGCGATATTTATGACGTCCGCAAGCCAGGGTGCCAAATACGGCGTAAATACCAGCGCCACCCCCCCTGCCAACACCCAAGACACTAACGACAATGCTTCGCGGATGAATCCCCGAACCAAACTCACCAGTGCAGATAAACCGATTATGCCTAAAATCGCAAAATCAACCGCTACCAACGTCATAACCGGTTGCCACCTACCACTATTACCGTCAGGCCGACGCACTTTGTTACGCTATCGCCCGCTTCTGGGAGCGCCTAACGACGCTCGACTACAAAAAAACCAAATCATCGCTAGGCCGATCGAAAAAAGGACGTCTTGTTACGCCCACGCACGCCCACAAAATACTTAAGAGCGAGTATTCTAGCAAAACAGCCTTAGTGTTGTATAAAGGTTTTGTGGGCCCAAACGTATACCCGTTAAACGCTTTGGCCGCAGCTATTACGGGATTTTACGTACTGCTCGGATTGTCGGAACTGCGCCGTTGACCGGCGCGTTGCCAAAATGAATCTCCTACTATCGGGCGTAGCCATGCGGTCGTCGCTCGGAAAGACACCGAGTATTCCTCTCGCTCAGACCTCGCTACCCCCTTGTGGGTTAAAGGACACGCGAGCGCGCTCGGATCTGGTGGGAAATGCGGGCTAGCGCAGCTTAACCACCATTGCCTCGAGTTTTAGCTCATCCTCTAGCTCTGCTCGCAGCCGGTCCGCCTTGGCGCGAACTAATTCGGGCCCGACTCTGACGCGAACGACCGTCTGCCCGTTGGTTTTACGCTGCACGACAAAGGCGTTATAACCAGAACTTAACAGCTTATCGCGTAATTTTTCCGCATTCGTCCGTTTACGAAAACTCCCGACCTGCACGGCCCAAGCCGCGGATCCCGTGGCAGGTTCGGCAAGTTTCGGCTTTAGTGCGGGCGTCTTTGGCGGCGTTACCTTTGCCGTCTGAGCCGGTTTGGGATTGGGTTTGGATTCTGTTTTAGCTTGCTCAACATTTTTAGCTTGCTCAACGTTCGCGACCTCCTCCTTCGGCGGCGCGACAGCGGGTTTAGGTTCGTCGCTTAAAGTAGCCGCCGTAATGGGGGCCGCTTCGGCCACTTTGTTCGACGACCCAGTGGTTATAGGCGTTGTTGTCTGCGGCGTCGGCGCCAGCGGAGTAGGCTGATCACGTACGGGTTGATCTGGAGGTGAACTCGGTTCGGGCATTACGTCGGCCATGGTCTTATCCGACCATTCTTGTAGGGGTATGGACACCGATTTAGTTTCGGGCTGCGGCCTGGGAGGAATCACGGAATCGCTGACCCCCACGGTCGTCTCCTCGTCGAAATCCAGCATCATTGGGACAACGATGATGGCCAATGCCAACACTACAACCCCTCCTACGACACGCTGTTTCATCCGTTCTTGCATCGCGGCAATCCTCCAAAACAATGATATGTGGTCGGCCAAAAATGCTGTTGACTACGTACTGTCCCCTATTATACCCATCTCTAGCAGCGCCGCCACGGTATAAAAAGAACCAAAGACAACAATTCGATCGTCGGCTGTCGCGACCTCACGTATCGCTTGATAGGCCTGGCGAACGTTTTGATGGATCTCGACCGTACCGCGCAGCGCAACGTTACTCAACTGGCTCGCCATATAAACTGCGTTGGCGCCCCGCTCTACGGCCAAACCGGCTCCATGCCATTCGTCGACGGCTGGATCCAGCGCACATACCACGCCGTTAATGTCTTTCTCCGCCAACATCCCAATCAAAGCGAAAGTACGCCCTTTACACTGATGCTCATCGAGGTTTTGTTTCAGTGTCCGCGCACTCTGTTCGTTGTGCGCGACGTCAAGAATTGTGGGTACCGGTGTGGATAAGAGCTGGAAACGCCCGGGTAATCTTACGTTTAATAGGCCCCGACGAATATCATCTTGCCCAACGGGAAAACGTGACCTGATCAGGTTCAGAACCATCAACACGGCAGCGGCGTTCTGAATCTGAGACCGACCTCGAAGGGCAGGATGTGGTATTCCGAAGCGTTGCGAATCCTCGCAATACCATCGCCAACTGGCGACATCTACCGTATAATGGAATGCGTCGCCCTGTACATAAAGTGGCGCACCGATAGCCTCCGCATGAGCGACTAAACGCCGCGGCGGCAGCGGATCGCCAACCACGGCAGGGCGCCCTTCTCGAAAAATCCCCGCTTTTTCATATCCTATCGATTCCCGATTGGGCCCCAGCCATGCGACATGATCGACATCCACGGTGGTGACCAACGCCACGTCCGCATCCAACGAATTTACCGCATCCATCCGCCCCCCTAGCCCCACTTCGAGGACGGCAATCTCGACGCCGCGCCAGCAAAAAATATCTAGCGCAGCTAACGTGGCAAATTCAAAATACGTGAGGGAAACAGAGCTTCTCGCTGAGTCAATACGCGCAAACGCCTGGCAAAGTTCTTCGTCACTAACCTCCTCGCCGCCGACGCGCACGCGTTCGTTGTAACGAAGCAGATGGGGAGATGTGTAGGCCCCGACCCGATAGCCCGCCGTACCGAGGATGGACTCCAACATCGCCACGGATGAACCTTTTCCATTGGTGCCGGCAACGGTCAGAATAGTAAACGGAGGTTTATCCGCGCCAAGACGAACTAAAACGGTCTCAACGCGTTGCAGGCCTAAGTCAACGGACTTGGCGTGCAACGTTTCCTGCCACGCCAACCATTGTTCAAGACTGCGCCGTGTCATCACTTAACGCGGCATACAATTGAAAAGGCACGAATGCGAAGCGCCAGCGTTCGTGGTTACGATTTCTGCGTTGAATACCCAAGTTTGTCCAACAAGCCTGCAATGCGATCACGCATATCACGACGATCAGTGATCATATCCAGCACGCCATGCTCAAGGAGAAACTCGCTACGCTGAAACCCCTCCGGCAACGTTTCTCGCACTGTTTGCTGAATTACGCGAGGCCCGGCAAAGCCGATTAAGGCTTTGGGCTCCGCTAAATTGATATCACCCAACATCGCCAGGCTCGCGGTCACGCCCCCCATCGTCGGATCTGTCATTACCGAAATATAAGGTATGCCTTTCTCTCGCATCACCGCCAATGCGGCGCTGGTTTTGGCCATTTGCATTAGCGAAAATAATGCCTCTTGCATACGCGCGCCACCGCTGGCAGAAAAACAAATTAGAGGAATATGATTCTCTACACTTGTATTCACCGCACGAACAAATCGTTCCCCGACGACCGATCCCATCGACCCACCCATAAAACGAAACTCGAACGCCGCGGCGACCAGGGGAACGTTTTTGACTTGCCCTTTAATGACGATAAGCGCGTCGCGCTCTTTGGTATTCTTTTGGGCCTGCGTCAATCGATCTTTGTATTTTTTGCTGTCCTTGAATTTTAACGCATCGACCGGCTCAAGATCATCCCCGATTTCTTCGCGAGGTTCGGGATCGAGAAACGTCTCCAACCGTTTGCGTGCGCCTATGCGCATGTGATGACCGCACTTAGGACACACCTCGAGATTTCGTTCCACTTCCACCCTATAAAGAATAGCATTGCAGTCGGCGCATTTGGTCCACAAACCTTCCGGTACGTTCTTTTTATGTTTTCCTTCGGTCCTGATTTTCGAAGGAATTAATTTTTCGAACCAGCTCATGTACAGAAACAACCGTAATTCAATAGAAGGTTAAATGATAGCCGATAACTCATTATGACGTTATAGACCGAGCTTCTTTTAACTAAAAATAAACATTGTTACCAGCGCCGATCGTGTACTAACAACACATACCTGTGACATAATTCAGTTCCTGTTTTCGCTCTCCTTCACGACCACGTCTTGGACGTTACGGTCAATTCAGTGGCCTATTTGGTCCATCGCTTGCCGCATCGACGTCAACAAAGAAACGACTTCCCCTTCAATTTTGTTGGGTGCGGAGGCGTACTGTTCAAACTTTTTCACCACGGCGCTACCAACTACGACCGCATCGGCGATTTCCGCGATAGCCGCCGCCGTCGACGCGTCCTTTATGCCGAAACCAACGCCAATCGGTAACGACGTTGCCGACCGTATTAACGCTAACTTATTCCTAACCTCCTCCACATCCAAGGTTGCCGCACCGGTGACACCTTTCAAGGATACATAATAGACAAAACCGCTCGCCGCTGCGCAAATTTTAGCGATTCGCGCCTCCGTGCTGGTCGGCGCTAACAGAAAAACAGCATCGACACCCTCTTCTTGCAAAGCCGTTGTAAGTTGATACCCCTCCTCCGGCGGTAAATCAACGGTCAAGACGCCGTCCACCCCCGCCTCTCGGGCCTGCCGGGCAAAAACCGAGTAATCCATGACTTCAATGGGATTAAGGTAGCCCATGAGCACGACGGGTGTCTCCGTGTCTTCTTCGCGAAACGACCGTACCATTGCCAACACATCACTGAGCGCCACACCGTTGGCTAGCGCACGCTCACAGGCCGCCTGAATAACCGGTCCATCCGCCATTGGATCAGAGAAAGGTACGCCCAACTCGATTATATCGGCACCCGCTGTGACCATCGCGTGCATCATTGGGACCGTTGTGTCAGAGCGCGGATCTCCGGCAGTAATATAGGGGATCAGCGCCTTTCGGCTCTGCGCTTGCAGTGCCGTGAAACGCGCCTGAATACGACTCATAGCGTTATCCCTTGTCGCGCGGCCACCGTGTGAATATCTTTGTCGCCGCGCCCCGAAAGATTAATAACGATGATTTGATCCTTGGATAATTGAGGAGCGAGCTTTACCGCATATGCCAAGGCATGGCTTGACTCTAATGCCGGCATTATACCTTCTATTCGCGTTAGCCCATGAAACGCGGACAACGCTTCATCGTCAGTGGCCGCAACATACTTTGCACGACCGGAATCCTTAAGCCAAGCATGCTCAGGCCCAACACCGGGATAATCCAACCCCGCCGACACGGAATGGGTTTCGATAATCTGACCGTTGCTGTCCTCCATGAGATAGGTGCGATTTCCATGCAATACGCCGGGACGACCGGCGCACAGGGGTGCCGCGTGACGACCTGTATTTAAGCCATCACCACCGCCCTCGACACCGTACATGGACACGAGTTCGTCGCCGAGAAAAGGATAGAACAAACCGATGGCGTTTGACCCCCCGCCGACACAGGCAATTAACGCGTCGGGGAGCCTTCCCGCCTGCTCCAGAATTTGTGCTCTGGCTTCCCGACCAATGATGGCCTGGAAATCCCTGACCATGGCAGGATAAGGGTGGGGCCCGGCCACCGTTCCGATGATGTAGAACGTAGTATCCACGTTGGTAACCCAGTCACGCATGGCCTCATTTAACGCGTCTTTAAGTGTTCTCGAACCTGACTCGACCGGCACCACCTCCGCGCCTAGCAAGCGCATACGGTAAACATTAATGGCTTGGCGCTGAATGTCTTCAGCCCCCATGTACACAACGCACTCCATGCCAAAGCGAGCGGCGACGGTCGCCGTCGCCACGCCGTGTTGCCCTGCTCCGGTCTCCGCAATGACGCGCGTTTTACCCATACGCTTAGCGATCAACGCCTGGCCCACGGTATTGTTCACCTTGTGAGCGCCAGTATGGTTGAGGTCTTCCCGTTTCAAATAAATCTGCGCACCGCCCAATCCTTCACTCCAGCGCTCGGCGTGATAAAGCGGTGACGGACGACCCACGAAATAGGTTAAATCCCAGTCCAGCTCTTCGAGAAAACCGGGGTCTTGGGAAAAAGTCTCGTAGGCCTGGCGAAGTTCCTCCAGCGGCGCCATCAACGTTTCGGCGACAAAGCGTCCCCCATAAGCGCCAAAGTGCCCATTCTCGTCGGGAAGGACCACCTCTGGCATCACCATGCTTGCTTGACTACTCTTTTTCATTGACACGCATTACACCTCTGATGAACGCTCTCATTTTTGTTGCGTCCTTTATACCCTTTGCCGATTCCACGCCACCGCTTACATCCACCGCGTACGGCTTTGTTTGCCCAACCGCCTCGGTGATGTTCTCAGGTGTTAGCCCCCCCGCCACAATGACCGGCTTTCCTAGGTTGCGCGGCACTCGTGACCAATCGAAGGTCTTTCCCGTACCCCCGGGCACACCGGCTCGATAAGTATCCAATAATAGCCCGCTGGCTGTTTCATATGCTGCGGCCACATTTGACAGGATTACATGCTCCTTCATGCGCACCGCTTTAATGTATGGCACCCCATAGCGGTCGCATTGCTCGGGCAACTCATCGCCGTGGAATTGCACCAAACCAAGCGGTATGGCACGCAACACCGCTTCGATCTCATCGGGGGAGGCATCCACGAAAAGACCGACCGTTGTAACAAACGGCGGCAAAGCGGCAATAATTCGCCTGGCTTGCGGCACCGACACCGCCCGTGGACTTGCGGCGTAGAAAACCAGCCCAATGGCATCCGCGCCCGCTTGGGCCGCGTTACGCGCGTCTTCAGGGCGCGTGACACCACAGATTTTAATTCGCGTTCGCACGGAGTAATTCTTTGGGCAGTTGCTACAGTCTACCAGATTAGAGCGGACGACGAAATTCTCGGTAAACCAAATGCATCGGGATAAGCCACGCCTTCAAGATACAACCCATGAGGCGGCGCGGTGACTCCGCCGAGAGCGCGATCTCGGTAGCCAAGGACGTCATTTGCCCAATTCGGCGGTTTTTCTCCCGCACCGATAGCGATGAGCACGCCGGCGATATTGCGCACCATATGATGTAAAAACGCATTGGCTTCCACATCGATAAACACAAATGAGCCTCGCCTAGTAATTTCGAGCGTATTGATCGTTCTAACCGGATTTTTTGCCTGGCAACCTAACGCGCGATAGGATGAAAAGTCATGCTCTCCGACAAGAAACCTAGCGCCTTCGGCCATTTTTGATTCGTCAAGCGGCCGGTATACCCATGTCACGCGGTACGCTAGAAACGTCGGTCGAACGGCTCGGTTATAGATGACATATCGATAACGTCGTCTCCGCGCGGCGAAACGCGCGTGGAAAGAACTGTCTACCGTTTTTGCCCATATTACACTAATTTCTTCGGGTAAATTAGCATTCGCGCCGAACACCCACGCTCGCTCATCACGGCGTGCTTCGCTGTCAACGTGCACCACCTGGCCGGTGGCGTGAACACCGGCGTCGGTACGTCCCGCACACGTTACGCGTACGGGATGATCGGCAACCTTCGATAAGGCGTCCTCAACACACTCTTGTACCGTACGCACTCCTTCTTGGATTTGCCAACCGGAAAACGGCGTACCGTCATACTCAACGCCTAAAGCAATCCGCGCCATTGTAAAAGAAAATTAAATTGCCTTAAGAGCGCGGTAGTAGCTGTATTTCGAACAACTGCGGCCATCGCTTTCCCGTCACGAATAATCGATCACCCTCAACATCATAGGCGATACCGTTTAAGACGCTGCCATCTCGCTTGTCGACTACAACGGGGCCTAATAGCCCGGATAAATCGACCCAACTCAGTACGTTCCCGGTATCGGGCGATATCCGCGCGATCCGGTCTGTTTCCCATACGTTGGCAAAAATCTCCCCTTTTATAAATTCCAACTCGTTGAGTTTCGCCACAGGAACACCATTATCCTTAACCTCGAGCCTATCTATTAACGCAAAGGTCTCTGGATCAAGAAAATAAAGATTTGCGCTGCCATCGCTCATTATTAATTGCTTGCCATCATGAGCCAACCCCCAGCCTTCGGTCATATATCGGAATTGTCGAAGGAACTGGAAACTCTCGCGATCAAAGACAAAACCAACCCGTGAACGCCAGGTTAGCTGAACCAACCGTTCTTTCCATAACGCAAGCCCTTCACCGAATACACGTGCGGGCAATTTTACCAGACGGCGGACTTTACCCGTTTCTAAGTCTACCTCTCGTAACGTTGATTGACCCAACAGCCCAGTGCTCTCATACAACACGCCGCCAGCGTAGACGAGCCCCTGGGTAAATGCGGTGGGGTCGTGGGGGAATCGGTTAATTACGCGGTAACCAAAAACAGGAGTACCGCTCGCGGTTGCTCTTTTGGTTTCAGCACCTGTCGTATCTTGACCTTGAGTCGCGAAGGCGACGCCGGTGAAAACGCTCGCGAGAGCGAGCGCCAATCCAAGGCATAATCCACCGAAAAAACATCGCCGATCGGTAGAATTAAGGGCCGCGGAAAAAAATAATTGTCCAAAGATTGCGCCGGATTTTTGTTCGGATTCAAG
The DNA here is from genome assembly GCA_945787615.1 of uncultured Chromatiaceae bacterium. Lineage (GTDB taxonomy): Bacteria > Pseudomonadota > Gammaproteobacteria > JAADHS01 > JAADHS01 > CALZJI01. The sequence continues at coordinate 9,988 of CALZJI010000200.1, read as the reverse complement.
GCGCGGCAATTGGCGCATATTGGAATATGCAACAATTGCCGTAACGCAGAAGCTGAGCAAAAAGACAAACAAGGTTGGACAATTGTTATTTTCCGCGGCCCTAAACACCTGGTTCACTCACGATCCACGATGCGTTTTAAGGTAATTAATTAGGCCATTGGTTGATGCGTCATGGTTGCTAATTTGACGCGCATCGGCCAACTCCGGCAAGATCGCTTTTGCCAATTGCTTACCCAGCTCCACGCCCCACTGATCGAATGAATTAACATTCCAAATAACACCTTGTGTGAAAATCTTATGTTCATAAAGTGCAATTAAATTTCCGAGGATACGCGGAGTAAGCTTGGGATATAGAATAGAGTTGGTGGGTTTACTACCCTCGAAGACCTTGTGAGGTATTAATGTGCTAATTTCGTCGTCACTCACTCCTTGATCAGTCAACTCGGCACGCGCTTCGTCAGCCGTCTTGCCCCTCATCAAGGCTTCTGTTTGAGCTAAATAATTAGCTAACAAAATTGCATGGTGATTACCGACAGGGTTATGACTTTCCATCGGAGCGAGAAAATCGGCGGGAATCAATTTCGTTCCCTGGTGAATCAGCTGGTAGAATGCGTGTTGACCATTGGTGCCAGGCTCACCCCAGATAATGGGGCCCGTCGAATAGTCCACGACCTCTCCATCCCGCGTAACGCGCTTGCCATTACTTTCCATGTCGCCCTGCTGGAGGTAAGCAGGAAAACGATGCATATACTGATCGTACGGTAGTATCGCGTGGGTTTGGGCACCAAAAAAATTATTGTACCAAATTCCCAACAACCCCATTATCACCGGCATATTATGCTCAAGCGGCGCTGTGCGGAAGTGCTCATCCATCTCACAGGCACCGGCTAACAGTTGCTCGAAGTTATCCATTCCTATGTAGACGGCAATGGATAAACCGATCGCGCCCCACAGCGAGTACCTGCCGCCAACCCAATCCCAGAATTCGAACATATTCTTTGTATCGATGCCGAACTTGGCGACTTCTTCCGTGTTGGTGGAAAGCGCCACAAAATGTTTAGCAACGGCTCGGGGGTCTTTTGCGGCCCGCAGGAACCACTCCTTAGCCGTGTTGGCATTAACCAACGTTTCTTGCGTAGTAAACGTTTTCGAGGCGATAATGAATAAAGTTGTGTCAGCATCTAATCGGCGCAGCGTTTCCATTATATGTGTACCATCAATATTGGAAACAAAGTGTACATTTAAGCCGGGTTTACCATACGGCCTCAACGCTTCGGTCACCATTACGGGGCCCAAATCAGATCCGCCAATCCCAATGTTGACGACGTCAGTGATGGTTTTACCGCTATAGCCTGTCCAACTACCCGAGCGTACCGCTTCACAGAAGGATTTCATCTGTGTCAGAACTGCGCCGACCTTCGCCATCACATCCTCACCATCGACAAGAATGGGGCGATTAGAGCGGTTGCGTAACGCAACGTGCAACACCGCACGGTTCTCGGTCGTATTGATTTTGTCACCACGGAACATACTCTCAATGTATGAAGGCAAATTGCGAGCACGCGCCAGGTCGAACAACCGTGATAACGTCGAATCCGTAATAATATTTTTCGAATAGTCGAGCAGAACCTCGTTAACCGCTAGAGAAAATTTGTCAAAACGACCTGGATCTTCGGCAAACAGATCGCGTAAATGTACACCGGCCATTGCATGATAATGGGCTTCCAGCGCTTGCCAAACCGGCGAGCTTTTTAACTCGGACATAATATCCTCTCATTATAGTTGTAATGACTACGCCCCAAAGCACGCTTCATGAAACGTCCTATTATTTACCCTCTTCGACGCATTAAAAATCTACACCCAAGCGCAGCTAATAAGCCTCCGCACTGACATCCGAGCCTTCTAGCGTTAACGAGTGTCGCCAGAATTGATCGTCTCGATCGAACAAACGATACGTACCCCTTGGCCCCCATGTTCCGGCGGCATAAGAATTAATAAATTCGCGCTCCATTGACCAGACTTTTAATATTGGATCCACGACGCGCCATGCCCATTCGACCTCGTCGTAGCGTAAAAACAGCGAGTGATCCCCTTCTAGGACGTCCAACAACAGGTCCTCGTAAGCATCGCGTTTCTCATCCAAGTCACTGCGATAGGTCGCATCAAGGCCCATAGACCGCGTTTTCATTTCTAAACCCGGCGCCTTGACTTGAACCTCCAGCGTCATGCATTCGTGTGGCTGTATACCCAACAGTAACCAATTTGGTCGTAACTGTTCCACCTGGGTAGCATGAAACAGTTGGTGCGGAGGATGCTTGAAACGAATGCAAATCGCTGAACTCGCCTCCGCCATCCGTTTTCCGGTACGCAGGTAAAACGGTACGCCCCGCCATCGCCAGTTATCGATATACAGTTTGAGTGCCGCATAAGTTTCAGTGGTGCTATTCTGGGCCACCCCATCCTCTTCGAGATAGCCCACGACGGGCTCAGTTCCCACTATACCCCTCGTGTATTGAGCCCGAAAAGCGTGCGCGTGCACGGCGTTCTGAGGAATGGGGCGAATGGATTTGAGCACCTTCACTTTCTCATCTCGCAGCGCTTCGGCCTGCATGCTTACCGGGGGTTCCATGGCCACCAACGCGAGAAGCTGCATGAGATGACTTTGAATCATGTCTCGAAGCGCTCCCGCCGCTTCATAATAACCACCTCGCGCGTCCAAACCGAGGGTTTCCGAATGAGTAATCTGAATATGGTCAATATAATTCCGGTTCCACAAGGGCTCAAGCAATAAGTTGGCAAAACGAAACACCAACACGTTCTGGACCGTTGCCTTACCGAGGTAATGGTCTATGCGAAAAATTTGATGCTCTCCGAAATTTTTGTGAAAACCTTTCTGCAATACCTGGGCACTAAGCAAGTCATAGCCAAAGGGCTTTTCGATAACCACCCGCCGCCAACCGTGCTTTTCCTCAACTAAGCCAGAACGCCCAAGATTTTCCGATACAACGCCGAAGTCCGCGGGCCGAATGGATAAATAGAAGATTGCGTTTGTTGGAAATTCGATATCGTTTTCCAGTTTATCTTTAACTTTTTGATAAGCGTCAAAATCGTTCAAGTCTCCTTGGAGGTAGTACAAGCGTTGCCGGAAACGCTCAAACGCCTCTTGGTTGGCTCCGTCAATCTGCAACGCTCGCAACATCTGCGCGACCTCACTCAGCCACTTCTCTTGATCCCACGGACGCCGCGCAAACGCGAGAATACGCATCCCTTCGGGTAAGAGCTTATCCACATCCAATTTAAATAAGGCGGGAATCAGTTTCAGGCGAGTTAGACTACCGGTAGCGCCAAATATTACGAGCGTGGATGACTCAATCATTACTGCTCCCCCGGGCTTTTGACCGCATGACCACCGAAGGCATTACGCATCATCGACAATAAGCGGTAACCGTAGCCCTGCGAATCTTGACTCTCAAAGCGCATCTGTAACGCCAGACTCAGAACCGGCGCCGCCACGCCTTGGTCGACCGACTCAACAACGGTCCAACGACCCTCTCCGGAATCCGAAACGTAGGGCGCGATATTTTCCAAGACCTGGTCCTCTTGCAATGCATCGGCAGTTAAATCCAACAACCAACTACGCACAACCGAGCTGTGGCGCCATAATTCCGAGATCTGCGCAAGATCCAGATTAAATTCGCTTTTTCCCCGCAATAAAGCAAACCCCTCGGCGTAAGCCTGCATCATTCCGTACTCGATGCCATTATGAATCATTTTGGTAAAATGCCCCGAGCCTACGGGTCCGACATGTGCCCAGCCGCGATCGGGCGCGGGCGCCAGAACTTTTAGCGCGGGCGTCAAGACCGCTGCCACCTCGGCTGTGCCGCCCACCATGAGGCAATAACCATTATCGAGGCCCCAGACGCCGCCGGAGGTCCCGGCATCCATAAAGCCAATATCGTAGTCGGCGAGTGTCGCGCCGCGGCGAACGCTGTCGTGGTAGTTTGAATTGCCGCCGTCTACGATAATGTCGCCTTTCGACAGCATCGGAACCAAGTCCGTAATCGCCTTCTCGGTCGGTTCTCCGCTGGGCAACATCAACCATACAACGCGTGGCGCGGAAAGCTTGGTCACGGCATCTTCCAAGGAAGAGGCTGCAATCATACCTTCCTCCTCCGCAAGCTGCCGCACAATTTCGGGGGAGCGATTGTAACCGACCACGTCGATGCCACCACGACGCAACCGGCGCGCCATGTTACTGCCCATTTTCCCTAGCCCGATCATCGCTATTTTCATTACGTTTCCCCTTAACTGGCTTAATCTTAGGTGCCGCTAACGGACACCATACAACCTATGGCGTTATTACGCACCATTACTGAATCCTTGAAACCGTGGCGCCGCTTATGGCGACTACGGCTATCGAAATAATTAAAGAGGTCGCTTCGAGAGCCACCATTCTCGGAGGTTCGGTTCGTGTTTTTCCGTTTCCGCCCGTCCATCTTTACTTTACCCTATATATCAGAAAACAAGCCGTGTTGCGGACAACTTGGCCGGATCTTAAGCTGAAATTTGACCTTACTGGGGATCGTCTCTTCCTGCAATGTATCAATTCGGGTCAGAATTTCCATCTTGGGTTAAGTCCGATATATCCTTCTCTTCACGATCTCCCGAGTTTGTTGTGGGAAATGCGGGCTAAGGATATTATGGAGCTATTATAAATAGCAATTATAAATAGCAATGAAAACGATTGGAAAACATAAGAAACAATAAGATAATGCAAAACGATAAGATCTTATTTGTCACCAGTGAAGCCGCGCCGCTGGTCAAAACCGGAGGATTGGGGGACGTTGGCGGCAGCCTTCCCACGGCATTGAAAGCCCTCAAGTGTGATATTCGGATCGTATTGCCCGCCTACCGCGAGGTTCTTCGAATCGCCGGTAAGTTAGCAATGGTCGGCCTTATCGACGTTAGCAACAGCTCGGTTGTCCGCATCCTTGAAGGTAAGCTGCCAAACACCCACGTAACAGTATGGTTTATTGACTCGCCCGCTCATTTCGACCGCCCTGGCGGGCTCTACGCGGGCCCCGACGGCCACGATTGGCACGACAATGCAGAGCGGTTCACGGTCTTCGCTAAAGCCGCGGAACTGATCGCACTCAATCAAGCCGGACTCAATTGGTACCCCGATATCGTGCACTGCAATGACTGGCAAAGCGCCCTCGTGCCGGCTTTATTGGCGCATCAACCGAGGCGACCGGCCTCAGTCTTCACAATCCATAACCTAGCCTACCAGGGACTCTTCCCGGCAGAGACGTTCGAACGCCTTAGGGTCGATTTTCAACTACCGCCTGATCTATGGGACATACATAGCATGGAGTTTCACGGCTTGTTCTCATTTGTAAAAGGGGGGCTGGTTTATTCGGATATGCTGAACACCGTTAGCCCCACCTATTCACACGAAATACGTACACCAGCTTTTGGAAATGGCTTGGACGGGCTACTCGTTCATCGGGCCGAACGATTAGTTGGCATTCTCAACGGTGCTGACTACGCCGTGTGGAACCCGGCTACGGACCCGTTTATCGCAAAAAACTACAGCGCTGATAAGTTTGGCGGCAAAGCCTCTAATAAAACCGCACTGCAAGAACGTTTTGGCTTACCCGTTAAACCCGATACCCCACTCATAGGCATGGTAGGCCGGTTGGTCGAACAAAAAGGGGGTGATCTCGTTCTCCAGGTAATACCCAACATTATTGGAGAATATGACGTACAGTTTATAGTCCTGGGAACAGGAGACAAGCGTTTCGAACTGGCTTTTACCCAAATTGCCGCAAACCATCCCGACAAAATCGCTGTCCACATCGGCTTCAGCGAAGAACTGGCCCACACAATCGAAAGCGGCGCCGATATGTTCCTAATGCCGTCCCGGTTCGAGCCATGCGGGCTGAATCAAATGTATAGCCTCCGCTATGGTACAATACCCATCGTCCGGCACACCGGGGGGCTGGCGGACACGGTAATAGACGCAACTGACGAAAGCCTTGACGCCGACACGGCCAATGGCTTCTCGTTCGATATCGCCGCGCCCCAGGCGCTCCGAGCCACCGTGGAAAGGGCACTCCACCTCTACCGTCAGCCACAACTGTGGTCGCAAATAGCAAAACGAGCCATGGCGGCGGATTACAGTTGGAGCCGCAGCGCACGAGCCTATATCGATCTATACGAGCTCGCTCGCCAATACCGGAACACAGACAAACCCTACAGATAACGGATATAATAGCCGGCTGTTTTTAGGCGCTAGCCTTACGCTAGCATCTCCCATTTTTATTGTTTAGAATCATGGAATTATGAACGATAAGGCGCTAAGATCACGGGTCAAGTTGTTTGGTAATCTCCTCGGTAACATTCTTCGGGACCAAGAAGGTGGCCGTGTACTAGTCGCTGTGGAAGCGCTTCGCAAGGGCTATATCCGCCTTCATAAAGAGGAAAATCCGTATAAGAGGGAGCAGCTAAACAGGCTCATTCGAAAACTCAACCCAACCATGTTAACCCACGTGGTCCGTGCATTTAGCACCTACTTTAGTTTGGTTAACATTGCCGAAGAGGCATTTCAACACCAACAACGTCGCCGCGACGTGCGCGCAAACGGCCCGCTCTGGTGGGGCTCGTTCGATCATACCATTCGCCAGTTTTATGAAGATGGCGTGACCCCCGACGAGTTACAAGCGTTATTGGACAAGCTCGCCTATATTCCCGTGATTACGGCACACCCGACCGAGTCAAAAAGACGCACGATCATGGAGGCGTTGCGTAGAATATTCGTTACCAGTGAACGGCTGGATGACCCGCGCTTATCGCGCCGGGAGAGAGACGACGTCACCCGCCTATTACAGGATCAGATACAGCTTTTATGGAAAACCGACGAGGTCCGGGTCCACCGCCCGCAGGTACGCGACGAAATCCGCAACGGGATATTTTACTTTCAAGACAGTCTGTTTCAAGCTATACCCAAGACCTACCGGTTTTTGGAAAACGCGATCGAACGCGTTTACGGCGGGGACTTGGCCGAAGGCACTACCATTCGTGTGCCGAGTTTCCTACGCTTTGGCTCCTGGATTGGCGGAGACCGAGACGGTAATCCGAATGTTAAGCCGGAGACCACACAATTCGCATTGCGGTTACAGACACGCGCCGTGCTGCTCGAATACCTTTCTCGTATTACCCGGCTACATTTAATCCTTACACATTCCGTATTGATGTGTAAGCCCACTGATGCCCTCATGGATAGCATAGCCGATGATCGCACCTATGAGACCGCGGTATTCGGCGATAATCCCGATCGTTTTAAGCATGAACCGTATCGCCGCAAGCTGTTTGTCATGCGTTACCGGCTCGAGCAAAACCTCATTGCCGTTAAGCGCCCTCTCCAACAACGGGAAGCGATCGATAACGCCGACGGCTACGCCGGTGAAGACGAACTGTTGAACGAGCTTTACCTTATAAGGGACTCACTCATTAGCCACGGCGACGGTAATGTTGCCAACGGAGAATTGAAAGACCTGATTCGCCTGGTCGAGACGTTTGGCTTCTTTTTGTTGTCGCTGGATCTTCGCCAGGAATCCTCGCGCCATAGCAGCGCCGTTGCAGAGCTGCTCAGTCATGCGGAACCCGGCACGGACTACCTCAGCCTACCTGAACTGAAACGGATAGAATTATTGTGCGACGTCATTGCGCGCGAAAACCCGCTAAGCAACAACGACGAACTACTCTCGCCTGAAACCGTCGAAACCTTACAGGTTTTTCGCGTTATGAAGTCCATGCGAGACGAAATCAGCCCCAATGCCTTTGGCAATTACGTGATCTCCATGACCCACTCCGCCAGCCACGTATTGGAAGTTATCATGTTGGCGCGACAGGAAGGTGTGGTGGTTCCGCTACCAGGCGGTTGGCGGTGCGACATCCGCGTTACCCCCCTGTTTGAAACCGTTGAAGATCTCAAACACATCGAAGAAGTCATGACTACGCTATTGGACAATCCCACCTACCGAGCTCTTATAAGCGCCAGTGGGAATCAACAAGAAGTGATGTTGGGGTACTCGGATTCGTGTAAAGACGGCGGTATCCTCGCCTCAGCTTGGGCACTGTACGAAGCGCAGCAGAAAATTACTAAGATTACTCAACAACGGCAAGTTCGTTGCCGATTATTTCATGGTCGCGGCGGCACCGTAGGACGCGGCGGCGGACCCACACATTCCGCCATCTTGTCCCAGCCTCCGGGCACGGTACTCGGCGAAATAAAGTTTACGGAGCAAGGCGAAGTGCTATCGTCTAAATACAGCAATGCCGAAACGGCGACCTATGAACTAGCCATGGGTGCGACAGGTTTAATGAAAGCAAGCAGCGGCCTGATTCAATCAGAGACGCCTGACAAGGACGAATACCTCGATGTACTTCGTGATCTCGCCCGAATCGGTGAAGAGGTTTATCGCGAATTAACAAGCCATACCGCAGGATTTCTCGACTATTTCTACGAGGCAACGCCTGTCTCCGAAATCGGCCTAATGAATATAGGGTCAAGACCTTCCCATCGCAAACAGAAAGACCGCTCAAAAGAATCGATTCGCGCAATCCCTTGGGTGTTTGGTTGGGCCCAGTCTCGCCATACGTTACCTGCTTGGTTCGGCATCGGCACCGCGCTGCAGCGATGGCGAGGCGATTCCACAGCGAAACTAGCCCAACTGCGGGCAATGTATCAAGAATGCGCGACATTTAGAGCGCTACTGAGCAACACCCAAATGGCTTTAGTAAAAGCCAATATGACCATCGCCGGCGAATATGCGAAATTATGCGGAAATCAAGAACTGGCAGAAAGAATCTATGGATTCGTCGAACATGAATACGTGAGAACCGTAGAACAAATTCTGGCGATAAGTGATTCCGAAGAATTCATGGAGGACAATCCCGTGCTCGCGCTCTCTGTTAAGCGCCGGGATCCTTATCTCGACCCTTTAAACTATATCCAAATCACGCTCCTTGAGCGTTTCCGTAACGAATCTCTGGACGAGGAAGAGCGTACCCGCTGGCGCGATCCTTTGCTGCGCTCGATAAACGCGATCGCAGCAGGCATGCGTAATACGGGTTAAGGACTCGCGAAAAAATAACTTACGATTTTCGCATCCCATCATCGGGCCATCTTTGAACAATCCTCAATCGCAAAATCCTCGAATTAGCCGGGCTAGTCCTGCGGTTTCGCTCAATCGGATTGTCCAAATCGGACCCAAATCTGGGCGCGAAAAATACGAAGTTATTTTTTCGCGAGCCCTAAGCCCTAAGGTCAAACTATCTAACAAACGATTGTTCATGCTGCACTCAGGGCATACGATTGAAACACAAGGAACTTTTCGAAGATGGCGGACTATGTTTTGCTCATCACCCGCCACACTGATTACGAAAAGGGCGGTATTTTACCGCCCTTTTCGCTTATCGTGATGTAAGACGTCGTGATTACGAGGCTTGAGCTTGCGTCGGCGGAACCGCTCCACCGCTTCTTTCCATCTCTGCAGATACCTCGACCGGCTTCGTCTCTATTGTTGTTTGACCCGCACTCGACGGCCAAGCGCTGAATGGAAAGGGTCTAACTTCCGTATTAAATGTTTGAAAACGTACAATCCCGTACAAGTAACTACTTAAACTCTGACCAAAATCCAATAACGGTTGATTGGGTTTCTTTGTAATGAGTTTGTATAGAAATTGAACCACCAACAGCGCTAGCACGACAAATTCAACGAGCCTGGTTACCACTAGGAAAAACAGCATAAAAAGGCCCCGCAACCATAGCTCCGCATTGGATTTTGGTTTGCCAGTCTCCGTGGCGGCCGCCGTAGTTTCTGTTTTCTCTTGCTCCATCATTCCCCTCCTCTCAATGTTAACGGTGATGCTTCAATATTTTCCATTGCCCCAAGACCTCAAGCCTACTGTGATTCTTCACGTG